>CAZFWM010000274.1:0-10344 GCA_964522545.1 uncultured Thermodesulfobacteriota bacterium
AAAACGCCCGCTTTTCAAGCCCTCATTGCACAGTTCCGAAAACGAGCGTTTTCGGAACTCAAGAAAGGAGGTCTGGAGGCCTGTCAATTTTCTAACCGAAGACCTGATAAGGCGCTATGGTCGATATTCGTTCGACCCAACCGAGGTTCAACTCTCGCGCTATTTTCACCTTGATGATCAAGATCGACAATCAGTGATGAGAAGACGGGGTAACCACAACCGTCTTGGATTTGCCATCCAGTTATGTACGGTTCGATTCCTGGGTACTTTTCTTCCCGACCCGACCGACGTGCCGGCGAGCGTCGTGGATTATCTCGGTAAACAATTGGGAATCGAGGAGCCCGCATGTCTTCCTCGATATATGGATCGCAGAATCACTCATCACGAACATGCCCAAGAGATCAAGCAGCTATACGGGTATAAGGATTTCCACAGCCAGCCGGAGCATTTTCTTTTGATCCGCTGGCTTTATACCCGAGCCTGGTCGAGCTCGGAACGACCGAGTGTTCTTTTCGATTTGACTACGGCCCGGCTCGTTGAACGAAAGGTTTTACTTCCTGGGGGATCTGTGCTGGCCCGCCTGGTTGCCAGCGTACGAGATCGAGTGGCGGCCCGGGTGTGGCGCATCCTTGCTGGTTGTTCGAACAGTGAGCAACGGAAAAATTTGCAGACATTGCTGGTTGTTCCGGAAGGGAGTCGACAAAGCCCTCTTGATCGACTCCGTCGGGCACCGACTCGTGTGAGTGGACCTTCCCTGGTCGGGGCACTGCATCGCCTCGAAGAGATCCGATCTTTTGGAATCAGTACACTGGACCTCGGTCGAGTACCTCCGGGACGGATTAAGATGTTGGCACGCAATGCCGCTGCGGCCCGGGCTCAAACGGTTGCCCGCATGACGGAAGAGAGAAGAGTGGCAACTCTCGTCGCGTTCGCCCGGACGTTCGAGACCACGGCAATGGACGACGCCCTGGATCTCTTTGATCTCCTGGTCACCGATATCATTGCGGAGGCCAAAACGCTCGGCAAGAAAGAACGTATGCGTACAATTCGCGACTTGGATCAAGCGGCGCTGGATTTGCTCAAGGCCTGTGCAGTCTTTTTCAATGAAATCTGCGAAGCTTCAGAAATGAGGGAACTCGCGTTTTCACTCGTTCCCAAAGAACGCCTCAAGGAAGCCATGGAAACAGTGAATACCTTGGCCCGCCCTCGTGATGACAATTTCTACCCGGAACTGAGAGACCGATATTTGCGCGTGCGCCGATTCCTGCCCACGCTACTCCGGTCGATCGAGTTTGAGGGAACACAGGCCGGGAAGCCGATTTTGCGAGCCCTACAATTCCTTGCTTCTGCTGAGGGAAAGCGAGAGCCTGACATGAGAAAAGCTCCGCTCGACACAGTCCCAAAGGCTTGGCGACGCCTGGTCATTGGCGAAGATGGTCAGATCGACCGGAGAGCCTACACGCTCTGCACCGTGGAACAGCTTCAGGATAGCCTCCGCCGACGCGATGTTTTTATCGCCAACAGCGACCGGTGGGGCGATCCTCGGGCAAAACTCCTGCAGGGGGCAGATTGGAAGGCGGCCAGAGCTCAAGTCTGTCGTACTTTGGGCCGCCAGATGAGCCCGGAAGATGAGCTCAGAGCCCTTGGAGATCAACTTGACGAAGCCTACCGACGCACGGCCGAAAATTTTGCTGAAAACGCCGCCGTACGGTTCGAAGTTAAAGAGGGACGGGATCGACTCGTATTGACAGGCCTAGATAAATTGGATGATCCGCCCAGCCTGGTTTCGCTCCGCAGGCAAGTGGCCGCACTCATCCCTCGTGCTGATCTTCCGGAGATCCTGTTGGAGATTCACCACCGAACCGGATTTGCGGATGCGTTCACCCACATCAGCGAGGCAGAAGCCCGTGTGGCCGATCTGCCGGTGAGCGTCTGTGCGGTCCTTCTTGCAGAAGCCTGCAACATAGGGCTTGAACCCCTTGTTCGCCGAGATGTCCCTGCATTGACACGCGATCGGCTCAGCTGGGTGCAGCAGAACTACATACGGTTAGAAACGCTCGTTCAGGCCAATGCCAGGCTGGTCAAGGAACAGACTCTCATTTCCCTGGCCCAGGAATGGGGCGGAGGCGAAGTGGCCTCGGCTGATGGGCTACGGTTCGTGGTCCCAGTCCGTACGATCAATGCCGGTCCCAACCCCAAGTACTTCAGAACCTCCCAAGGCATCACCTACTACAATTTCACCTCTGACCAATTCGCCGGATTTCACGGCATTGTCATCCCCGGGACCCTCAGGGATTCCATTTTTATCCTTGCGGGATTGCTTGAACAACAAACGGAGCTCAACCCTATTGAGATCATGTCTGATACGGCAGGAGTCAGCGACCTCGTGTTCGGCCTGTTCTGGCTCCTGGGCTATTTGTTCAGCCCTCGGCTTGCGGACATCGGAGAAGCTCGTTTCTGGCGCATGGACCCTTCCGCCGATTATGGCGCCCTGAATTCCTTGGCCCGAAATCGCATAAATACGGGCTTGATCGTCCGCAATTGGGACGATGTGCTTCGTGTGGCCGGTTCATTGAAGTTGGGAACGGTAAGTGCTTCTGAGTTGACTCGGTCCCTTCTGCGAAGCAAGAGACCTTCCACGCTGACAAGGGCAATCAGTGAATTGGGCCGGATTCCCAAGACGATATTTCTCTTGTCCTACATCGACGATGAAAATTATCGTCGTAGGATTCTCACTCAGATCAATAAAGGTGAAGGCCGGCATAAGCTGGCCAGAACCACCTTTCACGGACAGAGAGGAGAAGTTCGAAAGCGTTATCGGGAGGGGCAAGAAGACCAGCTCGGAGCCCTCGGGCTGGTTGTTAACGTGATCGTACTATGGAATACGATCTACATGGAGGCATCATTGAACCATTTGCGCAGCCAAGGTATCGAGGTAAAATCCGAGGATATGGCGAGACTGTCACCCCTTGGGCACGAGAGGATCAACTTTCTGGGCCGGTATTCGTTCACGCTTCCCGAGGTGATCGCCGATGGGCAATTGAGACCGCTCAACGATCCTGATGGCTCGACCTTCTAGGGATGGTCTGCCGGAAAAGGGAGTCTTCGCAAGGTTTATGTATATATTGGAGGGAGCAGAGCTCCTATCATTCTACAATTCTGATGGTCTGATCGGAAAGTTGCGTCCTTAGCGTAACTTTCTGTTCCATTACTACTCAGACCCCAAGATCGCTACCGGCGGCATGATCAACATGTATGCCGCCCTGGCCGGAAGCGACGTGGATACGGACCTCGATGGTGTGATGGACGGGTGCGACAACTGCCCGGCTGTCCAGAATCCCGGTCAAGTCGACGAGGACATTGACGGGTGGGGCGTGGCCTGCGATTGCGACGACGCCGAGCGCCAGGCCAACCCGGGCATGCGCGAGCGGGGCAAGGACGGATTCGACAACGACTGCGACGGCGAGATCGACGAGAGCTCCTGCGGGACCTATCCGCTCCCGGCCGATGGCTCCATGGAGCGGCTGGCTTTCTTCCTGCCGCTGCTGCTGCCGCTGGGCCTGATCTCTTGGATGCGCCGGCGTGGGGGCGTGAGATAGATCTGCCCGACTTTTATTTGCAGGCCTTTTCAAAGGGGGACGGCCCGGTGTGGCGCGTCCCCTTTTTTTTATGTCAACCAAGGCAAAGCCGTATCTGACTGGGGATAATGTAAAATTAGTCGAACCAAGAGGGGAAAATCTCTGAAGAACCCAGGAACCCAGGAAAAAATCAACATACTAATCAGTACAAAAGCCACCCGCACTTTTTCTGCAACATTGAGGCAAACAATATGGGGAGGAACAGGAGGAACAGGTACGAAGTGATATTCAATGTATGACCTCCCTCCCGGCCAGCCGGAACAGCGCCACAGACCCAGGCCTCGCATGCATCGCCGATTCCGTCGCCGTCCGTGTCCTCCTGACCCGGATTGTAGATTTCCCGACAGTTGTCGACTCCGTCGGGCACACCGTCCCCATCCCGGTCCGAATCTTCTCCAACGACCCGTATCATGGCGTTCCCGTCGATGATCGGATAGACCGAGATCGGCTCAAAGCTCTCCCCGGAATCGAGGGAGATATAGGAGGATCCGGTGCTCGGCGAGGAGAGGTCGATCCCGAGGGAACAGCTCTCCTCGACTGTATCCTCCATCCCCACAAAGAAGGCCGCCCTCGGTGAGCCCCCGGCGTTGACCACCACGGCCCCCACATCCACCACCTGAAAATCGCCGTCCCCGAGGACGATCTCGGCTCGGTAGACCTCCATCGAGCGGGCCGGGGCCGGGGCCGTTCCGGTCGGATCGTCGTAGATGACCACGGCCGCGGGGCTCCCCCCGGCGACCCCGCTCGTCTCGAAGTGAACCTCCCTGATCGCAAAGGGCCTGTCGATCCGGAAGCAATTAGCGATGATCAGGCCCGCTTGCGAGGAGCCGGTGTGGATCTCGGCGGTCTCATCGTCCACGAAGAAGAGGCCTCCCTCCCGGCCGGTGATGGTGGGTGCCCCGGAGCCGCGGACCGGTCCGTACTGAAAGCCATTGATCCGGCTCCAGGCGGCTTCCCGCCCTTTATAGGATGCGGAAGGCGATAACACGTCCGCCCAGAAGGAGAAGGCGGCGCCTCCCGGATTGTCGAACTCCCAGATCCTGGAGATGACCTCATCGGGGTCGAGCACACTGTCCCCGTCGGAGGGATCAAAGCCGTCATTGTGCGTCAGGCTGTACTCCCATGCCGTGGTGGGCGGGCGATCCCCTCCGTCGTCCGGGTTCTCCGTGGTCACGGTCGAAGGATCGAGGGAGGCCAGCACGGTCCAAATGGGAAGATCGACCTGACTGGAGGATTCGTTCTCCAAATGGAAAATGTCCGTGTAAATATCCGGGGGACCAAAGACAAAAGTCGGCAGAACTTCATTGCCGCTGGACGCTTGAATATTTGCGTTGACAATGTTCGGGTCGAATTCATCCATACCCATGTCCACGGAGCCGTGGATGATCCGGCTATCCCCGTCGAAGTCGGTGCCCGGGAGCGACGGGGCCCCATTGTCGCCCGCGTTCATGCAGGGAGAGTAGAGCTCGAGGTGATAGTCGCCGCCGGCGGCGTCCACGTAGTTGGGATCGGCGGAGATGTCGCCGGTTCCGGCCGAGCAGACCCCTCCGTAATCGCCGGAGGCGTTGTTCCAGACATCGTTGTACGAGAACGTGGGGCAGTCCCCGTTGATCCCGTAGCCGGCGTTGTCGGTGATGATGTTGTTTGTCACCTGACCGGTTGTCCCATAGTTACGGACTCCATCGCCGCCGTTGTATGCGATCGTGTTGTTGGTCAGGGTCGCCGCTGCTGAAGAGGCCTGTATTTGGACTCCGTGGTCTGCGTTGTCGAAGATACTACAGTTGGTGATCGTGGGGCTGGCAGTGCCGCCAAGATTGATTCCATAGTTCCAGCTGTGGGACACGGTGGAGTTGGAGATCGTGAAATTGGGCCCGGAACTAGCGAGTTGGATCATTCCTTCGGTCCCATACCCGTACCCTCCGTAGGAGACGTCACAGTAATTCATACTGCACTCGCTGCTCCCGGTGAATGCGAGATAATACCAGTCCCCGGGGGCCGGGGTCCCCTGGCTGGAGGTAAAGGTGATGTGCTGGCCCGCGGTCCCTTCGGCCACGAGGGTGCCGCCGATGTTCATCCGGCGACCGGTATTGAACTTGATGATGACGCCCGGGCTGAGGGTCAGGGTCTTGCCGGCGGCCACGGTGACATCGTCTGTGAAGCGATAATAGATTCCGTGATCGTACCAGGTGGCCGAATCATCTCCCAGGCCGTTCACGGTTCCCCCCGGGATCCGGACGGCATCGGGGCTATTGCCCGAAAACGTCATGGAGCCGGTGATCCCCTCGATCCCATCGGCGTACATCTGGATGGGGTAGCTCCCGTTATCCGAAATGGTGCAGTCGCTGATGGCCGGGAAGCCCGTGCTTTGGCAGTATATCCCGTAGCTGAAGCTGTTCTGGATGGTGCAGTGGGTGATGGTGGGTCTGAACGTGCCGGGGGTGGCGCATTTGATCCCATAGCTGCCGCTGTGGGACAGGGTGGAGTTAGAGATCGTGATATCGGTTCCGGTGCCGGAGATGTTGAGCATACTCTCCCAGATTACGTGATAGCCGCCGTAAGAGAAGTCACAGTAGTCGAGGATGCACGGGCCGTCCGTATTCTCCAAGACGAGAGCCATCCAGTCCCCGGGAGCCGGGCTCCCTTTGCTGGAGGTGAACGTGATGTGGCGGTCGGTGGTGCCGTCGGCCACGATGGCGCCGAAGACCTCCATCACGCAGTCGGTCTCGAACTTGATGGTGATCCCCGGATTGAGGGTCAGGGTCTTGCCGTCGTTCACCTGCACATCGTCTGAAAAGCGATAATAGCCTCCGTGATCGTACCAGGCGGCCGAATCGTCTCCTTGGCCGTCGATGTTTCCCCCCGGGACCTGGATGGCATTGGGACTGTTGTCCGAGATCGTCGAGGGCCCTGTGATTCCCTCGATCCCATTGGCGTACATCCGGATTGCGTAGCTCCCGTTATCCCTGATCGTGCAATCGCTGATGGCCGGGGTATCCCAAGAACTATAGCAATAGATTCCGTAGCTCGCGTTGTCATGGATGGTGCAGTTGGTGATCGTGGGGCTGCCGGAGTTATAAGAAAATATACCGTAGGCTGAGCTATGGGATATGGTCGAGTTGGAGATCTCCACATTGGACCCGCCAGCCCCGATACCGATGATACATGTCCAGGCGTAGGTGCCCCCGTAGGAGAGGTCGCAGTTGTCCAGGGTGCACCCGCTGTCCGCACCGTCGAACGAGAGGTAGCGCCAGTCTCCGGGAGCCGGGGTCCCCTGGCTGGAGGTAAAGGTGATGCGCTCGGTCTCGGTCCCCTCGGCCACAAGGGTGCCGTTGACGGTCATCATCCGATCAGAGTTGAACTTGACCTCGACCCCCGCCTCGATGGTCAGCGTCAGGCCGTCCGGCACGGTCACATTCCCGGTGACGATGTAAGGGCTGAAATCGGCATCCCAGATCCCGGACTGGGGTCCGCTCACATCCGCGGCCTCGACCCCGGAGGCTCCGAAAAGAAAACCAAAGAAGAAAATGGAAACAAGCGAATGTATGGAAATATTTCTCCTCATGATGGGCCCTCCTTTGTTGCATTGTCGGACATGCAGCGATCTCGTCGCCTGTGCGGATAGATGGCTGTATTGCTGTGATGATGGTTGAGTCGTTTGGTGAGCTGATCCTCTAAATAATAAAACGATATAAACTCTTCA
Source organism: uncultured Thermodesulfobacteriota bacterium (assembly GCA_964522545.1). Lineage (GTDB taxonomy): Bacteria > Desulfobacterota > DSWW01 > CAZFWM01 > CAZFWM01 > CAZFWM01. The sequence continues at coordinate 7,339 of CAZFWM010000274.1, forward strand.
AGATGAAGTCAATAGAGATTTGGGGGGAGTCAGCCCTGGGAGTGGCGTCAATCGAGCCTCGCCGACCTCGTCGTTCCGTCAAATACAAATCAATCAGACAATTTTTCGGGAATTTCGTTACGGGAATGGATCGGGTCGCATCAAATGTAATGACTCCGGGCCGCTATTGTCTAATGGAAGTAAAGGCCCGGATCAACGAAGTGACGATTCCCGGCTTGTAAGATTCGACCTCTTTGGCTGTCCATTGAGGTAGATCACATAGGAAGATCAATCCTAGGGAGAAGGAGGGATAAACATGTTACGGTTCAAGCTCACACTCCAGCATATGCTGAATCCACTTCATGTCTACTGCCGGCTGGCCCCGATCCTGGGCAAAGAAAAGGCCATAGCTTTTTCGCGCAGGTACGAGAGTATTTACGCAAAAGTCCTTTGAACGATCCCTTCCGAAAACTCCTGCCTCACTGAAATTCTTGATCATCGTATAACATTGAGACAAGCAATGTCCGGTCAATCCGTGCTCGGGGTTCGGAGAGGGAGGCCGAGGTTCCTTCGGATCCAGTACTTCATATAGATGTCCTGGAAGGCATATCCTGCTTCGGTCTTTTCGATGTAGCCCCGTTCGCAAAGGGCCTTGAGGTTCGCGCTCAGCGATGCTGTGGAGCCGAGGTCGAAAGCCTCCAGGATTTTGCGGGAGAAGAGGCCGCGGCCTCCTCTTCGGGCCAGGACCTGAAGGGCCCTGCGCTGTGGGAGGGTCAGAACCGTGTCGAAGATGTTGGCGAACTGCGGGCCGAAGGCCTCGAGAATGAGCTCCAGGGTCCGATCGATCGAGCCGACCTCGATCGTCCTGGACTCGTACTGATCCTTCCAGAGCTCCCGGCAGAGGTGCTGGACGTAGAAGGGGATGTTGTCGACCGTCGAGACGATCTGCTCTACTGTACTTCGGTCGATCGAAAAGCCGCCCCCTTTGAATTTCCTCAGGATGAAGCGGACGAAATACGGGGGATCGATCTTCCCGAGATAGAGGATGTTCCCGAGCCGGTAAAAGGTCGAGGTCTCCTGCTCGACCATGTCCCGCATGATCGATGTCGCCGATCCCGAGAAGAGATAGGCCACTCGGTCCTGGTGCTGGATGATGGACCGCATGGTCTGCTCGATCGAGATTCCGTCGTACCGCCGGATGTTCTGGAATTCATCGATGGCGACGATCACCTTCTTGTTCCGTTTCTTCGCGAGGCCCTGAAGACTCTCCAGGAGGTCTGCAAAGACCAGAGCGAGCTCTTCTTCCCGGCAGACGATGTCGACGGTCCATGATATCGTCCCCTCTCGATCGAATCGAACAACCGGGCGCACCCTGGGCAACAGGGCCTCGATCATCTCGATCGCCCGTTCGACCGTTGTCTCCAGAGCGGCGGCGACCTCTCGTGTAAAGATCTCGACAAAGGCCTTGAAAGTGCTCGCCCTGTAGAGGTCGAGGTAGATCGGGACCGAGCCGGAACGCTTCAGCCGCTCCAATGCGTTGATCACGAGAGAGGTCTTGCCATATCGACGAGGAGCGATCAGAAAGACCTTTTCAGATGACCCGAGGTCCCGGACGAGGCGACTCATCTCCGCCTCCCGATCGATCAGATCCCTGCCTGTCACCACGCCGGTCTTGAAGGGAATCTCCATGATATCTCCCAATATTTCAGGTCAGATTTAAGTGAGTAAGAAAAAAGTAAGTAAAAAAATATTAACTAGTCATGTGCACATTAACGCCCGTCCAGAGGAATGTCAAGCCGGCGACCGGGACATCGTGATCGCGGAAGATGTGGCTTTCATCAGTGCAATTTGAACGTAGGGGCACGGCATGCCGTGCCATTTGATTCGCAGCGTCGGCCTCCGGCCTGCAATGCTCATTCGAACTCAAGGGAGAACCGGAGCCAACAGTTCCCCGCGGCCGTCGAGAAAGCCCACGCGGTTGAACAGTTTCAATCCACGCCCCCGCGGGGGGGGCGACGGCTCAAATTTGGATGAGATATTTTCCTCGATTCGTTTCAATCCACGCCCCCGCGGGGGGGGCGACCCGGCGACAACATCTATCTCCCCCACTTTTACGTGTTTCAATCCACGCCCCCGCGGGGGGGGCGACGGATTTCAACGGGGGAGGGGGAGGAGATACTTTAGTTTCAATCCACGCCCCCGCGGGGGGGGCGACTAAATACCGGGGATATGGACTCCTGGAGCATTTGTTTCAATCCACGCCCCCGCGGGGGGGGCGACCTCATGAAGCCTTACGAATATGCCTCTTACACAGTTTCAATCCACGCCCCCGCGGGGGGGGCGACTATCGGCCCACGTAATCTATGAAGGCGATGAATATGTTTCAATCCACGCCCCCGCGGGGGGGGCGACGAGCCTCGGCCTTGATCCCTCTTTGATTCTCCCGTTTCAATCCACGCCCCCGCGGGGGGGGCGACTAACGGCCATGCCTTTTTCAATCGCAAGGGCATGTTTCAATCCACGCCCCCGCGGGGGGGGCGACCAGGAATGAGCATCTACTTTTTCGATGGTATATGGTTTCAATCCACGCCCCCGCGGGGGGGGCGACGGCCGACCCGAGAGCATTCCGGCACCTCGAAGCAGTTTCAATCCACGCCCCCGCGGGGGGGGCGACATCAAAGAACGGGATATGCTTCGAGCAAAACTTGTTTCAATCCACGCCCCCGCGGGGGGGGCGACAGAGAAGACTTGTCAGGTGACAGTCACTTTCAATGTTTCAATCCACGCCCCCGCGGGGGGGGGCGACATGCGGTGGGTGTGGGATTACTATTTCGTGAACGGTTTCAATCCACGCCCCCGCGGGGGGGGCGACCCTCGGTCAGAGTCTTCTGGACCTCCGGCGTGTTGTTTCAATCCACGCCCCCGCGGGGGGGGCGACGAACATCACGCAGGATCATCAATCCAAATGGAGGGTTTCAATCCACGCCCCCGCGGGGGGGGCGACTTTCCCACCACCGCCTTGATTCC
>CAZFWM010000275.1:0-10119 GCA_964522545.1 uncultured Thermodesulfobacteriota bacterium
TACCTAGAGAAATCTTTCCGATAGGGCGGCCCGTGGCCGCCGGTATGATTGCATTCTGTAAGAGTCGGCGGGCATGGCCCGCCCGATATTATTGAGAAGTTACCAATTATTTACGAAAATATTTATCATACAAGAATATTTTTAGAAAGTGATCGTTAACTCGAGCAATGTTTCACGTGAAACATTGGCTCCTCACCCATGTTCCAACCGGTCGGCCGGCGGGTCAGGAGGCATCCTCCTTCTTTCTCAGTTCTCGAAATTTACGCTTCGTGCGAGCTACCAGGTCCGGCGGGATGTGAGGTATGAGGGCCGTTGCGTCACTTTCGTTGAGATTGAGGAGAGGGAATCCCGGGAAGCACTCACGGACCAGATTGCGTATGTCGAGCCCAAGCATCGACATCTGGGCGAAGTAGTAAGGGAGATTGGCGTCGATCACTTTTCGTACTCGCTCATATTCATCAGGATCGTCCATAATGGCGCCTATCTTGTCCCGCAGTGTTTTGCCAAGCTCCTCAGTGCGGTAGTCTATGTAGTAGTGCTCATAGAGCCCGGTCTCGCGCATCACTCCGCGTATTCGCTCATCCCGGGAGAGCCCGATGAACGGGACGCTGCCGGGCATGCTGAGGACCATGGCGTGGTACCGGGTAGTAATCAGGAGCGAGAGCTGGCGAAGGATGGCCCCTATCTGGAGTCCATCGTATTCATTGCACGAGATGAGAATGGCGTCGTGCTTCATTCTGTCTATGGCGGTCCGGCACGCCTTTTCGTCGAGGGCCTCCATGGCTACGATGACAGGCTGGGCATCGTAGGTCTCCGCGACCCAGTCCATGGTGTCGGCGAGCTCACCGATGAAGCCGTCGAAGACCTTTTCATCATCCTTTGAATAGTCATAGAAATAGACGAGCTTGTACTGATTGGTGGTGTCGCCCGTGACGAGGGATCGGCCCCACCGGATGAAGTCCGGTACGACGGGCCACCAGAAATAGTTCTGGGCGGCAAGCCCGATGAGACGCTTCTTTCCGTCCCAGCCGAGCTCCCTGAGCCGGTCCCGGGCCCAGTCCGGAGTCTCCGTGGGCATGCTCCAGGCCGTGTCCACCCGGTTCACCGCCCCGCTGAGCCCGATCGTCTCCAGGACCTGTGTGGCGTCCTCGGTTCGTGTGATCAACCTGTCGATGTCCTTGCTCAGGAGCCACGAGAGGTAGTTGTTCAGTTTGTTCATAGGCCCGGCGTCCACGGCATAGGAGAAGCACGGCTTGCCCAGCTGATGGGCGAGTCCGGCCCCATAGAGAAAGTAGAGGAGCAGGGCCGTGGCGAAGTTCTCCTTCCAGCATGATCCTTCCACCAGGACGATCATGTGGTTGCGCAGGGCCAGTTTGAAGATGTCCTTGAAAAAGATGGAGTTGAACTCAAAGAGATTGACATCGTATCCCTTGAAGTACTCCTCGGCCTCCCCGAGATCGAGGGTGGTCATATTGATGTCGACGTTGTCGGCCCCGAGGACTTGATTGACCTGGCGTATGCACTCGGCCACGCGGACCTCCGCCCCGGTGTTGCGCGCCCCGGAGTAGGCGAGAAAGAGGATCTGAAGCTTTTCGCCGGGCCGCCACTTTTTGTTGATAGAGAATCCCATCTTGTCGAGGAGCCTCGCGCCCCCGCCCAGCCCATATGTGAGCCCGGTGGTGATTCCCCCGTAGATGGCGTCGAAGGGGTTCAGGCCCTTGAGCTCTCCGGGCATCTCTCTGAATTTGCTGAATGCAGCAACCATCGTATCTCTCCTGTTTGTTAGGAAATTATAAGTTCGACAATTGAGCAACTTGAGGATGTTGCGAGCGAAGCGAAGTCGAAGATTGCGAGGAGTGCCAGCGACGAAGCAACCCACTGTGCTCGACATGCCAGGGTGCTCGTGGGGTTGCTTCGGGGCTTTGCCCCTCGCAATCTTCGACTTCGTCCCTTCGGTCCTCGCAACGACCCTCAATTAGGTCCGCATCGAAGATGTGGTTTTGTTCGTCATATAAAATGGATCATATTATCGACTCGGCGCGTCAATATGTCAAGATTAAAGGGGACGGCCCGTAGGTAGCTGTTATAAAGTTAGAGTGTCGAGTGTGCAAGTTGAATTTTTTTTCAATTTGACTTACTTTTGATATCTTAACAAATTTGAAAGAAGGAGGAGACCATGCCACGACAGCCCGTAATGATAATCATTTTCCTTGCTTTCCTGCTATGCACCATGCTGCTCCCGGTGCAGCCGGTCAGCAGTGCGACCCTGACTCCTGCGGAGCGGCTGCGGACCGAAGTCCTCCCGCCCGCGGTATACCTGGCCGAGGAGCCTGGCTACCCCCTTGTGCAAGCTGTGGATTTCGAATTAGCCAAGCATACCCCCCCTGGGATTGATGTCCAGCCGGATCGGCAGGGCAAGGACACAACAACTCTGATGTACGACGACGGTGAGCCGGTCAGCTGGTTTTCATGGCTCGACCCGGGGGATCTCGAGGCAGTTCGGTTCTGGGTGGAGCACCCCGCACGGCTCATCGGGGCGCGTCTCATGTTCGTCGAAGGGCCGGGGGAGATCGAGCTTCACGTCTGGCCCGACAATGGGGGGCAGCAGCCGGACACCGACGTGGATCTCATTCCGCCGCTCACGATCATGACGGCCGAGGATTACACATGGACCGAGATCGATTTTACCCCGTACGATGTGGAGATTGAGCCGCTCACGAATTTCTTTGTGGGCTACATCAAGCTCTCCGGCGCTCCCTCCCTGCTCAGCGATGGGACCGAGAATCCGGATTACCACAGCGTGGTGCGCATCGATGGTGATTGGTATGTCAACGGCGACGGCGACTTCATGGTTCGGGCCGACGTGGAATACCACGACATCCTGGAGACCCGCACCTTCGAGGACATCACAGAGACTTCCGGTGTGAGTATGAGCTCGCGCGTAGCCGTGGCGGACTATGACAACGACGGCTGGGTGGACATCCTCTACAGCGGGAGCCGCCTATTTCGCAACAACGGAGACGAAACCTTCACGGACGTGTCGGAGGCGGCCGGCATCAGCGGAAGTCCCACGAACGGTGCCGTGTGGGCCGATTACGACAATGACGGGCATCTCGATTTCTTCGGGATGGTGAGCAGCCTGGAAAACCACGACCTCCTCTGGCACAGCAACGGGGACGGGACTTTCACCGAAGTTTCGGAAGAGGCCTTCGATGTCCTGGACCTCTATCCCACCGAGGGGGCGGCCTGGGGCGATTACGACCGGGACGGCTATGTCGATCTCTACATGGCGAACTATGAATTGCCGGGCGAGTCGCTCGGCATCGGCACCCCCGACAAGCTCTACTACAACAACGGAGACGGCACCTTCACCGACGTGGCAAGTCTCGTGGGCACCGTGTTCGACCCGCCCCAGTGCGGCCGAGGGGTGGCCTGGGCCGACTACGACAATGACAACGATCTCGATATCTATGTCTCCAACTACCGGCTCGACCAGAACTTTCTCTGGAACAACAACGGAGACGGCACCTTTACCAACGTCGCGGTTCAGTACGACCTGGACGGCAAATGGAAGCCCATGTACTCGGGGTACTACGGCCACACAATCGGCTCGGACTGGGGGGATTACAACAACGACGGCCTCCTGGATCTCTTCACGGCCAACCTGGCCCACCCCCGGTTCATCGAATTTTCCGACAAGAGCGAGCTCTACGAAGCAAATCTCAACCCCGACCTGGCCTACCTCAAGGTCCGCGCGGCCGCGGGCATCGCCTATGCCGAGACTCACTCCGACCCGGCCTGGGGGGACTACAACAACGACGGTCAACTGGACCTGTTCATCACGAGCGTCTACGAAGGCCGGGAGTCCTTCCTCTATCAGAACAACGGGGACGGCTCCTTCACGAACGACAACTACCCATCCGGCACGGTGATCTTCAACGGCTGGGGATGCGCCTGGGCGGACATCGACAACGACGGCGACCTCGACCTCGTCAGCAACAAGGGGATTCTCGCCAACCGGGGGAGCTACGGGCACTGGCTCAAGGTCCGGGCGCCGGGAGTGCGGAGCGACCGGGCCGGGATCGGGGCCCGCATCTCGGTCACGGCCGGCGGGATCACCCAGACGCGCGAGGTGAGCGGCGGTCGGGGCACCACTTCGCAGGGGCCGCTCACGGCGCACTTCGGCATCGGGGCGAGCACCGTGGTCGATGAGGTCCGGGTGAGATGGCTCAGCGGTATCGAGAATGTGCTCACCGATGTGCCGGCCGACCAGGTCCTCACCATGCACGAGATTGAATGCCTCGACGCCGACGGAGACGGCTACGGGGAAACCGCCACCTACGTCTGCCCCCACGAGGAGGCCGATTGCGACGACGGAGATCCCGCGATCCACCCCGGCGCGCTCGAGGTGTGCGGCAACGGGCATGACGACGACTGCGACGGATTGGCGGACGGGTGGGATCCGGAATGCTGCGATGACGCCGACGGCGATCATTTCACCGACCAGGCGTGCGGAGGGGCTGATTGTGACGACTCGGACCCTGCCGTGAGCCCGGGGCATAAAGAGGTCCCCGGCAACGGCGTGGACGATGACTGCGACGGCCAGATCGACGAGCCCTGCTTCATCGGGATCAGCGGGTGAAATATCGGTATGGTGCGTAAATTTTTTTGTGGTGTAAGAATTTCTAAGATCGTCCTTTGTGCCCCTTGAGGATGTTGCGAGCGAAGCGAAGCAATCCACCGCGTTTAATAAGCTAGGGTGCTTGGGGGATTGCTTCGTCGCTAATGCTCCTCGCAACGTCCCTCAATTAGGTCCATGTCGACAAGTCAAAGTTTTTAAGATTATGGACCATTAGCCTGGAATTCAATTGGCGGATTTATTCGTCTCGCTAATGTACGCGATCCTCGGTGCACACATCGTCCTGTGCGTGCTCTCGATTCGCGAGGCGATCCGGCCCCCGATCATCCGACGCCGCGATTATCCGGGCCCTCCGGACCCGGCGCCCCTCGTATCGATCCTCATCCCGGCCCGGGACGAGGAACACAACATCCGGGACTGCCTCCGCACGCTTGCGTCACAAGACTATCCGAACTTCGAGATCATCGTCGTGGATGACCGCTCCCGGGACGATACCGGGAGGATCGTGGAGGAATTCGCCCGCGACCATCCGTTCATTCGCCTAGTGAAAGGAAGAGAGCTCCCCGAGGGCTGGCTCGGAAAGAGCCATGCCTGTCACCAGGCATTCCAGGAGGCCCGGGGGGAATGGCTCCTCTTCGTCGACGCCGATACCAGGCACTCGCCCGAGAGCCTCACCCAGACGATGAACTATGTCCTGGGCAACCGGGTCGACATGCTCTCCCTCTACCCCCATTTCGAGGCCCTCACCTTCTGGGAAAAGGTGATCATGCCCGCCGTGGGGCGGATGATCCTGATAGGGGCCCCCTTCGAGCTCGTCAACAGCGATCGCACGATATTTAGACTCTTTGCCGTGGCGATCGGGCAGTTCATCCTGATAAGCCGCAGCGCCTACGAGGCGACAGACGGGCACCGGGCGGTCCGCAAAGTGGTGGTCGAGGATATCGAGATCGCCAAGCGGGTCAAGAAGAAGGGGCTCCGGCTCCGGTTCCTCTACGGGATCGATATCCTCAGCACCCGGATGTACGCCAGGTTCAGCGATCTCTGGCGAGGCTGGAGCCGCTCCTTTTACGGCGGCATGGGAAACAACCTCCCCCAAGCCCTGTTGAGCACCCTTCTCCTCTTCATCTTCGGATGCCTCCCGTACCTCACGCTCCCGGCCGCGGTGGGTCTGCTCCTGCTGGGCGTCCGGAGTGAGGCCCTAGTAGAAGTCTTCCGTCTCTGCTCGCTGCAGTGGGCCCTGATCCTCCCGACAACCTACATAGTGCGGCGCCGGCTCCGGGAGTACCCAGAGTGCTCATGGACCTTTCCCCTAGGCGGGATCATGGTCCAGTGGATCGCCGTCCACTCCCTCTATCAGCACACCCTGGCGCGGAATTTTATCTGGAAGGGGCGGAATTTAAAATAAAAAAACTCCTTACTTGATACGCACGCAAAGAGTTCTGAAACGTTTTCTGTCGAATATACTCCCAAAGAAACGATATACTTTTAATGAGAAATCGTATATGATAAAAGTCGATTTCAAAGGTGTGGCATGGGGAACGCTCGATCAGTTTATAAAGAGAAAGATGGATACTCCGAATCAGGATTTGTCTCGAAAGGAGCTCAGGAGATGAGTGCAAAACTGGATCAGCTTGAGGAAGAAGTGTTGAAACTCGACCCAAGATCTCGGGCTGAACTGGCCGAGAAGCTTTTGCGGAGCCTTGATACCCTATCTGATGCCGAGAACGCCAGACTCTGGGCAGAGGAAGCACAGAGGCGTGATGCTGAAATGGATAGGGATCCTACCCTCGGCCGTCCGGTCGAGGAGGTCTTCCGTGATGCCCGGTCGAGGTTATCGTGAGACGCAGGGTATCGTTGCATCTATTGGCAGAGCAGGAGCTCAATGAAGCCGCCTTTTACTACTCCCAGGAGAGTCCAGGGCTGGGCGCTACCTTTCTGGACGAGGTGGAAGGTACTATCGATCGGATCCTCGATCACCCTGAAGCAGGTCCCTTGGTGGAAGAGACTGTAAGACGAAGGCTTGTCCCTCGTTTCCCATATGCTGTGCTCTATTCGGTACGGGAGGATGAGGTGCGCATTCTGGCTATCATGAACCAGAAAAGGAGGCCCTTCTACTGGCGGGATCGCTTGTAATGGGCGGGGCGTCAGATAACATCGTTGGATTTTAGCAATTTGCTATCAAAACCCCTACCTTTGTTGGAATAACCCCGAAGGAGGACCGTCAGATGCAGTGCCGTGACTTGAAAATAAAAATCTCCATACCAGAGAACAGGGACTCTTTCTGGACCAAATAACATTAATGGTCCATCTCCCCTGCGTTAGGGTGTCCAATGGATAACACAGGAATACCCCGGAGTCGTGCACTCTCAACAGCTTTTTCACTGTGGATCGCCTTGTTCGGGATCGCCGTCGGGTGCGCCTCTTCGAAGACCGTTCTCACCGAGCAGGAAGAGACAGATCATCGAGAAGTCGCGGTTGCCGGACAGGATTGGTTGCCCCGGAATTTGCTGGTTGCCGATGTACAGGAACTCGCGAAGATCATCGAAGACTCCCACCCCGACCCGTTCACGCGGGCCGGCGGGCGGATTGTATTTTACAGGCAGGTCGATGCCGCGGTTCGAAGCATTCCTTCTGAAGGAATGTCGCGGCGGGACTTCTTCCATCTCGTCCGCCCCCTCGTCGCGGCGGTTCGGGATGGACACACCTGCATCTATCACGAAAAAGGGGGCAAGGAAAAGGCGAGGATTTGGATCGGTCTGGAGCCGGTGGGAGACGGGCTTCTCGTAGTGTCGCGGGTCTACAACGAGGCGCACAGATCTCTTCTCGGATCGATCTTGGAGTCAGTGGCTGACGTCTCCTTCGCTGAGCTCGTCGAACGAATGAGGACCCGACGAGGCTACGACAACAAGTACGGAAACCTCAAACACCTCGCCATGGCGGTCACCAGCCCCGCTTCCTTGGCGGACCTACTGGATCTAAGCGACCTCTACGACGCCATTCCCTTCACTGTCCGAACGCCTGAGGGGGAACTGCGCACTGTGAGCATCGCGGTCGGCGCCTCGGCTCCAGGCCGACTGATCGAGCCGCCGAGCCGGCTCGGCCTGCCGGGTCTGAACGCCGCGGACATGGCATGGACTTTCTTGACCGAGACTCGGAAGGTCGCCTACCTGAGGATCGACTCTATGAGACGATACCGCGAGGCCTTCGAGGTCTGGCGGTCTATCGGTTACACCGGTCTCCTAGGAGGGCACCTCGACAAGGTCGTGAAGGCAGCGGTCCCGTCCTCTTCAGCGGAGACGGTGGACGAGAAGATTGCCCTCGTCCCCTCCGCCACAGAGATGTTCATTGACCTCTTCTCGGCGATGGGCGAGGCCGGGACGTCGTTCCTCGTCGTCGACCTGCGGCGCAACAGTGGGGGCAACTCCTTCATGGGCCTCATTCTCCTGCACTTCCTCTACTCGATGGAGACACTTGTGCGTGCCGACCACGGGTACTCGATCCCCCGTTACTCCACCCTTTACTTTGATAAATACCGGAACGCATCGATCGACGAGATGAGAGCGCAAGGGATCGAGGTTGGGGACTACGACTTCAAGGACGAAAAAGAATGGCACAAAATGCGACGTCAGGGTCTCACGGAAAAGGAGTACGAAGCGCGTCTCCATGGTCTTACCAACATGGCCCTGAAATCCCCTACCTTCGGAGAGGTGTTCACTTCACGCCTGTGGAGTGCCGCCTGGATGCCCCAGGTGATCGTACTCACGAACGCTGCCACGTACAGTGCCGGCTTCGACCTCGCCGCCGCCCTCGTTAACGAAGGGGCGCGTCTCGTCGGGGTTCCTTCCTCACAGGCGGGGAACTGCTTCATCGACACCCTCGACTTCGAGCTGACTTACTCCCGGCTTCAAGGCAATATCTCTCGCAAACAGAGTCTCTCGTATCCCGGTGACCTCGAAAAGGAAAGCGTTCTGGAACCCCACGTCGTTCTGACTTATGAGCGTCTGTCTTCCCTGGACTTTGATCCTAATGCCACAGTGCTACTCGCGCTGGAGATGGTCGCAGGCTGGGATCTGAGTAGTAATGGAAAGTTTCGCTAAGGATGACATTCACCACACTCTCGCGGCGGTGATCGCCTGGATGATGTCGTGATGGTAAAATATCACGGTGTCATGGGGCTTCCAAATTCGGCCCAGGATAGACGATCTCGGAGTGATGAGGGATATCTCATGCCCTCTCTTTTACTCTATTTTAGCGCATCGATCCTATGAGACATTACGTACCTTTGTTGGAATAGACCCAATTTTACCGGATCTACTTCTTAGATTTCAACCTCTTTCTCACTCCCGACGAATCCGCCCCCAAGGCACTCCCAATCTCCCTCCAAGACTTCCCTTCCTTCCGAAGTTTCCGGGCCTTCTCAACCACATGATTCGGAATCCTCGGCCGCCCGACGTGCTTTCCCTTCCTCTTGGCATTCTCCATGCCGGCCTTGACCCTCTCCACGATGATGTCCCGTTCGAACTCGGCCACGGCGGCGATGACCTGAAAGACGAGCTTGCCGGAGGGGGTGGAGGTGTCGAGATGGTTCTCGTGGGATACGAAATCAATGCCCAGGCTGTCGAGCTCCTCCAACGTCGTAACGAGATCCTTTAGCGACCGAGAGAGTCTGTCGAATTTCCATACGGCCAGGATCTCGAACTCCCTCTTCATGGCGGCTTCCATCATCTTATTGAATGCCGGCCGTTTTGTGTCTTTGCCGCTGAAGCCCTCGTCGACATAGACCTTGTAGAGCTTCCAGCCGGATCGCCGGATGAGTTTCTTGAGCTCCTCGAGCTGCAGGTCCACCTTCTGCCGGCTGGTGGACATGCGAGCGTAGATGGCTACGGATTTCTTTTTCATAAGATTTTGTCTTAAAAGCCCGCCCGAAAGGGCGAAAATTGACCGCAGAAATGGCAAAAATGGGGTGTGGAAAAAGGGTCCCCGAAATTGCCGATAAAAAAGCGTGTAAAATTAGGTATTTTCAGGATAACATTTTGGCGTGGAAAAAGCTATAGATTTATCCTCAGTCTGCTTGGCGTAACTTTCTGTTCCAATACTACTCAGATCCCCTACTTTTAAGCTGTCGCGTTCCACGCACTCATGAACTGGTGTCCAACGGAAATAGGAAGACCAAATGAACACTCGGGGCTGGTCGTCACTGTGATCGTGCTGCGGAACACGGTCTACATGGATGCCGGTTTTTAGTTATGAGAATACATGTTCTCATGACTAATCCGAGTCCAAATAAGCTCCATTCTTACCGTATATGATTGCGCGAATTTGCTCCCTACCCCTCATCCGCTTCCATAGCGCAATCAGTGGCCCATTCGATAAGTTTTCTCTTTAATTCTTCTTTCGAAGGAAGGTAGAGCTGGTATTGGGAAGTATAGACCTTAGCGTTTTTCGGCAAGGTGAGCTCTACCAAGGCATCGTTCTTCATT
>CAZFWM010000276.1:0-10097 GCA_964522545.1 uncultured Thermodesulfobacteriota bacterium
AACATGTTCGCTATGCGATGTAAAATGCAAACTACTTATTGCTCCCGGTAATAAGCGCTGTGGGCGCCGAAGGCGACTACGACTTCTACGAGTATGAGATGAGGGGTCCGGGCTTCAACGGCTTCCACATGGTCTTCGACTGCGACAACGACTACGACATGTTGTGGCTTGCTTACTACGACCCGGACGGACCGGAGGGGACCGAGTACACCCTCGACTGGTACGTCTTCAGCGATGACGCCTGGATCTACATCCCTGAGACCATGGGCGGCGTTTTCCTCGAGGACGGCGGATGGGAGTTCCCCATGGCCATGGGCTTATGGATCTACGGCAATGACGGCCTACCCGGTGACTACGACCTCGAGATCTACTACGACGCGGCCTGCATCGACGACGACGACGACGGCTTCGGCGGTGGCCATGATCCCAGCTTCTATGAGATCTGGGAATACGAGGCAGAATGCATGGACATCGACTGCGACGACACGGATCCGCTGGTCCACCCGGGCATGATCGAGAGCTTAGGCATGGGCAACTGCGACAACGGCAAGGACGACGACTGCGACGGCCTCACCGATTCCGATGACTACGAGGGCTGCTATATTGGGCCTCACAACATCGCTCTCATCGCTGAGGGTGGAAAAGGCCAGCGTTCAAGCGGCTATATAATCCTTATTCTCATCCCTCTCGCCTTCGTCGTGATATGGAGAAGGAAGCACCAACATAGCCAGACTGGCACCCTAAAGTGAGGATTATGAAGAACGGCGCAAGTTGTGAAGGGTTCGAAACAAAAGAACATTCGTGGCGATCAGAAATACGGCGATCCCGATGAGTTGCGTTGTGGAAAGTCCCCACAAGGGCCTCACGAGATCAGCGCGAAGGAAATCTATGAAGAATCGTAGAAAGGCATAAAGGATCGTCCCCGTGATGAACACCGTCCCATGAGGCTTGTGGGAGTCCTTTAGCTTGTATAGCACGAGGAATATGGCGAAGCTGTTCAAGGCGGCAAGAATCTGTGTGGGGTATGTCGGCAAAGACCTTTCGGCGCCGATTTCAATGAGACCCTTCGCCAACTGATCCAAATAAGCAAAACTCATTTTAGGGAACGAAATGCCCCACGGGAGATCCGTTATCCTTCCAAAACAGGTCCCGTTGAGAAGGTCGCCGGCCCGCGTGATAGATAGGGCGAGGAAACCATAGGGAGCGATCGCATCCAAAAAGATCCAAACAGGTATTCTCTTGATTAACATATAGGCCGTACAACCGACGAATGCACCAATCCCCCCCCCGTACGTGGCCATGCTTCCTTCCCACAACTTAAAAAATCGCAGCCAGTCTCCTCTGTACATGCCGGGCGTTTCAATAATCGTGTAAATCCTTGCCCCAAGGATCACAAAGATGATACCCAAGAAGGCTACGTCCAGTGCCTTCTTTAATGGGATGCCCTTATGAGCGGCCTCCTTACAACCTAAGAATATAACTACTAAAAAAGATACTGTCATGGCTGTCGTTATAGAGTAGACCACGAAGGGAGTGTCGGAAAAGGGAAGCGTCAATTGAAACAGGATCGGTTTCATGGGCCTTGTATCCAATGCAAGACCTGGCTTTCAAGCAATACGTTTGAAAGCGAGATGACAGAACGATTGCGAGGATTTGGGCCAGGGAAAGCCATGCCGACTTGGCGGGGAGCATGCACCGCCAAGTACAAGCGAAGTTTGGAGCCAGGATACACTAATTCGGTCGCGTTGAGCAATTCACAAAGGTGAGGATATCGAAACCATCCCTGATCATTTTGGTAAATAATTTGCTAAAATAATTGACGATTCTTCTCTTGCTTTATATGATCATCAATTAAATGTTATAATATTCCTCTTTATGCAGTCAGAAAACAATGACGTCAATGTAGGTCCCAATTGGGACGGAACGAGGACAAAACCACTTGGAGAGGGAGGCGGACATGAACATGAGTAAGAAATTGGCTGGTATCATTCTTTGTGTTTTTATCTTCGCAGCCTTGCTGATGGCATCCGGCCGGAGTGGCGGCTCCTATCTCGTGAAGATCGACGTCCCGGATTCTTTTGCCTTCAAGAAGAATCTTGTAAGGATGATCGACGTGATCTGGGACATGAAGAGCTCTGTCCTGGCGATCGTCACCGAGAAGGAGAGAGCCGCCCTCGAACAGAAAGAGCTCCCTCTCCGGATCCTCGATACCGACCCGAAGGACAAGGAGTACTTCTTCATCAGTGGGATACGGGAAGGGGACGTGGAGCGAATCGGGGAGGCCGCAAGGATTCTGCTCAAGGAGCGAGACTCGGCTCTGGCCCGGATCTCTCACCAAGAGGCATTGGCCATTTCGACCCGGTTCGGAGTGGACATCGCCCCCCTCTTCAAGGATCCCATAACGATCAGAGAACAGCCCGGTCTCGAGAAAAAGCGGGCCGCCTTTGCAGCGAACCCCACGATAGCCGGGATGGTCGACCTGGTGTCCCAGGCCGAGATCGAATCCGTGGCCACGGACCTGGTGAACTTCGGCACCAGGCACTGCACCACCCAGGGGGGCATCGACGCCCAGAACTACATCTTCCAGAAGTTCCAGTCCTTCGGCATCGAGGACGTGGCGCTCCAGGACTTCGACAGCCGCCACGACAACGTGATCGCCACCATTCCGGGGCTTGCGCGGCCGGACGAGATCTACATCGTGGGGGGACACTACGATTCGACGTCATTCAGCTCACAGAACGCGCCCGGGGCCGACGACAACGCCTCGGGCACCACCGCCTTCATCGAGGTGGCGCGCATCATGAGCCAGTACGACTTCGAGGCCACCGTGAAGTTCATCGCCTTCGGCGCCGAGGAGGTGGGGCTTGTGGGGAGCCGCGCCTATGCCCAGGCGGCCGCGGCCGCGGGGGACAACATCCTGGGGTACGTGAACCTCGACATGCACGGATATCTCGCCGCGGGGGACACCATGGACACGGACGTCATGACGAACACACAGTCCGAGCCGCTCATGCATCTCGCTTTTTACGCCTGGGAGACCTATGTGCCGACCCTGCCGATCCTGGAGGGGACTCTTATAGCCGGCACCAGCGACCACACCTCGTTCTGGTCCCAGGGATATGCCGCGATCTTCCCCTTCGAGGACAGCCATCAGTACAGCCCCTACATTCACACACCGAACGACACGATCGGGCTAAGCCTCAACAACTTCGAGTTCCTCACCCTCGGCACCAAGGGCACCCTCGCCCTCATGGCTACCCTGGCCGCCCCCTTCGAGATCAGCATCCGGCACACCCCCCTTCCGATCACGGACGAGACCGCCGAGCCATACGATGTGACCGCCACGATCCTCTCCAAGGACCCGCTCGACCCAGAGTCCGTCACCCTCTACTATAATGACGGCACTGGATACACACAGGTCCCCATGGAGGCGACCGGCACCGCCGATGAGTTTGCGGCCCAGATCCCTCCCCGACCCGTGGGGACGACCATCAACTATTTCATCTACGCCGAGGACGTCTACGGCAAATCAGCCACATCGCCCGCTGGCGCCCCGACCTCGACCCACAGCTTCAGTATCGTGACGATCATGGCCGCCCTCGACTTCGAGCCGAACAACGGCGGATTCACCGGCACCGGCGAGTGGGCCTGGGGCACCCCGGCCGGAGGGGGGCCTTCCGCGGCCCACTCCGGGACGAAAGCATGGGGCACGGACCTAGTGGAAAATTACGACAACCGCGTGAACTACACCCTCGACTCGCCCCCCTACGACCTCACCGGGAGCACGAACGCGTATCTAGAGCTCTATCAATGGTACAAGACGGAGGCCTACTATGACGGCGGAAACGTGAAAATCTCGACCGACGGCGGCGAGACCTTCACGATCCTGGAGCCCGAGGGAGGCTACCCCGTGGATTCCATTTCGAGCGGAAACCAGGCGATCCCGGGAGAGCCGGCCTTTTCAGGCTCCAGCGGGGGCTGGGAGGTCGTGACCTTCGATCTGTTCGAGTATCTCGGGCAGACCGTGACGATCCGGTTCCATTTCGGAAGTGACGTCTACGTCCGCGGTCTCGGGTGGTTCATCGACGACTTCACGATCTATGGCTCCGGAGGCACTCCCCAGGACACGGACGGCGACGGCATCCCCGACTCGACCGACAATTGTCCCGACGTGCCCAACCCGTATCAGGAGGACTCGGATGACGACGGCGCAGGGGATGTCTGCGATAACTGCCTCGGTTTGCCGAACCCGGATCAGGGAGACATGGACGGGGACGGATTCGGAGATGCCTGCGACGTCTGCCCCGAAGTCTCCGACCCCGACCAGGTGGACGGCGACGCGGATGGCTGGGGATTCGAGTGTGACTGCGACGATGAAGCCCCTGACGTGAATCCGGGAATGCAGGAAATTCCGGACAACGGCATCGACGACGACTGCGACGGCAGGATCGACGAGAGCTGCTTCGTGGGATTCGTGATGTGAGAGGATTTCGGGATTTGAATCGATGAGAAGGCCCCCGCCCGGCTCCGGGCGGGGGCTTTTATTTTGCCCGGAAGATAGTATATGTTGTTTTGATACGGTGCGTCATACAGAGTCGGCGCAGCAACCATTGTCCTTGATTAAAAGGCCCCTCCATGCTGTTGAAAGGCTGCCTGCACACACACACGACATGCTCGGACGGAAAGCTCACGCCCCAGGAGGTCGCCGATGTCTACGCCGGGCTCGGCTACGATTTCATCGCTTTCACCGACCACGATTACCTGCTGAAGCCCGCGTCCGGGGAGATCTACGACAGCGTGAGATCGGACATGATCATCTTCAAGGGCGTGGAGCTCACTGTGTTCGAAAAGGGCTACGTTCACGTGGCCCGGATCCAGGGCGACACCGAAGAGCTGCACCTTCTCTGCCACCTCGACGACTACGACCTCACCCTGGAGCAGGTGATGGATCGGATCGAGGCCGTGGCCGCGCGTTTTCCTCTCGACGCGGTGGAGATCACGACCAAGGGCTTTCCGAGCAGAGAGTTCGATGTCCCGGAAATCGACTACCCGAAGATCGCGTCCGACGACTCTCACACGCGCATCGGGTGCGGCCGGGCCTGGATCGAGATGGACTGCAGGCGCGACAAGGACTCCATCATCCGGGCGATCAAAAAGGGACGCTTCTGGAATTTTTATGCGAAAGGGTGATATATTTTTTTCTCGGCAGCTACACAAATGCGTAGCTGCCGAGAAAAAAAATTACCTGGCAGGTCATTTCGAACAATCATACTTGTCATTTCGACCGCAGGGAGAAATCTTATCTTGCCAGAATAGTGTGTGAAGCAGATATGAAAATAGCAGGCTTACAAATATGGACCAGCATCGTCATTATGCCCGGCTAGCATTGGAAAATGTCGTCTTTGTGTCTCTTATTCTGATTGTTCTTTCCTGCTCGGGAACAAAGAATATGACGCCAACGGTCACTATAAAACCCCATAATCCAGATCTATGTCAGCACATTTCCGACCAGGAGCGCTGGGGTATCGTCATTGATAATCCAGCGGATAGAGGATTCCAACGTGCACTGGAAACTCCTCACTTCATTACTTGGACCAAGCAAGACGCCAAGGTGGACGAAAGCAGTCTGGTAACAGGAGAGGCTCACGTGTGTCTCATGGAGCAGCTATTAGACGTTCATTTCGCTGCCAAAATAACTCTTTTCATCTATCCTGACCTTGAGGCTGTTAAAACCGAGACCGGAATGGATCTTCTAATTCGCCGCGATGTCATGCAACTCCACTTAGCTTCATCACGGCATCTACATGAAGTTGTGCATTGCATCACCTATCTTCTGGCAAGACACCGGACCGTCCCGCTCCTGGAAGAAGGTTTCGCTGAAGCATATGGTAACTGGTCGTGGCGTCCGGGAGATCCACCGGAGAAACTGGCAATCAAAGATTGGACGGACGAGCATGTGGATACCATGACGGCACGCTGGCTTGCCGACGGACTGCTGCCGGAACTCAAAACCGTTCTCACAGATAGGGACTTTCGTAATTATGATGGTCCACTACGGGGCGGGAGTTACGTATTCGCAGCGAGCTTTGTTCTTTTTCTAATCCAAGAGTTCGACACAACAGCTTTTACTGAGCTATTGAAACGGATCTGTAATGAGGATGATGCCGATACTGTCCAAGCGAAGCTGCTCATGATTTTGGGTAAGGATTTATCAGAGTTAGAAAAAAACTGGCATCTGAGCATCGCACGATCAGAGCGAACGGCTGCTTTCGAACGTGGAGATGGAGAACTGGCTAAGTCGCTAGACCGATATCTATCAGAACATTCTTCGATACCGCTGCATTGAGAAAGAATCCGAAAGGAGGCGAATAAATGGCGAAACGAGTCGCGATCTGCGCCGTGGCGCAGACACCTTTTGTCTCGAACATGTGGCACAAGAGGTTCCAGGAGATGGCCTTCGACGTGGTGGAGCCGATCGTCAAGAAGACCGGGGTCACCTTCGACAAGGAGACCGGCATCCGGACCGTGGTCACCTGCTCCGACGACGTCTTCGACGCCCGCACGATCTCCGACAATGCCATGACGGATGCCGTGGGGGCCCACTTCCGGTGCGAGGAGAAGGTCCCCATGGACGGGCTCAACGCCATCGGCTACGGCCTGGCGTGCATCCTCTCGGGCCACACCGACCTGGTCCTCGTGGTGGGGCACTCCAAGGAGTCGCAGCCCGAGAGCCGCTACATGTGCTCGAACCTCGCCTTCGACCCCTTCTTCGGCCGGCCCCTGGGCCTCGACTTCCTCAACGCCGCAGCCCTGCAGGCGAGGGCCTACATGCGCGCCTCGGGCGTCACCGATGATCATCTGGCCCGGGTGGTCGTGCATGCCCGGGAAAAGGCGGCGAAGAACCCGCTGGCGAACGCGCGGGAGTCTGTGACGGCCGAGGAAGTCATGGCCTCGCCCATGCTCTCCGACCCCATCCGGGCGCTGCACGCCTACCCCGTCTCAGACGGGGCCGTGGGCATGCTGCTCGCCTGCGAGGAGAGGGCCTCGGAGTTCACGGACAGGCCCGTATGGATCTCGGGATTCGCAAACTGTATGGACAGCTATTTCCTCGGTGACAAGGACCTGGTCGAATGCGCCTCGCTGAAAAAGGCCGCGGCCCGGGCCTACAAGATGGCGGGCGTGACCGATCCGGCCGGGGCCTTCGACGCGATCGAGGTCAATGACTGCTACGCCTACCAGCTCCCCATGTGGATCGAGGGGCTCGGCCTCAGCGGTGACGGCAAGGGCGGCGACTGGATCGACGGCGGGGGCTTGGAGATGGGCAGCGTGAACCCCTCCGGCGGGATGCTCGCGGGCAACCCGGTCATGCTCGGCGGCCTTGCGCGCGCGGCCGAAACGGTCCTCCAGCTTCGCGGCGAGGCGGGCGACCGCCAGGTTGCCGGCGCCGGGAGGGCATTGGCCCACGGTACGACCGGAGCCGCCGGCCAGCATCACTCCGTACTCATTCTCGATAAGGAATAGGGCTCAAGGAAGAATAGGGCTCGTCAAAGAATAGGGGAGGACGATGAATACCAAGCACAAGAAGAACAGAAACGTCGCCATCATCGGCGTCGGGCAGACCCAGTACTCGAGCCACCGCGAGGACGTCAACCAGCCCGAGATGGTCCACGAGGCGGTTGCCGAGGCCCTGAAGGACGCGAACCTCACCGTGGACGACATCGACTGCGTGGTGCACGGAAACATGGAGCTCTTCGAGATGGTGCACCAGCCGGACATGTGGCACACCATCGGCACCGGCGCGTACGGGAAAGACGAGTTCCGCCTCACCACCGGCGGGACCACCGGCACCACGGTCTTCTGCGCCGCCGACAACCTCGTCGCCTCCGGCCTCTACGACGTGGTCCTGGCCGTCGGCTTCGAAAAGCTCCAGGAGGGGCACACCACGGGCGGCATCACGAACATGGCCGACCCCCTGTGGGGCCGCAACCTCCAGACCGGCGCCCTCACCGGCTCCACGGCCGCGGCCATGATCAACGAGTTCGGCGAGGAGCGCGCCAAGAGGGCCTCCATGAAGATGCGCATCGACATGGACAAGCACGCGGCCCTCAACCCCAAGGCCCACCGCAGCTTCGGCCTCGATTACGACCAGACCGACGACCTCATGGAGAACTCCCCGAAGCTCGTGGGCGAGCTGCGCCTCATCCACATGTGTTCCCAGAGCGACGGCGCCTGCGCCATGATCCTCGCCTCCGAGAAGAAGGCCAAGGAGCTGAGCGACAAGCCGGTGTGGGTCCGGGACCACATCACCATTCACCGCGAGGAGAGCCTGAACCTCTTCGCCATGGAGAAGGAGAACCGGGAGGAGATGACCCACAGGTACGCGGCCCGGCACCTCTATGAGCGCAACGGCATCACCGACCCGGTGGAGTACTTCGACGTCTTCGAGATGTACGACCCCTCCTCCTGGTGGGGGCTCGACTGGCTCCGGGAGTTCTTTCTCCTCGAGGGGGACGAGCACATCAAGATGGTGGAAAACGACGAGATCAAGATCGGCGGCAAGTGCCCCATGAATCCGTCGGGCGGAGTCATCGCCTCCAACCCCATCGGCGCCACCGCCATCGTCCGGGTGGCCGAGGCGGCCCTGCAGATCCGGGGCGACGCCGGCGGGCACCAGATCCCGAGTGAGGTGAGACACGCCCTGGCATCCGGCTTCGGCGGGACCCTCTGGACCGTGCTCGTCATGCTCGAAAAGGACTTGGATTGGGAGTAATCATCCAGAATGGAGGGTCCGGTTCCACCCGGACCGGCGGACGGCGTGGAAGCCGTCCCTCCAGGGTGCCAAACATATACGACTGGGCTTAAGGAGAATGAGATGAGCGAATATTTCGGAACCACAGTCGAAGATATCTTCAGGACACAGACCGAGCGATTCCGGGCCGAGGGCGCCGAGGGCGTGGACGCCGTGTTCGCCTACGACATCTCGGGCGAGGGGGGCGGCCAGTGGAAGGTCACCGTGAGAGAGGGGACGTCCAAGACCGAGAGCGTCGAGGGCGGCGAGTACGGCGACTATTCGGTCAAGCTCATGACCGACGCCGAGACCTTCGTGGGTATTACGATCGGCAAGATCGACGGCACCGAGGCCCTCGGCAGCGGCAAGTTGGGAATCGACGGCGACATGAGCCTCATCATGGTGCTACCCCAGCTCTTCACCAAGTACGTGCCGCCCCAGAAGGCGGTCACCGCCCGCGACATCATAACCACCGCCGTGGAACGCTTTCGACCGGACAAGGCCGAGGGCATGGACGTCACGGTCGGCTACGATTTTGAGGGCGAGGGGGGCGGCCAGTGGACGGCCGTGATAAAGGACGGGACCTGTACATTCGAGGAGGGGCTACGGGAGGACCTCACAGTCTGCAACATCGTGAGCGCACAAGACTACGTCGACCTGATGCTCGGCAAGCTCGATCCCATGGTCGCCATCGGCGCGGGCCGCCTGCGGCTCGACGGCGACATGGAGGTGGCCCAGGCCCTGCCGAGGATCTTCGCCAAGTACGAGGCGGCGGACGTGGAGAAGGGGCCCGAGCTCATAGCCCTCAAGAAGACCATCTCCGTGAATATGCGCTTCTCCACCGGGCCGGTGATGGGCCGGTTCTTCGAGGGGCTCATGGAGAAGAAGATCCTGGCCAATGTCTGCCCGGAGTGCGGGCGCAAGCAGCTTCCGCCGCGCGAAGTCTGCGCCATCTGCCGCTGCCGGGTCCACGATTTCCAGGAGGTCGGCCCGGAAGGCGCATTGGCCCGCATCGAGGATGTCTACTACGCCAGCCCGGACCCGCTCACAGGAGAGACGCGAGAGACCCCCTACGGGGTCATCTACGTACTGCTCGACGGGTGCAAGGGGCTCGAGACCTTCTGGCACATGCTCAAGCCCGAAGACCTGGAGGACGCCGAGCACGGCGACCGGGTCCGGCCCGTCTGGAACGATGAGAGGGTCGGCTCGGTCAACGATATTTTGTATTTCGAGTTGATCCGGTAAGCATTGGCCGTAGGGGCGCGATTCATCGCGCCCGGGCCCTGGGTTTGATGAATCAAACCCCTAC
>CAZFWM010000277.1:0-10061 GCA_964522545.1 uncultured Thermodesulfobacteriota bacterium
ACCCCGTAGAGGAGCCAGTAGTCGCAGTCCGCCAGGCGGAAGAGCGGCATGGTGAGAGGGGGGAGTACGCAGTCCTCATAGGCGCCGGGTGAGAGCATCACCGCAGCCGATGCGTAGGCCCCGTACGCGGCCGTTCCGGCCTTGATGTCTCTTATGACGCAGCCCGCCATAAATCGGTAGACATCGTCGGGCATGTCTCCCACAGGTCCGGAGGCTCGCTTCCCGCCGAAATCACCCAAAGAAGGCCTCCAATGAAATTCCAGATCCGTGCCATCGCTCACCATGGCAACGGCCACGAATCCGGGACGGATCGCGGACAGGTGGATATAGCGCATCTTTTCCGTGTTCTCGGGAAAAAAAGCAGGAGACAGGCCCACCCCGGCCTCCCCTTTGGATTTAGCCTTCCAGGGATTCCATGAACCGGGAATTGTGATCCCGGGCTCTATTGTACGATTTCCCGATTGGGCGTGAACGCCCCCATCCTTCGGCGATATCTCCAAGAAATATTCGAAATAGCCGGGATCTTTCGGATCTGTAATGAAATAGCCTACATCACCCGGATAGAAAGGACTGGAATTATCCATCAAGCTGAATACATCTCGCCAGTACGGGTGATCCGGCGAGGACCTTGGACGAAATCCGCGAACGATCGCGTGTCCGGGCATGGGGAGCCGGAAAGGGACTGTTTGTGACATATCCCCTGCGTAGTATGGGGTTGCGTGCGTGTATGCGTCGACGTCCCCATGCAACAAGACAGACGATTCACTGTATGGCATGGCCACGACCGACCCACCCACCTGTCCTCCGTACCAGTGCCCGCCCCGCGGATCGACATAAGAAACAAACAGCTCGGAAACATACTCACCGGGGTGCGCGAACACCAGTGGAGCATATCCTTGTTCCGGGAAAAAGTATCCGTATCGGTTGGCCCGGCCACGGATTACATGCCGCACCTCCCGGTCGGGATCCGAGAAAGGAAGATAGCGAACTGCGATGCGGACATCCGCCGGGGCCGGGGGATTGACCTCCACCATGGGCGGATACTTCTCCCCGACAAAGAAGGGGGTTCCGGGCTTGCATGCAGTGCTCATGGTGATCCGGCTCCCCACATAGAACTCAAAGGCGTCCCTTGCAGAATGCCGGATGCCGTAGATGTCGTCGATGAAGCCCTCCACCTCTGCACGATAGTGACCTTCCTTTTGGAACCGCAAACGGTAGCGATCATTCCGGGTGGTCGCTCCGGTAAGAGATGCCCCGCAGAACGCGGCATTCCCAAGGTCGTCCATCTTGCCGTCGGGATCTGTCAGGCGAACGCGGAATCTGCCCGATTCATAGTCGAAGGGGTAGATGGTCGGCGAGTCGATATTGAGCCCATGTTCAAAGCCCCTGTCTGTCCATGGCAGTCGATCCTGCAGGGCCAGAGGAAAATCGGGCTCCAGCACATAGGCCAGAGATCTCCCCGGGTGATCTTGCCGGGGAAGCACAAGGGGACCTTGAAAGGCATTTCGAAATCCGTACTGGAAGCGTCCCTTATCTTCCAAGGCCACCGTTCCCCGGGTGCTTTCGCCGGCATAGCGGGCCAGAAGCGTCCACACCGCCCGGGGAGGATCCGGGGCGCCGAGGCGTACCGTCGAAATATACCGGCGCTGGATCTGAAAGGGGTCGAGCAGCTCGTCATACATGCCAATGGATTTTCCATCCATGAGTCGGGCGCAATAGGCAGGGAAGGCCTCGATGCTGAGAGATTTCAATCTGTCGAAATGATACTCGAAAGCCTCCAGTGCCTGAGCCTTGGGACTCACAAAGGTGTCGACTCGAATACGGTAAAACCCTGAAGGCAAGGGGCGAATATCGAGAGATGCCTCGTAATCTGCGTACAACACCCCACCGTGATCAATCATCTCCTCCGGTCGAAAACAAACGGATACGCTGTTCAGCCGGTTGACAGGCTCATGATTTGCGAAAGAAAATTCATAGCTTTGGACCGGCAGCCCGGCAGGTGTGAGCCGTGTGGACATCTTCACATTGTCGGAGCGAAGGTAACGTCCTTCACCGTCGTATATAGGATCGGCTGTAAAGTCGAGATGAGTGCGGGATATCCAGTGCATCTGGCTCCGGAAGAGCTTTGATCGTATGATTATCCGGCCTTTGATCCTGAGCTCACTTTCGCTTACCGTGATCGTACCATCCGTACGCCACTCTCCGTCATTGGCAATGATACCGAAGAGTCTGAAAGGCCTTACGGCTTCATCCGGGGATCCGCATCGAGAGTGATCCCGACCGTCTCCCGGAACGACACCGGAGAAGCCGGGCCCCACGCCAAGCCGTCCGTCCCGTATCGGATCTGTGCGAAAAAGGGCCACATCATCCACATCGATCACACCGGTCGGATTGTCGGGGGAGTGAAACAGACCGGGCACGCTAAAAATCCAGATGGCGGCGACCCTTTCCTCGGAAAGAGAGACATCCTCGAACTGGACCAGACTCTTGTCGTATATGGTCGCCACTTGCATGTTGCGCCACGGCAGGTAGTAGGCCCGCCATTCAGGCGTCAGGGGGATGGCAGCGGCAAGGGTCGGAGCTCGCCAAACCTGCGCCTCGTCACGAAGCGTAATGTGGACCGAGGCGATCCCCTCTCCCCGGACCTTGAGAAAGATGCCGTCGAAGTCGTCCAGCTTCAGGATCGGTTTGTGTTCCTTCAGGGAAACGCGCAAGGCCCATGTGGAAACGTCGGGGGAAAATGCCGAGGCATGGTAAGTCGCCCTGAGGAAACCGCCGTCTGTGTCCTCCTGTCTGTCCAGCTTGACTTCCCCGCTCGGGATCATAATACCTGGGCCGGCGAGGTTCGCATCGCGAAAAGCCTTCTCCGGATCCCACCTGGCTACCGCCCCGGTCCAGCCCCCCCCGGAGGTCTCTCCCGCCTCTGTCTCTTCGAAATCGTCTACTATGATGAGATCGCCTTCCCCCTTTGAGGCCAGCAAGGGCAAACCTCTGATTGATGCGGGCTGCCTCGACTCGGGCAACACCGGCGCATGATCGCCCGTGCGTATCCGGGTCCACTCCTCGTCCATGAAAGAACGAAATCCCTGGAGCAATTTATCCGTGGGGCGTGATTCTGAAACGGCTGAATAAAACCGTCCCCCTCCGAAAACGCTCAGCCCGATCACGGCCGCCGAGGCAGTCACGGTCACACCCGTGGCGCACAGCCTGCGCACGGCGCCGACCCGCCACAGCCGTTTCAAGCGGTAAGGGGCAATGCGAATCGATCTCTGGAATCGGCCCATGGGACTCACGGTGCGTCTTGAGAGGATGATCTTCTCGGAGAGAGAGGAACAGGGAGAGCGGCATTGTCCCAGCCGTCGATGCAGTCCGCCCGGGAGGAAAGATGGTTCACGATGTGAGCGGCTTCATCCTCGGCAATACGCGCATTGGCCTTGCCGCGCATCCGATGGACGATCGGCTCCCACTGCTCCCGGGAGCGGCATCTCTTTCGAATGTCCGGGGTGTGGCAGGCATAGCAGTGTCTGGCGAATCGTTCCGCGTCGGTGTTCAGCAGGGCCTCCTCCCGTGGGAGTCTGGCCCCGACGGTATAGGCAGCGGTGAATCCGATCGAGTGGCATCGTGTACATCGGAAGCGAAGGAGATCGAGGGGGGACTGAAGATCTCCCAGATGGAGAAAATCGAAGATCAGATCCCGCGCCGCAATCGGGAGGTTGAAAACGTGCATCCTGCGGTCTCGCTCGATTGCAGCGTACAGTACGCCGGGCTCTTCGGAATCGTGATGGGCCACTGACAGGGGATGGCACGTAGCGCACTTCTCCCGCCAGTGTTTTTCCGCCGACGGACGATACTGCTTTAAATACAACAGTCCTCGGCGATAGCCGGTGAAGTAGCCGTTTGCGGCCTGCAGGTAGGCCGTGATCGCTCTCGTGGATTCATCATCCGTTCTACTTTCGGGTTTTCCGGCCATGCGCGCCACGATTTCATCCCAATCCTGAATTCGGCGGGGTTTGGCGATTCGAAGAAGATCGTGGCAGCTCGAACAGGTCTCCTGAAATATGGACTCACCTTTGGCGACTTCGCGTCTCTCCTGCCATCGCTCGAGGTTCGCGACGGCCGCGGCTCCGGCGATCCCCATTGCGACGACCAGAATGAGAAGGGCCGCAAATTGGCTGAGGCGCTTGAGGAAATTCATCGATCTCTGGGAACTCTGGTAAAAGGAATATCAAGCCGCAGCAGGTGGCTACTGCATTTTTCAGGATTATATGAGTTTTGGTCCTAAACATCCAGACCTTGAGAATGATGCGATTTCCGGCGGCTTGTTATGAGCTTGATCGCATGCTATAAAATGCGCGATCTACAGGACCGTCCCCAACTATTGGGAGAATCTGTGGGGGAATATCCTCTCGAGATAATCGGATAAGACTGTACCAATGTGGCCTCTTCTACTTCTACGGGATGCATTCGTCTTTCTCGCCGTCTTTGGCCTCCCCGGCTATCTCCTCACCAGGGCGGCGGTCAGGGAGGTGTCCTGGGTGGAAGCCCTCGCTCTCGCTGTGGCCGGGGGAACCGCATCGGTCTCGATCCTCTCCTTCACGTACGCCCTTGCCCTCCAGGTTTTCCTGACCCCGGCGATCATCATCGCATCGTCCATCCTGGTCTCCGCCGCCTCGCTTGCTTTTCTCCGGCTCCGGGCCGGGGGGGGGAAAGCATTTGTTTCAGACTTGGTCACCTTTGCTCCCGGGAAAAAAGGCGTATGGGCCGCCGTCGTATTCTCGCTTTTTGTTTTCTCCTTTTTCATGATCAACAAAGATCGGACCCACTTTTATTATGACTGTGTAAACCAGGTCGTCATGTACGCCATCGACCCGGATGCCATGCTTGAAGGGGACCTTCGGACGATCCTGGAAGGCCGGTGCAATGAGGAAGATCACCTGTCCGGACTGAACGACCATCAGGAGCCGTATGAAATCATCTGTGCGGGCAAGGACGGTCCCCGCGCAACCCAGGATCTCATCAAGAGGCGCACCACGGGGCAGCGCTACGGCACGACGGCGCTCCTGGCGCCCTTTGCGGTACTGTACAAGGCCTTTGGGTTCAGGCTCTATTTTGCGCTGCTCGGTTTCTTCATTTCAATCTTCTCCTTTCTGGCCGTGGAGAGACTCGTTTCGAGCCGAGCCATCGCCCTGGCCGCGGCGGCCTTCGCCGCGCTTAACCCGTACGTGATCAAGGTCATCACCCTGGACGAAAATGTGATGGCTTACGCCATGGCCATGGCCGGGATCTACCTCCTGCTGCGGCTCCCTGCGTCCCTGTGGCTGACAGGGCTGATGATCGGTGCGGCGACCGGCATAAGGCACTTCAACATCGCCCTGCTCCTCGGCGCGGCCCTTTTTCTCTGGACCGCGGCAAAGGGAACATTCTCTGAGAGGACCCGCCGGATCGCCCATTTAGGGACCGGCTTTCTCCTTGGAACATTGCCGTGTATCCTGCATCATCAAGTGGCTTATGGTTCCATTTTCACCCACGAACACTTCATCGATGAAGTCTACTTTTTTACGCCCCACCGCTTTCTCTTCTGGGATTTCCTGTACGGCGGTCTTCTCAATTTCCCATTCTATGATCACCTCATCCGCACGCCTTACAATCCCTTCCCCACTTTCCTCTACTATCCTCTGAACGTGGCGTCCCATTTCGGGCTCCTGGCATGTGGGCTGATCGTGCTCGGCCTGGTGTGGTCATTACGCAACAATGCAAAGTTCATGGGGTCTCTTCTCGCGTTATGGGCCCTTCCGGTCTGGCTGCTCCTGTCGGTACTGGAGGACTCGGCGGATCCGAACAAGATGGGCATCGTCATCACGACCTTCCCCTTGCTTGTGATGCTGCTTGGGGCCGGGCTCAGGGTGGTCTTCTCGCGGTCCTGGCTCCGGACCGGCGGCGCGCTTTTGATCGTTTGCGCGGTCCTTTTCGGGCTCGCAAGAGGAGCGTCCCGTCTCAGCGTGCCCGCGGACCCGCGATTCTTCGTCAAGTATGAGGATGTGCGCCGTGAGAATCCGGCATACCCCCGGTTCGAAAGGGCCTCCATCACGAAGGCGAACTGGCTGCCCGATCTGTCGATGGTCGAGCACTACTCAGAATTTGATCCTCTTAGAAGGCTCAGAGGATTGAAACACGCCTTTCTCGATCGCGCTTTCCTTCTGGACAGAGAGTGGCTCCCGGGAGACTTCGGGATCTCCGGCAGGACCACGGAATTGACCCTCGATCTCCGGCGACCGCTCGTAGGGCACAGTGACTTCCTTACTATTTCGCCCCCCGGGGACGGCGAGACCCGGCCCATCGATCTCACTCTGCCGGACGCGGAGTATGCCGTGCAAGACCTCAATGTGCCATGGGCGGACAGGCCGATGGACGCGCTCTTCTATACACGCCAAGGCAAGCTCGCCAAGATCTTTCTCCGGTTCGGCAAGATGCACCTGGACTACATCGACCTGGACTACTCACGATTCGGCCCCATCGTTCTCTCACACCCGAATCTTCAAGAGATCCCAGGGGATTCCCTCGTAATCTCGTTCAGGGTGAACGCCACCACGAGGCTCAAGATCATCGAGGTCGTCGACATCGACGAATCGCTATTCTACTACTGGGATGTAGTCCTTCAGGATGGTGAACTCAGGGTGAGTCGAACCCACAGGATCTTCCATAACTGACGGGGCAAGTTACTCAAGCTGGTAGTTGGGGGACTCCCGGGTGATGTTCACATCGTGGACGTGGCTCTCCCGGAGGCCGGCTGCCGTGATGCGGATGAACCGGGCCCGGCGCTTCAGCTCCGCAATGTTCCCCGCCCCTACGTAGCCCATCCCCGACCGCAACCCGCCCACGAGCTGGTAGATGCTCTGGTCGAGAGGCCCTTTGTGGGGAACCCGGCCCTCTATCCCTTCGGGGACCAGCTTCTTCTCCTCCGCATCTTCCTGGAAATAGCGGTCCCGAGAGCCGCGACGCATGGCCTCTATGCTCCCCATACCCCGATAGAGCTTGTAGGTGCGTCCCTGGTACAGGAAGGTCTCCCCCGGGCTCTCTTCGGTGCCGGCGAAAAGGTTCCCGATCATGACGGTATCAGCCCCGGCAGCCAGGGCCTTGACCACGTCGCCGGAGAACTTGATCCCCCCGTCCGCGATTATCGGTATCCCCTCCTTGGCGGCCGCCCGGGAGCACTCCATCACCGCCGTGATCTGAGGGACCCCGACCCCGGCTATGATCCGGGTCGTGCAGATGGAGCCGGGCCCCACGCCCACCTTCACGCCGTCTGCCCCGGCGCCGATGAGGGCCTCTGTGGCCTCGGCGGTGCCCACGTTTCCGCCGATCACGTCTCCGTCGGCCCACTCGCTCTTGGTCTTCGCCACCGCCTCGATCACGGCCCGGGCGTGCCCGTGGGCCGTGTCCACGATGATCAGATCACAGCCCGCCTCCACGAGGGCGGCGACCCGCTCGGGCCGATCGGCCCCGGGGCCCACGGCCGCGCCGACGCGCAGCCTCCCGAAGTCATCCTTGCAGGCCTTCGGGTGACGCTCCATCTTCAATATGTCCTTGTACGTGATCAGACCTTTGAGGGTTCCCTTTTCGTCCACGAGGAGGAGCTTCTCGATCCGATGCTCCTGCATGATGTCCTTTGCCCTCTCGATGGAGATGTCGACCGGTGCCGTGACGAGATTCTCACGTGTCATCAGCTCTTCCACGCGGCGGTCGAGGTCCTTAGCGAACCGGAGGTCTCTGTTCGTCAGGATCCCCACCAGCTTTCCCTCTTGGACGATCGGCACTCCGGCGAAGCCATAGGTATCCATGACCTCGATCACCTCAGCGATGCGGCGCTCCGGCCCCATGGTGATCGGATCGTGGATCATGCCATAGCTCTCCGACTTTTTGACGCGCTCCACCTCGAGGGACTGGTCCTGGATGGAGAGGTTCTTGTGTATGACACCGAGGCCTCCCTCGCGGGCCATGGCGATCGCCATGGGTGCTTCGGTGACGGTGTCCATAGCCGCACTCAAAAGCGGAATGTTGAGGTGGATCGACTTCGTCAGCCGGGTCGTAATGTCCACCTCCATGGGGAGGATCTCCGATGCGCCGGGAGCGAGTAACACATCGTCGAATGTAAGGCCTTCTCTGAACTTTTCGCTTGGCATGTTATTGTCCTGTCGGTTTTATCGAATCTGTCATCTCTTTCCAGGGACGCCGGCTCACAAAGAAAGCTGCCACCATGGTCAGAACGATCCAGTCCAGGCCGATGAGCAGAACGGCGGATCTGGAATAGCCCCCGTACGGGGCCTTGAGCTCCTTGATGATATCGAGGATCACAATGATCCCGAGCACGGCGGGGATAAAGATCTTGATGGAGAAGTTCCACCAGCGGCCCACCTTGACGCGCGAGTGGGCGTTGATGTGATCCCGGAGCGTATCGGCCTTGTAGATCCACCCGACCAGAATGCATTCCAGGATCCCTACGGTGACGAGGCCGTAGTGGTTGAGAAACTGGTCCACAATGTCCAGCCAGAAGAGGCCGCCCCGGGTCGTAAAGATCACCCCGCCGAGGAATCCGCCGAAGCAGAGAAGGGTGACGCTCACCTTTCGGCCTATCTTGAACTTGTCCATGATGGACGAGGCAAAGGCCTCGAGGATGGAGATGGATGACGAGAGTCCGGCCACGATGAGGGCAAGGAAGAAGATGGCTCCGAAGAGCGCCCCTAGGAACGGGACCATGCCGATCGCTTGCGGGTAGGCAACGAATGCGAGCCCGAGGCTCTCGGTCACGACTTCGCCTATGGGATTCCCTGTAGTGTGGGCCATGTAGCCCAGGGTGGCGAAGACGGCAAAACCGGCGAATATGGCGTAGCCCGCGTCCATGTAAGAAGTGATCATGGCGTTCGAGCGGAGGTCAGTCTTGTCGGGCAGGTATGAGGCATAGGCGATCATGATGCCGAATCCGAGGCTCAGAGAGAAGAAGATCTGACAGTAGGCGTCGACCCAGACCTGGATATCCCCGAGCCGGCTGAAATCGGGGCGAAGGTAGGCCGCGAGGCCGCTGCCGGCCCCGTCGAATGTGAGGCTCCATGCCACCAGGGCCGTGGTGAGAACAAAGAGCAGGGGCATGAAGATCCGGCTCGCGAGCTCGATCCCCCTGCGCACACCCTTGTAAGCGATAAACCAGTTGATGATCCACACGGCGAGCAGGGCCAGAAGGATGGAAAACTGGATCCCACCGATCTCCAAAGGGCCTGAGGAGATCTTCAGGAACCGGTTGAAGAAGAAGTCGTTCGGGTCGTTGCCCCAGGTGAGATTGAAGGAGTGAAAGAAGTAATTGACGCACCAGGACAGGACCACACAGTAGTAAAGGACGATTCCAAACATGACGAAGATCACGGACCACCACCCCAGCCACTCCCAGCCCTTTCTGATCTTGCGCAGGGAACAGGGTGCGCTCCCCTTCATTTTGTGACCGAGGGCGAACTCCAGGATCATCAAGGGCACGCCGGCCGTCAGCAGCGCCACGATATAGGGGATGAGAAACGCGCCACCGCCGTTCTTATAGGATACGTAGGAGAAGCGCCAGATATTTCCCAGCCCCACGGCCGATCCGACCGCGGCCATAAGAAAACCTGCCCGGCTATTCCACTGCTCACGGCCGGATTCTAATTCCATATCTCATCCCTCTCTGATCTGAATGGGTGGCTGAAAAAAGGGCTCTTGTCCAGAGCGGTCGAGCAGCAACCAAAAAGATGTGTAAGCAAGGGAAAAATGGGAAATTGGGAAACAGGGAAAATATTTTTAATTTTTTCCATTTCCCCCTTTTTCCCCTTTTCCTTTTCCTTACGCAATTCGTGTGTGACTTTCGCACCACGTCTACGCAAGCCGCGGAGATTTCTCAATGAAAGATTCTGAAAGGTCCGGAATGCTGTGACCCTAAAATGTTGCTCTTTTCATGTCAACCCTAACGTTGCGTAAAACGCAGCGTGGAAACGCGTCAGAGTGCGTCAGATGTGGCCGCGCGCAGGCTCGGACAGGCCGGA
>CAZFWM010000278.1:0-10015 GCA_964522545.1 uncultured Thermodesulfobacteriota bacterium
ACCCACTACATACAAGATGTTGTACCATGCTGAGTCAACCGGATAGGCAGTAGGCAGCTTATGCCCACCAGATCATATTGGCCCGCCTCCACGACGCGCTCGA
The DNA here is from genome assembly GCA_964522545.1 of uncultured Thermodesulfobacteriota bacterium. Taxonomy (GTDB): domain Bacteria; phylum Desulfobacterota; class DSWW01; order CAZFWM01; family CAZFWM01; genus CAZFWM01. The sequence continues at coordinate 104 of CAZFWM010000278.1, forward strand.
AGTCCTGCCACGGCCTGAGGTAGAGGTCGGCCAGGCGAACGTCGTGACCTTCGCGCTCCAGGATGGTGCCGAGGATGCCGATGCCGAGGGGCGGGAAGAACCGGCGGTGCATGCCGGGCATCTTGCTGTCTCCCGGGACCAGGGAGGGCATGAGGAGGAGGACTTTCACGTCAAAGCCCTCTGAGCCGTCTCACCAGCGGGCGAATGCCCAGGACGCGGACCAGAGTGCGCAGCCGGTGAAGCTTGAATCCCTCGACCGGGTGCATCAAAAGGGGCGCCACCATTTTGGTCCAGTGGCCGAAGTGCCGCCGGCCGTGCTGATAGACGAGATTTGCCTTGACCAGCGATCTGTTCAGCTCGGCCCGGGTTATGCCCTCGGGCTCAAAGAATAAAGGGTAGGGCTTGCCGGGAGGTTTCTTCATACAGAAGTCCTCCCAGGGCGGCAGTGGTCCTCTGTGGGTTTTTTTGTAAATGTCGAACAGCGCCGAGCCGGGGAAGGGGATGGCCGGAAAGAAGATCTTGTCGTCCGCTTCGAGATCGGCTGCGAATCTCAAAGTTTCATGGATCGTTTCATGAGTATCCCATGGGAAGCCGAGGATGAAAGAGACGTAGACCTTGAGATCCGCCTCCTTGCAAAGCCGGACCGCATGGAGCATCCGGCCCGTGTCGAATCCCTTGCGCGCCCGAGCGAGGACTTTGTCGCTTCCGCTTTCGGCGCCCATATAGACCTCCCGGCACCCGGCCCGGACCATGAGGTCGAGCAAGGGGCGGTCGATCCGGTCCGCCCTGATCTTGGCGTACCATATCGCGTTCAGGTCTGCTTCGAGGATGCGGTGGCAGAGGTGCTCCAGGTGGTCACGGTCCGCTGTCATGTTCGCGTCCGTGAAGAAGAAGGCCCTAAGTCCAAATCGATTGATAAGGGTCTGCATCTCGGACACTACGACGTGAGGTGACCGGGGCTGGTATCGCTTCTCTTCAGCCGGTCCCCGGCCGCAGAACAGGCACTCTTCGGGGCAGCCGCGGCCAGCGGCCACTTCGACACACAACTTTCCCTCTACGCGTGTCCTGTAGCGCTGGAGCGGAAAGAGGTCCCAAGCCGGCGTGGGAAGGGCGTCCAGGTCCGGGGGCACGTGCCTCTGGGGGCCGTGCATGACTTTGCCGTTCTCTCTCCACCACAGGTTTTCCACATCCTCTAACGGCAGCCGTCCGGCCATATGCTCGGCCAGGTCGCGCATGGCCTGCTCCCCCGCCCCGCGCACGATCCAATCCACCGCATCACTCGACAGGCATTCCTCGGGAAAGAGACTGGGGTGGTAACCGCCCAGCACCACGCGGCAGTCCGGCCGCAGGGCCTTGATGCGCCCTGCCTGGTAAAGGCTTTGCTTGAGGGTCGGGGTGTGTACACAGAAGCCCGCCAGGTCGGGAGCGAACCGTCGCGCCGTGCGATGGAGGAGCCGGTCGAAGCCGGCGATCACGGCCTGGTCCAGGATTTTGACTTGATGCCCATCCAGGCGGAGGGCCGCCGCGATCAGGGCAAGGCCCATAGGTGGGAGTGCCGCGAGAGTTGGGACTGTCGGCTGGATGAGGAGTATCTTCATCTCAGAATCTGTCTATTATCCCCACTACGGCGCGCGTCTCGTCCGTATCGATATCGTATTCAAACCCAGCAGAGACGTGTAAAAAACCCAGCTTTCCGGTCAATCCGGCAATAATTCCCGGCGAATCTTCCGCCGGTGTTCTCGAGTGAAAGCCGCCCACGAACAGGTAATCCAGGACGTTTTCACTCTCGTCGAATTGAAAGGGAAAGGCCAGGGCTTCGTACCTCTCCGTGGTCGATCCATCGGGGAGTTCTCTTCTTTCCAGGCGAAAATTGCCCAGCCCCCCGAGCTCCCACAGATCGAGCCGGCGGTTCCAGGTCGGAAACAGGAATGCCAGTGGATTTCCAAACTCCAGCCCCGTGGGGCCCATGGCGCGGCCCAGCCTGGCTTTGTGGCTAAGGAACCCTCCGGAAAATTTCAACGTAGCGTTTGCGAAGAGAATCTTCGGCCCGTCCTGCTCGCCGATCGAATTATCCACGTACAGGACTTCGAGGGCCGGCCTGAAACGGGTCTCCCTCACCGGCGCAATATAGCCCAAGCATGTACGCCACTGCTCGCCGTCGTAGCCGGAAGCGAGCATCAGCTGCTCATCATAGAACGCGACGTAGCCTCCGCCTGAAGTCCTGCCGGCCACATCCTGTACTTGCATCTCCAGTATGTAGTTGAAGTAGGACAGTTTATTCCTGTAGGACACTTTGCCGAAGATTGTGTCCACGGCACTGCTGTATTTTTCGACGAATCCGCCGCCCAGCCCCAGGCCGAAAGGCGCCCTGTACTCACTCTGAAATTCGATTGCGGTACTGTCGGCAACCTCGACGCTCTGAAGCCCCATGATCCAGTCCCCCCAGTCGGGCCGCAAAATGAGGGGTCGAAAAAATCCCCCGATGTATTTGGTGTCGCTTTGATCATCGAAATCGACGATCCCCGCGCCGCCTATAAACATGGGGGACCACCCTATCAGGTTGTATTCGTTCGTATCCTCGGTATAGCGATAATGGAGGTCGGCTTTTCCGGGGTGCATCAGGGGGCCCTCCGAAGAGAGCCCGTCAAAAGAGGCAAAAGAAGGGTCAAGAGAGATGAGCCCGAGCAACAATGAGATGCATACGGTTTTAATTACAGGGATTCTTGTCTTCACCCTCGTCCCCCTCGAAATTCATTCTGTCTTGCCTTCCTGTTCGTGGAAAAAGGATCCGGATTATACCCCGCTCCCCTGATCAGCGTCGTTCAGCAGGCGTTCTCTCGACTTTCATCGATAACCCTTTTCTCATTTCGCTCTCCGGAAGTAATCCGACGACCTTCTTCAGACGAGCCAGGAAGAACTCTCTCTTGTCTCCAGGCATTTTCTCTGTCACACCCGCGAGGATTTTCCACGCAGCCTGCCCCCCTATTATGAGACCCTCTATATCCTGCAGAGAGCGAGCGGAGGCGTCCGGCTCTTCTCTGTACAGAGAGATGAACACCATGCCGATCCGAGCCAGAGATACGCGCACCGAGCTCGGCATAAGGTAAGAAATTCCTCTCCCTTCTATGAGGTCGAGGAACTCCTTTTCTGCATCGTCCAGCCTGTCCAGAAGGAGATAAGCGAGGCCAAGAAGCAGTCGATTGAACTCTGCACCCGATACCTGTTTGACCTCCTCGAAGAGCGTGCTAGCCCGATCGATTTTCCCGTCCATCAGGGAGATGAGCCCTTCTCCCCACTTCAGATGAAGGCTCCCGGGATAGGAATTCCGCAATCCACTCAATAGGGACCTGGCCTCTTCCAGCCTTCCCTGCACCACAAGGACTAGGATCAGCCTTGAAGATGCCGGTGTGGGATCCTGCGCGATCTCCATTTCCCGTCGGAAGTATTTCTCGCCGGCCTTTAGATCTCCTTCAAATAGGTAGCTCGAGCCCACGAATTGATGTATCCCATCGCAATGGGGACATGCATCCAGTACCACACGAAAATGGTCTCGTGCAGATGCATAATCGCCGAGGGCCATGAGAAGTTTTCCCATTCCCATTATAATCTTCGGGGAGTTCGGGGATAAAGACATCGCTTTCTCGAGGGATACCCTAGCGGTATCGAATTGGCCCAGTCTTAACGAAATCAGACCGATGCCTGTATGGGCATCCGTCAGTTGAGGAGTAAGCTCGAGGGCTGCTTTGAAAGAGGCGATGGCCTCTGTGTACCTTGCAGATTGAGCGTGGTTTCTTCCCTCGGCGAGAAAGGCCTGGGCGGCGGATTCCGGATCCTTCGGCTCCTCCCCGAGCGAGAATGTGCAGATCGAGAGTATAAGAACGAAAGATGTGCAGTAGATTTTGTACAGGCGTGGGGACAACAGCATGCATTTCATGAGGGACCCCCCTTTTGGAATGTCTCCGGGCATTGGCCGATTAAGGAAAAATGGTGAGTGGACGAATCAACAATTCGTCGCCAGATAAATAGGATAGAATGTTAGGGACACTTTCGTCAATATAGGATTATAGACGTGCCCCTTGCGTAGGGGTCGGCTGCTGTACAATACGGATCTGCAGAGCAGGATCTCACAGGACTGCAAGGGTTATTGGTGTGCCATTTCCGAATAGGACTTCACTAGAGATCTCGGTGTAATGACCGGACTGCCTCCCAGCGAAAGATCGACCGCAGGCCCTTGTGACAATCCACCAGAACCTTGTGTCGATCCCGCGGTATACAGTATTTCCCCTAGCTCTTGCACCGTCCAGTCGTGTCCGGGTCCGTCTGGCATGCTCGATGCTTCGACACCTTCTTCGAAGAAGAGTCTGACGTCCCACCCCCAGCCGCTCAACCTCTCCAGGGCCGGCTCTATCATATTGTGGAACATATCGACACTGTTTGGAAGACCCGGGACCGGATAATCCATGCTGCCGCTTGCAACGACCAGCAGAGGGATTCCGGGGGAAAAGGGCTCGATGTTCTCCTCGAAAAATGGATCCAGATCAGCGAAATACGTACGGTAGAACGGATCGCTGACGATACCTTCGACCGTCTCGTGGTTCAGCATGGTCATCATCTCGTCTGAAACCATCCACTCAAAAATTTCCGGCGGAGAGGGTTCGTAGCCCAGATCTTCTTGCACTCTCTGGAAGATCGGAATGGCCAAATCGTTATCCTCCAGCGGCATCGTCTCGGCCGAACGGATGAGAGGCATTATGCCGGCTTTCGTATCCGAAGGCATCTGATAGAGATCGATACCTCCCTGTTCGAAGAACAGTGAGAAAGGCCATCCTTTCTCCTCTGCAAGACACCATACCGGGCCTGTTAAAAAACCAACAACTCCGGCCGCCATCTCCCTGTCTTCCAGCTCCAGTGCATGGGGAACAATACAGTGAACTATGTTGGCTACGCCCGACCGGAATGTATCGGCAACAATGGCTTTGACTCCATCCGCCTCAGGATGCTCTGCTAACAGAGAAGCAAAATGGATCATGGTAGAAGACGAAAGATGACTGGTGCTCAATACCTGTCTCGTATTGTCCACGACCACCTCCACCCCAGCCTCCCAGGCCATGCTCGGATGCTTTTCGAAATAGTCGGGGAGATTGGCCAGAGCGCGAAAGCCGTCGAAGGCGGCCTGGGCGTTCCTTTCGATGGAGAGCGGGCTGTAGGTGGAATAAGGTTCGGAAGGCCCTGCCCCCGTGATCCACGGACAGAGAGAAATGAATCCGTGATTGCTGAAGCTCATGCCCGCCCCATAGTCCCACTCCCGCCAGTCTTCATCGCCATAGGGCCAGTGCCAGTAGGCGGATCCGGGGCCGCTGAATCCATGCAGCCAGACCCTGGCCGGCCAGCCCTCCACCGGGTCCGGGGGCGGTCCCGCCGGAATGAACAGCTTCGCCGCAATCTGGGCTCCCCCTGCCGCCTCGCTCCAGTACTTCACGTAGAAGACCGAGACATCGAACGTGGCCCCGGGTATGACCGGAGGATCCGTACCCAGGTACAGCATCTCCAGGATCTCACCCGGTTCAGGGTCCTCACATTTTGCAAGCCCCAGGGTCAGAAAGGCGACACCGAGCAAACAGAATATCACCCTACCCCCCCGGAGCAGGGGGAATTCTTTCATGTTCCGTCCATTGACCTTTCTGCCTTTTTCGGTCAACGGGCTCTTCCTATAGCCAAAGGCGCCTGCCCAGACTGGGATATTCATGTTAGACCTCCCTCCGATCGAGTAGACAATTATTCCAGATTTATAATTAGCAATAAGCATACCAATCAGCACAAAGAGGCCGGATCGAGCACATAGAAAACGGATCAAGTTCTCAACCAACTTGAATCACTATCTGTTTTGTTGACGACCGGCTTGCAGCCATTGACCGGATCGATGTCACAAGGTACTTTTGTTTTTCAATTGATTCTCACAATGTTTAATTTGATAACAGAATGTGACTGATTCTGTTATTCAAATCTGTCATGCGTCTTAGCGGATTGACTCGAGGAAGGGGGTGCTCCATGTCCAGGAAGGCGGTGGTTCTCCTGAGCGGCGGGATCGACTCTACGACCACGATGGCCGTGGCCGGGGAGGAGGGGTATGATCTTTACGCGATCAGCTTCCGGTACGGTCAGCGCCACTTGCGCGAGCTCGACATGGCCAAGCTGACTGCACAGCGTTTTGAGGCGCGGGCCCACATCGTGGTCGACTTCGACTTGCGCGCCATCGGGGGATCGGCCCTCACCGGCGAGGCGGACGTGCCCAAGGGGCGGTCTCTCGAGGAGATCTCCGGTGACGTCCCGGTCACCTATGTGCCGGGCCGAAACACCATCTTTCTCTCCTTTGCCGTGGCGTGGGCCGAGGTCATCGGCGCCCGCGATATTTTTATCGGTGCGAACGCCATAGACTACAGCGGCTACCCGGACTGCAGGCCCGAGTTCATCGAGGCCTTCGAGTGTGCCGCCAATCTCGGGACGCGGTCCGGGGTCGGCGGGAGCCCCTTCACAATCCACGCCCCCCTGATCGGGATGACCAAGGCCGAGATCATCAGGACCGGCATATCTCTCGAAGTCGACTACAGCATCACCCACAGCTGCTACGACCCCACCCCCGACCACAGGGCCTGCGGCCGGTGCGACAGCTGCCTGCTCCGGCTCAAGGGGTTTAAAGAGGCCGGCCTCGACGACCCGATTCCCTACTCTGTCGCTCCTCCGCCGTAGACCTCCATCAGCTCAGCGGCCCGCGGGTCGCCGGACGAGTGCTCCATGTATTTCGCCACCGCGGCCCTCGATTCATCGCCGCGGCCTGCGTACCAGTAAGCCATGCTCAGATCGAGAAGCACCTCCCGGTGCTGCTCTTCCGTGTCGAGCTCCAGGGCCCGCTCCAGCTCGGCGATCGCCTGGGTGATCCTGTTCGTGTTCAGGAAGAAGCAGCCCAGTGCGTGATGCGGCCTCGGGTCATCCGGGTCGACATCCGCGGCCCAGCGCAGAGTGGACTCGGCGGCCTCACGGGCCTGAGGGAGCTCGAAAAAGTAGCCAATCCCATAGGCGGAACCCAGGCCGACCCACACCTCCACTTCCCCTGGATAGAGACGTGCCAGATCTGTAAAGGCCTGAATAACTTCCGCAAGTTTCGAGATGGCGCGATCCTGGTCCGTCTCGCTCGTTATCCGGGGAGGGACCCCTCCGATCATCTCCTCGACGGCCTTGAGGTCCCGGTAGGCCATGGCGATCAACTCCTCTCTGGGTTCCAGGTCGAAGGAATCTTTTACACCGCCTCCCCCCGAAGAGCACCCCAGAAAAGAGATCAGCAAGAAAATAATGGAGCCGACCGTCAACCTCTGAAATCGCGTCCCCCACATACTTTTATGTCTCCTTTTTCGACTTCTGGATTAATGAAATTTATTATATTAATATTAGGATCAAAAGTACAACTTGACAGAAGGTCGTAGGATAGGCAAGGGTATAGAAGACTTATATAGCGTCCCATAAGGGAGGAGAACGCCATGTATAGAATTAAGAGACAATGGGGAATTTTCGCATTATTGCCTATTCTTCTCTTTGGTCTTTTAGGGACCTGGACATACGCGGACATGGAGTTTGGAGGGACCGGAGGAGGGCCGATACTCGGGTCGTTGACCGTGTGCGTCATTGCGGAGGGCCTCACAGACGAATATGAGAACCCTGTGCCGATCGAAGGGGCCATGGTGATGGTCGGAATGCGCGAGGGGGACCCCTTTGCAGGGAATGTAGGCACCACGGATTCCGATGGATTCGTCTATTTCAGCAACCCTGCACTCGATGGTGCTCAGACCGTGACGGCCGGTGCCGAATTCTATGCATATTTCACGTTGATCAACGTCGATGCGGCAGAGATTGTCATCCCTCTGCAGGTGTATCCTCCTGCAACTGAAATGGTCGATCTAACCGGCACATGGACAGGTTTCAGCTCGACCCAATGCGACGGGTTGCTGCAGCAGGGTTTCACACTGCCGACGTTGACACTGCCGGGACTCTTGAGTTTGGACCTGGAGTCATCATTGGACAAGATCGTTTGCATGGATATTCCTCCCTTCGGGGAGATCCCTATGCCCGGGCCCTTAGTGATCCCGAACGACAAGGAGTTACCGGCCGAGCCGGACATGTGCGATTTCTTTGGGGTCGTTTTCAACAAGCCTGAATATCTGTCGGAAGCTTCTGTTGGCGACACCATCAATCTCTTCGCCTACGGGGGAGAGGTCGATGCCAGGCTCATGGGGGAATTGATGGCCAGCGACGAGATCGATTTTGAGATAGCCATGTCTCTGCATGAGCCGCTCAAGATTGGAATTATAAGAGATATTTACGTGAGTGGCCCCGCTTCTCATACCCTGGATCTCGAAACCACAGTGGAACAAAACCTTACGGTCAATGTGGATAACGGGCCCGAGGGAAGCTACCTGTTCGTCGTCCCTGCCGCGGAGATCAACGGAGAGCCGGGTTCGGCGCCCGGAACCGGAGACCTCTTCTTCACGGATGTCGAATTTGTAGAGGAAGGAGCCTCCTGGAGCGATGTGGTTCACACGGTCCCTGCTACCGGCTCCTTCTCGGATGTGCGGTACTTGGTCGTTGCGGTGGCGAGGGCTGCAGTGGAGGAGAGGGCTGACAGCGATGATTTTTCGGCCTTGGTGAACCGGTCCGACTTCACGCCGCCCGCCTCGGTGACACTCGATACCTTCTTCTCTCTGGTGGAGCTCTACCCCGTGGAAGGTGGGACCTTGAGTTACAGCGATGCAACCAACCCGGGGGTGAGCCCGGCCCCGGACCTTCAGGTCTCCAGACTATCCCTGGTCGTTGAGGCGCCTGATCCGTATCCGTGCCTACCGGATTATGTTGGGGATGAATTGAAGACCTTCTGGACGGTGTACGCACCTGGGGACACTCTAATCTGCGAGCTCCCCGTGCTCCCCGACAGTGCCCCCTTGGAAATACCCCACCCCGAGGGAACTCCGGAAGATGATTGGCTCGATTGGAACCAGAGCTCCAGCGTGATGGGGCTTGCGAGGACATTCAATTACAACAACTACGCTTTTGATTCCTTCGAGAAAACCGTGACCGGGATGGCCGGCAGTTACACCGAGTTCACCTTTGACAGCGACTTTGATGGAATCCCGTTTCCCTATGACAATTGCCCGGCAGACGGCAATCCGCTTCAGGAAGACCTCGACAGCGACGGGATAGGGGATGTGTGCGATCCCGACGCGGACGGGGACGGATACATGGGCGCGGTGGATGACTGCAATGACCTGGACCCGGACATATATCCTGGGGCTCCGGATCCTTGCGACGGGATAGATCAGGACTGCGACAGCTCGGGAGACGAGGTGGACAGCGACGAAGACACCTTCATGATTTGTGAGGGTGACTGTGATGACGAAGATCCGACCGCGTATCCCGGTGCCATAGAGGAACCCTGCGACGGAGTGGATCAGGACTGCGACGGGGGCGACGATGAGGACGATGCAGATGAGGATGGCTATATGATCTGCGATGGAGACTGCCACGACGTGGACCCAGAATCTTATCCCGGCGCAATCGAACAACCCTGCGACGGGATAGACCAAGCATGCGACGGCCTGGGAGATGAAGCGAACGGAGATGGGGACGGGTACAGGATCTGCCAAGGCGACTGTGACGACTCTGATCCGGACATATTTCCCGGGGCCGCCGAGGACTGCGATGGAGTGGATCAGGCCTGCGACGGGCTCGGCGATGAGGTCGATGTCGATGAGGACACCTATATGGTCTGCGAGGGGGACTGCGATGACGGCGACCCGGCCACATATCTCGAGGCGCCGGATCCGTGCGACGGAGTGGACCAGGCCTGCGACGGGCTCGGCGATGAGG
>CAZFWM010000279.1:0-10003 GCA_964522545.1 uncultured Thermodesulfobacteriota bacterium
CTTCGGGGCTTCGCCCCTCGCAACTTCCATAATTTTTCCGTATTCCCCTTGGTTTCTCTTCTCTTTGCGTCTTTGCGCCTTTGCGTCTTTGCGTTAAAATCCTTGAACGGAAAAAATTGGATTTCCTCTATAATGAACATAGTGTCTTATAGAAAGTGCGGTCTACCTGTCAATGCGAACGGATTGACACCTTCATCGAATTGAGGTTACAAAGTAGTGTCAGCAGACAATTCGAAACGTCGCCATGCGAGGATCCTATCATGAAATACTGCCCTGACTGTGAAGCCGAGTTTGTAGAGGACATAGAGTCCTGCTCCGACTGCGGAGCCGCTCTCATCTCCGAAAGCGACCACAAGGCCCTTCAGGAGGCCCGTGAGCGTGAGGAGAAGGCCCGGGAACAGGAGGCCCAGGAGGACGTGGTGCGGGTCTACACGGCCGAAAATCGGTTCGAAGCGGATCAGCTCGAGGCGGCCCTCAAGGCTGAGGGGATCCCAGTGCTCGTCAAGCCCTTCGGAGACACCGCCTTCGACGGCATCTACGTCTCTCAGAAGGGTTGGGCTTTGATCGAGGTGCCCGAAAGTCACAAGGAGCGGGCCGAGGAGATCATCCGCGAGGTGGCGGCAACCTTCCCCGGGCCGACCGGGTCTTGCGAGGCCTGCGGCGAAGCGGTCGAGAGTGATGATTTCCGATTCTGCCCGCACTGCGGGGCGGAGCTGGCGCAGACGCCCGAGGAGACTGAAGAGGACTGAAACCGGGCGACCGCCGGTCGCCCCTACATAGGGCGGCCCATGGCCGCCTTTTCCATTCGATCCTGAAAAACACGGCGGGCACGGCCCGCCCTATCTGAAACCAACAAAAGAGGGAGAGTTACAATGAAGGAGAAGATCAAGGCCTATTTCAAAGAAAATCGCGAAGCCGTCGAGAAGGAGATCATCGACCTGCTCGGGAGCATGGTCAAGGAGCGCACGGTCAATGTGGCCGAGGAGAAGCTCTCCGAGCACCCCTATCTGGAGATGCGGGGCGAGGAGTATCGTGTAGCCGAGATCGTGAAGGACTACTTCGACAAGATCGGCATGCCCTACGTGATCCACGAGCGCACAAAGGGACGGACCAACATCATCGGCCGTCTTGGCCGCGACGAGAACGACAAGCGTCTGTTCATGGCCGCTCACCTGGATATCGTGCCCGCCGGGGACGGGTGGGACACCGATCCCTTCACGCCGGTCCTGAAGGAGGGCTATCTGTACGGCCGCGGCGTCCTCGACAACAAGGGCCCACTCTGCTCGGCCCTGGTAGCGGCCCGGGTGCTCAAGGAGGTCGTGGGCGGTGAAAACATCGCGGGCGAGCTCCAGGTCGCCGGCCTGGCCGATGAAGAGGCCATGGGTCCTGACGGTGACTACGGGATCGCGTACCTCCTGGACGAGAAGCTCATCAATCCAACATACGCCATCATCCCCGATGTGGGAGAGAACATGCGCAAGATCGACATCGCCGAGAAGGGGCGCATCGAGGTCAAGGTCACGGCCAGGGGGGTTCAGGCCCACGGCTCCACCCCGGAGCGGGGAGTGAACGCCATATTCAAGATGGCCCGCTTCCTCGCGAAGCTCGAGGAGATGGAGATGACTTACACGATCCACCCGGTCCTGGGTCATCCCACCATGAACCTCGGCGAGGTCCACGGCGGGGCCGCCCCGAACATCGTGCCCGGTGAGTGCAGCGCCATCATCGACTTCCGCCTCGTGCCGGGCCAGACCGCCGACGGGATGCGCAAGCAGGTCGAAGAGCTGGCGCTCACGGTGGCCGACGACTTCTCGGCCGAGCTGCTCAGTGCGACCGAGCCCCATGAGATCAGCCCCGACAACGACCTGATCAAGGCGATCCAGGCCAACAGTGAGGACTATCTCGACTTCAGGCCCGAGCCCTTCGGACTGGGCGGCGGCACCTTTGCCAAGACTCTCAACCTGGCCGGGATCACCGCCGTCGGCTTCGGCCCCGGCGACGACACGGCCTTCCACGTGGCCAACGAGAGGGTCGAGCTGGCGCAGCTCGTCGACTTCGCCTGCCTGATCAGCCTGGTTTCACTGGACCTACTGTAAGCCGGAAAAAACGTAGGGGCACGGCATGCCGTGCCCCTACATGAAGATCGCAGAGCCGTCGTCCCCGACGGCTTTTTTTTGTGCTATGGCGCCCAGGGTGGATAGGCGTAGCCGAATGAATAGAACCCGAAGGGGAGCCAGACATAGCCCACGAAGTATCCCAGATGCCCATCGATGATATTTGAGATTGTGTTGGTGGTTTCGCCGAACTCCGTGACATTGGCCTCGACGGAAAGGAAGCCCGGGAAATCGAAGGAGAGGTCGGTGGATCCCGGGATGGCCATCTTGTATTCAAAGCCGGAAGAGCCCGGCACGTTGCTCAGGACCCACAGGTGGAGCATGTCCGTCGTATTGTAGATGAGGCCGCCCAGGTCAAGGCTCCACAGGCCGGGCGTGATGGTGAGGGGGCTGTAGTAGAGGGCGTAGATGCCGTGGGCGTAGGTGGCCACGCCTTCGAGATCGAAGAGGCCGGTGATGAAATAATCGAAGGTGAATTGCTCAGCGTCGATATCGATGACCTCTATCTGGAGGTAGATCAACCCGGGAATCTCTATCACCAGGGGCTCTCCGAGGACCATGACTCCCTGGAAAGGGATGCCCATGATGCTTGTCTGGTACCATACACCCTCCCACCAGCTGTAGAGGATGATCGAGAGATCAAGGGCCGTGGCCTCCTCACTCGACTCCATGGGGTAGAAAGCGCTCGCTGCCGCCGGAAGGGCAAGGGCAAATATCACTGCCAGGGCCATCACTTTCTTTGATAATTTCATCATTCTCCTCCTTATTCTCTTCTGCGGGTTTTGGAATCGAATTCATTATATCATATTGAGACGTTGCAAACCATGCTTTTCATACAAGAAATCACCCGTCCCCTGTTTTGTGAAGGAACACAAGCCGGAGTTCGCTTCGAAAATCCACAAGTAGGGGCACGGCATGCCGTGCCCCCTACCAGCCGACCTTCCTGAAAAACTCCTGGTAGATCTCCTCCACTTCGTCGTTGGTCATTGTCTTCTGCCGCACGTGCCACGGCTTTATCCTGAGATAGTGGAACGGAGACTCCTCCTCTGTTTTTCTCAGCTCCTTCTGCTTTTCGGCCAGCTCCCGGGTGTCACCGATCTGTCTGGCCGGCACGCCGGCCACGATGGCGTAGTCAGGCACATCCTTGGTCACGACCGAGCGGGGTGAAACGATCGAATAGGCGCCCACGGTGATACCGCAGAGTACGGTGGAGTCCGGGGCCACATAGGCGTGGGTCTTGATCTTGACCTTCCCGAACTTGACCGGATACTCCTCTCCGAAGAGGTTGTTCAGCGCCGAGTCGTGAAGCACGATGTTCACGCGATCCCCGATGTTCGCCTCGTCCTCCACCTCGAGGAGCCTCACGAAGCGCTCGTCCACGGTAAAGCGCTGGAACTGGACGTCCCTGCCGATCTTTGCGCCGTTGGCCCTCCACCGATCGATGTTCCGCCGGATATCCCCCTTCTCGTCCCAGAAGGTCAGGATGAACTTGGCCATTCTCTTGAGGCCGCGCAGGACGAACCGAATCCTTGCCCAGATGTTCATGGCTCGTCTCTCCTGATTACCGGGGTCCACCCACTTCCGCCATGACCTTGTCGAATTTATCGAGCAGGGACTGGTCGTAAAAAGGCCCTGTGTCGTAGACCTGGGTCGTGGCCTTCTTGCGGATGTCGGCGCCGATCCGAGAAAACTCCTCGGCCGCTGCGGCCGGAACCTCGACCGGCTTGATGTTGCCGCTGCCGAGGAGGAGGCCGAGGGCCTTGATGTGCTCGGCCCGCGAGACCTTGATGAACTTGGCCATGTAGTGCGCAGCCACAGTCCGGACCGTCTCACGGTGCAAGGGCGGGAGGTCCTGGAAGTAGTCCTTGTCGATGAGCAACATTCCGGTGCCGTTCACGAGAGGCATATTCACCATGTAGTCGACCTTGTTCTGCCACTGCAGGCCGATGGTCAGATAGGCCGTGTTGTAGAAGGTCTCCAGCATACCGGACCGGAGCCCGGTAAGCACGTCGACCACCGGCATGACCACGGGAAGAACGCCGAAGGAGCGAAATATCAGATAGGCGAAAAAATCGTTCTGCCAGGCCCAGACCTTTGTCTTTTTTATCTCTTCCACGCTCCCGATCGGCTTGGAGGAGAAGAGGTAGATCGGACCCTGCTCGGCAAAGCCGAGGACCTCGAAGCCGTGCTCCCCGGCTTTTTCCGTGAAATAGGGCCGGAGAGCGGCGGCCACGGCGTCGATCTGTTCGTAATCGTAGCCGACCACCTTTACCTTCCCGCCCGTATCGGTCTCCACCTCGATCTCCCGGGTCCGGAAGGTGAAGGGGGTCTCGAGGATCCGGATGTCGGGGAAGATGTGGGAGACCCCCATGCCCGAGAGGGCGGCGGCCTGGACCTGACCGACCCGGAGCTTGCGTATCATGTCCGGCTCGTCCCCCATCACGCCTCCGAACCAGAACCGGAAACGCACCATCCCGCCGGTTCTCTTCTGGATCTCCGCGTTGAGGTTATGCAGCTCTTTGGCCCAGCTCGTCCCCTCGGGGATGAGAGTGGCCGTCTTGATCTCGTAGATCGGATTGCCGGCCTTCTCCTTGTGCTGGGCCGCGGCAGAAGGGACGAAGAGCAAGGTCACAAGGGCCATGCAGAGTAGTGCTTCCAGGTATCGGCGGCATCTCACCTTCATCGCATTCCTCCATCTCTTCGTCGTTCCCGCGAAAGCGGGAACCCATGGTTGTGCTCATTTGCTGGATCCCCGCCTTCGCGGGGATGACGGTGTGAGGGGCAAATTGGATTTCATATCGAATCGAGTTAAACATCTTAGTGCATCATATCGTGTTGAAATGCCAAAATCAATTTCTCCTCCCGGGTCCGGAGGACCGGCCGATCCGAGGCCGAGATTTTCTTGACAAGTAGCTCGTGATCTCTCATAATGCCCCATTCTTTTTCCATCCTAACTACCTTGAGGAAGGAGTGGAATTATGCACGAGCCGAGCGAACAATCGAAGGTCCTGCCGGAGAATGCCTACAGAGAGCTGGCCGAGGGGGAGGAGTACATCCCCACCGTGCCCGCCGACCAGTTTATTCCCGAGATCACCTTCCGGTCAGTGCTTATTGGCGTGATCATGACGGCACTCTTTTCCTTTGCGGCCACCTACGTAGGTTTGCGGGCCGGACAGGTCTTTGAGGCAGCCATCCCGATCGCGATCCTGGCCGTGGGGCTCGCGGGCCTGTTCAAGCGCAAGAGCACGATCCTCGAAAACGTCATCATCCAGTCGATCGGCGCGGCCTCGGGCGTGGTCGTGGCCGGGGCGATATTCACGATCCCGGCCCTCTACATCCTCGACCTGAATCCGAAATTCTATCAGACCTTTCTCGCCGCCCTGATCGGAGGCTCCCTGGGGATACTGCTGCTCATCCCCCTGAGACGGTACTTCTGCATCCAGGAGCACGGCCGCCTCCCCTTCCCCGAGGCCACGGCCACCACCGAGGTCCTCGCCACGGGCGAGGCCGGGGGCGGGCAGGCCCGGGTTCTGGTAGTCAGCATGATCGTGGGCGGCCTCTACGACTTCCTGGCCACGGTCTGCTTCCTCTGGGAGGAGTACCTCAGCTCGGCCAAGCTCCTGCTCGGCCTGGGCGAGCGCCTCGCCGACAAGGCCCGCTTCGTCTTCAAGCTCGACGCCACGGCCCATCTGCTCGGCCTCGGCTACATCGTGGGCATTCGCTACGCCGCGATCATCGCCTCCGGGAGTGTGCTCTCCTTTCTCGTCTTCATCCCGGCCTTCTACTTCCTCGGCCAGCACCTGGACATGCCGGTCTTTCCCGGAACCAAGCTCATATCCGATATGTCCGAGACGGATATCTTCAAGATCTATGTGCAAAAGATCGGCATCGGGGCGATCGCCACGGCCGGGATGATCGGGATCATCAAGATGTCCAGGATCATCGTCACCTCCTTCTCGCTCGGCTTCAAGAAGAGGGAGGCCGACGAGGCCGGCGCCAAGCGGACCGACGTGGACATCAAGATGCGCACCGTCGGCCTCGGCATCGCCATCACCCTGATCGTCATGTTCCTCTTCTTCCTGTTCATCTCGAACATCTTCTACGGGATCGTGGGGCTGCTGCTCGTCTTCGTCCTCGCCTTCCTCTTCACCCCGGTGGCGGCCCGGGCCATCGCCATCGTGGGGGTGAACCCGGTGAGCGGCATGACCCTGATCACCCTGATCCTCACCGCCATCGTGCTCGTGCAGCTCAACCTCTCCGGCCCCACCGGCATGATCGTGGCCCTGCTCATGGGGTGCGTGGTCTGCACGTCCCTGTCCATGTCCGGCGGGTTCATCACGGACCTCAAGATCGGCTACTGGCTGGGTGCCACGCCGCGCAACCAGGAGATCTGGAAGTTCCTGGGCGTGCTCGTGGCCTCCATATTCGTGACCCTGGCCATCCAGGTCATCGCCATGGCCTATGGCTTCGGGGAGAAGGTGCCCGCCCCCCAGGGGAAACTCATGGCGGCGATCATCGAGAGCACCATGAGCAACGAGCCGATCCCCTACCTCCTTTACGGGCTCGGGGTGATGGTGGCCATCTTCCTCCAGATGTCGGGCGTGCCGCCCCTGGCCTTCGCTCTCGGCATGTACCTGCCGATCCAGATCAACACGCCCATTCTTCTCGGGGGCTTCCTCGCCTGGCTCGTGAGCCGGTCGGGCAAGACCAAGGAGACCGGGGAAAAGAGGCACGGTCGGGGGACCTTGATCGCCTCGGGCTTCATCGCGGGGGGCGCCCTCATGGGGGTCTTCGGGGCCTTCCTCAACCTGAGCTACGGCTCCTTCGGCATCCCGGCCCGGTTCATCAGCGCCGGCAAGGTCTGGGACTTCGTGAACGGGAGCTGGCAGATCGTAGCCTCGCGGCACTGGTACGAGGCAATGGGCCAGTGGATCGGCCTCCCTCTTTTCGTGGGGCTCTGCCTCTATCTCTATTTCGATTCCAAGCGGGCCGCGCAGGATTAGTTGTTTCAGGAATCCGGGGGCAGGACCGGGGATCGAGAGAGTAGTATCCCCGGTACGATCATGGAATCAAGGGGCACGGCATGCCGTGCCCCTACTTGTATGTTGATTCGAGAATAGCGATAATTTCCGGATGTCCGGCGGGATGGGATTCCGCCGAAAGCTCTGAGACCACTCAAAGAGGAATGAGAACCTATGAATCGATCGAACCATCCTTCCAACCGCCCGGGCGCGGCTGCCTTCGCTCTAGCCGCTGCTCTTTTCATCCTGGCCGCATCGGAAGCGGCCCTTGCCGTCCCTGCCGCCGCCCCTCCTTGGGCGGTCCGGCTGGATGCCAGGCTCCACACGCTCCTGGTCGAGCTTGGGGCCGGAGTCGGGACGAGAGAGCTGGCTCCCCTCTACCCGGAGCTCCGCACGATCGGCGGCACCCGGATGGTCGACACCTTCATCCGTCATCGCGATGCGGTCGAGGCACTCGAAGCGCTCGGCGTGAAGATCCGCCTGCAGATCGGCCAGATCTGCACGGCCGACATCCCTCTTGCCTCCCTCGAGGCGGTGGCCGCCTTGAAGGGGATCATCTACATCGAGGCCGCCCGCCAGACACGGCCCCTGCTCGATATCAGTGTACCGAAGGCCCGCGTCCCGGAGGTATGGAGCTCCCAGGATCTCGGGTACACCGGAGCCGGTGTGGTGGTGGGGGACGTGGATTCGGGGATCGACTGGAGCCACGGAGACTTCAAGAATCCGGACGGCTCCACCCGCATCAAATACATCCTCGACCAGTGGTACGAAAGGGAATGCACGTCCGAGGAGATCGACGCAGGGACCTGCCTGGAGGTGGATGACGACATCTGGTCGGCCGGGCACGGGACCCATACGTGCAGCACGGCGGCCGGGAACGGCCTCGGCACCGGGAACGGATACCCGGCCGGCCGGTACGCCGGCGTGGCCAAGGAGGCGGACATCGTCTTCGTAAAGACGGCATGGGCCACGACGAGCATCGCCGAGGGGGTGGCCTACATCTTCGACAGGGCCGAAGAGCTCGGCAGCCCGGCCGTGGTCAACCTGAGCCTGGGATGGGACACGGGGCCTCACGACGGTTCGACCGACTTCGACATGGCCCTCGATGAGCTGAGCGGCCTCGGCCGGATCATCGTCTCCTCGGCCGGCAACAGCGGAGATTATCCGATTCATGGCGAGCAGTTCGTCCCGGCCGGGCAGCAGGCATCGGTCACATTCACCGTGCCGGAATACGATGACCGGCCCGGCCTGAGGAACGATATTGTGGAGATGGAGGGCTGGTACGACGGCGACGCCACCATGACGCTGGAACTGATCTCGCCGAGCGGCCATGTCGTGACATTCGAAACAGGGGAGGCCGATTCCGATGAAACGCCCAGCGGATTCATCCGCGTGAACAACGCCTATGGAGGGCCGAACCCCAACAACGGAGACAACCAGATCACCATCAAGATCTATGACTGGGATGAGTGGAGCAAGCCCCCCGAGGAGGGAACCTGGGAGATCCGCATGACCGGGGGCCCGGATCACGCCCCGGGCACGGTGGACTTCTGGATGACCTCTTACTACATCGGAATGAGCATGACCTGGATTCGCTTCGACCAGGGCCTATCCTACGAAAAGCTCATAGGCTCGCCCGCCTCCGCCTTCTCGACCATCGCCGTGGGCGCCTCGTCGAACCGGTGCGAATGGACCAATGTGGAGGGCACTTACATCGACTACACTGAGCTCTTCGGCGGCTCGTGCGAGGAGGGGGAAATCGCCGACTTCTCCTCGGCCGGGCCGACGCGCGACGGCCGCCTGGAGCCGGAGATCACGGCGCCGGGCCACAATGTGGCCGCCGCCTACTCCTCCGATCTCGCCCCCCCTCATGGCATGTGGGAAGGATTTCTCAAGTACGTGGTAGTCGAGGACGGGGTACACGTGGTCTTCAGCGGCACCAGCATGTCCTCGCCCCACGCGGCCGGCATGATCGCCTTGATGCTCGAGCGCGACCCCTGGCTCGACGCGGACGGGGTTCGCGCGGCCATGGCCGAGTGCGCGGCCTACAAGGGCCTCTCCTGGGACCCGAAGTGGGGGTACGGGGCCATGGACGGCGAGTGCCTCATGCTGGGCGGGGACGATGACGGCGACGGCGTGCGCAACAGGGTAGACAACTGCATAGACACACCGAATCCCGGCCAGGCCGACCCGGACGAAGACGGCAAAGGGAATGTGTGCGACCCCTGCCCGCTCGACGCGGCCGACGACGCCGACGACGACGGCCTGTGCGCGGACCGGGACAACTGCTGCGCCCGCTGGAACCCCCTGCAGCAGGACCTCGACGCAGATGGGGTTGGTGATCTGTGCGACAACTGCATCGACGAATACAACTCCGGCCAGCTCGACACCGACGGCGACGGGCTCGGAGACCTCTGCGACAACTGCGCCGCCGTCGGCAATCCGGACCAGGGCGATCTCGACGGGGACGGATTGGGGGATCCGTGCGACAACTGCCCTCAGGTGAACAATCCCGACCAGGCCGACGCGGACGGCGACGGGATGGGGGATGCATGCACTTTCGACCCGGCCAAGGCGGGAGGAAGGCATCATTGCGGAGTGGTTCCTGCGGCATGCTTCGAGCCGGGGTGCAACGCCGCCTCCCTGTTCATTGTATTCACGTTTGTTTGTATCGGCCTAGCGGTACGGAGACGATAAGACGCAAAGGAATAGTAATCGATCGATTCAAACAGACTCAATTGAGGGTCGTTGCGAGGAGCGACAGCGACGAAGCAATCCACTGAGCACCCCAGCATACGGAGCCCGGGGGATTGCTTCGGGGCTTCGCCCCTCGCAATTTCCATTACTTTTTCCGTATTCCCTTTGGTT
>CAZFWM010000280.1:0-9994 GCA_964522545.1 uncultured Thermodesulfobacteriota bacterium
ATTCCGCCGACCATGGAGCAGCCCCAGTACAACATGTTCCACCGGGAGCGCGTTGAAGTCGAATACTCGCGGCTCTATTCCGAGATCGGTCTGGGCACGACCATCTGGAGTCCCCTGGCCAGCGGGCTCCTCACGGGAAAGTACAACCAGGGGATTCCCGAGGGCACGCGCATCACGCTAAAAGGCTACGAGTGGCTGCGTGAGCGGTTCCAGAGCGAAGAGGTGAAGGGCCACATCGAGAAGGTCGGGAGACTCGGGCCGGTGGCCGACGATCTCGGCTGCACCATGGCCCAGCTCGCCCTGGCCTGGTGCCTCAAGAATCCCGACGTCAGCAGCGTCATCACAGGGGCTTCCGGGCCGGAGCAGGTGGCCGAAAACATGAACGCCATGGATGTGGTCGGGAGATTGAGCGACGAGGTGATGGAGAGGATCGAGTCGATCCTAGACAACCGGCCCAGGCCCGAGCCCGATTTTCGCTAGCTCCTCACTCCCCGAAGTAGTTGATCGGCTTTTCGAACTCGTCCGCGTAGAGGTCCTTGTCCTCGCCAAAGGCCATGATGACCTTTTTCTGCTTATAGTCCACCACGAAGGTGGATTGACGGCCGAAGATGCGGTTGAAGACGACTATATCCTCGTGATCATCATCTTCGACCATCTTGATCTCGGAGAGGTCCTTATCGTACGGGGCGGTGAAGCTGTGACGGCAGGCATCGTTGGTACACTGAAAGTCGATCCTGGCCCCTTCTCGGAGCTCGATCTCCCCCTCTACGGTCGCCCCGTACACGCCGAGCTCTGCAGGGAGGTAAAAGGTCGTGGCCACCGTGAAGTGAGAGGCTTTCAACACGCCTCGCATCTTGACCAACTTCCCGTCGAGGCATGTGAGCTCCTGGTTGCAGTGTGGGCAGTAGAAACGTCTCATGGATCGATACCTCCCTGTGCGAGGAGTAAATCGGATTTCTTATGCGATTGAATTATTCCGAAGATATAACAGCTTGCATAAGGGTCGTCAACCAAAACGATGTGGGATTTGTCCTGTATGGGCCAAATGAGGGATCAGAAGCCTCTCTTTTTTCGGAGCCTCGCAAAAAAAAATTGACAAAACCGGGTGAAGAGCATAAAGTATTAGGAGAGACATCAGGAATTCTGCTTTGCGGAATGTCTTCCTTTCCTTCTTTTTTTGGACCCGGCAGTGGCACTTATATTTCGCGCATCCAGGTAGCCCTCCACATGGAAGCGCACTAGCCTCTGTCGGGTTTTTTTTGTTTGGATGCGGCTTACTCGTGTAAGGATCGGAGCGCAAGACGTAGAGCCAAATGTAGTGGGCCCAGCAAGGCCCTGTGGAAGAGATGAATTCCCGGATAGGGCCTTGTCTTGAAGAAGATACCGTATATCACTCCGATGGCCCTGTACAGAACTGCGGATAGATAAGAGAGTTTCGTGTATACATAAATGATCGCCCGATTGATCCCGGTATCGCCCACCAGATCGATTTTACCGTCTATCGCCGTGATCGTTCCAAGCAGATCTTCGTGATTCACAATGCCGAAGACGAGCTGGTTGTCGCCCTTTTCTATGTATCGCCGGCCTCCACCGGCCGACCGCACCGCCAGGACCCTGTGCGCCACCAGCCGGTCCGCGTTGAGAAAGAGGATGATGTCGCCGGCCCGCACGCCCCGGGCCATTGATGTGTCGACCGTCACGCTCTGGCCGTCGCGGAGCAGGGGGAGCATGCTGTTGCCGCGGATCTCGACGGTGGGGTTCCGGCCGGAAAGCCCCATGTTCTTCAGAACGAATGACGAGAGATCGGGATTCTTCATGGACTATCTACTCACGTACACCGCGGCGCGAGTCCCAGTATATAAAGGCGCACAGCAGGGCAAACACCCCCAGGCCGACCCAGTTTCCGCCCGGACCCTCGTGAGCGAGGCGCTCGGCGATCGGCCCGGGAATGATCGATCTCCCGAGGACCTCCTCCTCGAATAGCTTCACCACGGCATCGAACACGCCCGCCAGGGCCCCGCCCGCGATGAGGCCCGAGGCGATCAGGGTTCCCCGGTCGTGGCGGCGGCGCGAGACATCCTCGTTCCGGCTGCTCCGGCGAACGAAATGGGCCACCACCGCCCCAACCAGGATCGGCGCATTGAGCTCGATGGGCAGGTACATGCCGAGGGCGAATGCGAGCGAAGAGATCCCGAGCATCTCGATGAGGACCGCCACGGCCGCCCCGATCCCGTACAGGTGCCACGGCGCCTCGGAGCTCACCATGAGGCTCTTGATCACGGCCGCCATGGCGTTCGGCTGCGGTGCCGGAAGAGGTGTGGGGTGGGCGGCGGAAGGGGCGAATCCCTTGATCTTGCTGAGCAGGATGATCATGAGGCTCACCATGACGGCTGATATGATGGCCCCGACTATGTTGCTCCACTGGATCTTGCGGGGGGTGGCCCCGATCCAGTAGCCGATCTTGAACTCCGTGACCAGGGTGGCCGTGGTGGAGAGGGCCGTGCAGAGGACGCCTCCGACCAGCAGGGCCGCGAGCATGCCCTGCTCCCCGGTGAGCCCGCACTTGATGAGGATCACGCAGGTGACGATCAGGGTCATGAGGGTCATCCCGGAGATGGGCGTCACCCCGATCATGGCCACGGCCCAGGCCGAGACGCTGGCGAAGAGGAAGGAGATGACCACCGTGATGGTCAGGGCCACGAGGCTCAGCGTGGTCGGGTTGGGCTGGCCGGCGAGGACCGAGAAGCGGAAGTAGACCCAGAGCAGGGTGATCACTACGGCGAAGAGCATGATCACCACCGACATGGGGATGTCGTCATCGGTGCGCAGCCGTGCCCCTTCGTCGGCGTGGGTCCGCCGGGAGGCCACGATCTCGCGGAAGCCCCGGGTGATGGCCTGGCCGATGGTGGGGAGCATCTTGAGGATCCCCATCAACCCGGCCGCGAAAATCCCCCCGATCCCGATGAAGCGCACATACTCGTAAAAGATGTCGTCCGCCGCCATGTCGCGAAGCGGCACGGCCCCGGCGCTGATCGGCCCGTCCATGAAGGTGCCGAGGTGGGCGAAGAGGGGATTGAAGACGAGCCACGAGAGCATGGAGCCGGCCAGGATGATCGCCGCGTAGCGGACCCCGATGATGTAGCCCAGGCCCACGATGGCGGCGCTCGTGTTCAGGCTGAAGACCGCCTTGACCTTGTGTGTGAGCGGGTCAAAGGAGCTGATGAGGGCGGTGGTGAAGTTCTCGCGCCAGAGCCGGAGCCCGATGACGAGGTAATCATAGACGCCGCCGAGGATCATGGCGTACACGAGGACCTTGGCCTGGGCCCCCCCCTTCTCGCCCGCCAGGAGGATCTCGGTGGTGGCCGTGGCCTCGGGGAAGGGGAGCTTGCCGTGCATGTCCGAGACGAAGTAGCGGCGGAAGGGGATGAGGAAGAGCACGCCGAGCACGCACCCGAAGAAGGAGACGAGGAAGAGCTGGAAGAAGCTCGAGAGGTGGTCGATCTCCAGGATATAGAGGGCCGGCAGCGTGAAGACCGCGCCGCCCACGATGATCCCGGAGGTGGCCCCCACGGCGAGGATGTTGACGTTCTCGAGCAGGGTGCTCTTCTTCTTGAGCACGGCCGAGAACCCCACGGCGAGGATCGCGATGGGGATGGCCGTCTCGATCCCCTGCCCCAGCTTCAGGGCGATGTAGGCCGCGGCGCAAGAAAAGAGGACCGACATGGCCGCCCCGAAGAGGACCGAGCGCACCGTCACCTCGGGGATCTTCTGGTCGGCCGGGATGATCGGCTCGTAGGTCTCGCCCGGGCCGAGCTCCGTGAATGCGTTCTCAGGCAGGCTGATCTCTCTCTTGTCCTCCATGGTCTCTCCTCGTCGGGATGGTGTGAGATATCGCGTGTTCGATCCGGTGATTCTAATCAAAATCGGTAAAGAAGGCAAAAGAGGGATCGGAAATCGGAAAGGGATCAGGGATTAGGTGTCAGGGATCAGGCGGTTGTCTTTTTGGGCGCGGTTGACTATATTTCTTTCTTTCTTTTTTCGGACGAATACCGGACAACACATAGGGCGGGCCATGCCCGCCAGCTCCTACGGTGTACAAACATTACGGCGGCCACGGGCCGCCCTATCAGCACAAGGAGGAAAATGATGATCCGCACAATGTTGGTCCTGTCGACTTTATTCGCACTCGTCCTGGCCGGATGCTCCGGCAGTAAAGAGAAGTTGAGGATGGACATCGATATGGGGAGTATCGATGTACAGGCCATTCAGGCCGAGCTGGCCAAGCTGGCGCCGGTGGAGATCAAGGCCGATATTTCGACCCTCTCGGAAGGGGACCGGGCCGCCCTGGACCGGATCATCGAGGCGGCCCGCATCATGGATGAGCTCTTCTTTCGACAGGTGTACCATCACAACGAAGAGATTCGCGAACAGCTTAAATCCTCGTCCGATCCGACCGCCAAGGTCGCCCTGGAGCTCTTCACGGTCATGTACGGCCCGTACAACCGCATGATCGACGACGCCCCCTTCCTCGACGTCCCTCCCAAGCCGCCCGGGGCCGACTACTATCCTGAGGACATGACCAGGGAGGAGTTCCTCGACTGGATCGAGAATCACCCCGAGGACAAGGAGGCCTTCGAGCATACCTTCACCCTGATCCGGCGCCACGACGAGGGCCTCGCGGCCTTCTCCTACTCCAGGGGGGAGGCCTACTTGAAGCTTCTCAACCAAGCGGCTCGTCTCCTCGAGGAGGCGGCCGCTCTGACCGACGATCCCACCCTGGCCCGCTACCTCAAGAGCCGGGCCATGGGCTTCCGGACGAACGACTATTTCCAGAGCGACGTGGACTGGATGGACCTGGCCGGAGATCTCGAGGTCGTGATCGGCCCTTATGAAGTGTACGAGGACACCCTGTTCGGGCTCAAAGGGGCCTTCGAATCCTTCGTCTGCATCGTCGACCCGGTCGAGAGCGAGAAGCTGGCCGTGGCGGCCCGCTACCTCGACGAGATGGAGCGGAATCTCCCGATCCCGGACGAGCACAAGAACTTCGACCGGGGCTCCTCCTCCCCGATCAAGGTGGTCAACGAGATCTTCACCTCCGGCGACACCCGGGCCGGGATCCAGACCACGGCCTTCAACCTCCCCAACGACGAACGGGTGCGCGAGGCCAAGGGCTCCAAGAAGGTGATGCTCAAGAACGTGGCCGAGGCCAAGTTCCGCAAGTGCTGGATCCCGATCGTCAACACGGTCCTGGCCCCGGAGGTTCTCAAGGACGTCTCCTTCGACGCCTACTTCAATCACGTGCTCATGCACGAGATGAGCCACGGCCTGGGGCCGGGGAACATCGTGTGCTCTGATGGGATGAAGACCACGGTGAATCAGACCCTCAAAGAGCTCTACTCCACCATCGAGGAGTGCAAGGCCGACGTGCTCGGCGTCTACAACACCCTGTTCCTGCTGGACAAGGGAGTGCTCCCGGCCGAGCTTGCGCGTACCACGCTCCCTTCCTACCTGGGCGGCATGTTCCGCTCCGTGCGCTTCGGGATCAACAGCGCTCACGGCGGCGGCGTCATGATCCAGTTCAACTGGATGATGGAGAAGGGTGGATTCGCCTGTGACGCCGAGGGACGGTTCACCATCGACAAGGAGAAGCTCATCCAGGGGGTCCGGAGCCTCGCCCGCGAGGTCCTCATGATCGAGGCCGAGGGGAGCTACGAGAAGGCGGCGGCGCTGATCGAAAAGTACAAGGTCATGACCCCCGAGATGGAGCAGGCCCTCGAGAGGCTCGCCCACGTCCCGATCGACATCCGGCCGATCTACGAGGCGGATGAGCGGTAGGGGAGGGCAAGACCTGCCCGGGCGCGATGAATCGCGCCCCTACCATTGCGCCGCTGGGGGCGCCGCACGAAGCCCGGGATGGAATGAATGCCGCCCCCACGACTGCGCCGTAGGGGTTTGATTCATCAAACCCGGGGCGGCATGAATGACACACCCGCGAAAAGGAAGACAGAATGGACCTAATCGATGAAAAGATCGCCCAGGCCGTGACCATCCTCGAAGAGCTGGACATCGACCTCTGGCTCACGTACGTGCGCGAGAGCGACACCATCCACGACCCCTGCCTCGATTTCATCCTGGGCGGCAGCTGCACCTGGCAGTCGGCCTTCATGATCACCCGGTCCGGCCACCGCATCGCCATCGTCGGGTCCCTGGACAAGGCGGGCATCGAAGGGACCGGCCGATTCAGCGAGGTGATCGGCTATGTTGAGTCGATCCGGGATCCACTGCTCGAGGTGCTTAGACGGGAGGATCCGGCCCAGATCGCCGTCAACTACTCGGAAAGCTCGCCCCTGGCCGACGGCCTCACCCACGGGATGTACCTCCAGCTCTGCGGTCACCTTGCGGGCGGCCCTTTTGCCCCGCGGCTCGTCACGGCCGAAGGGATCATCTCGGCCCTGCGCGGGCGAAAGACCCCGGTCGAGCTCGAGCGGATCCGGTCCGCCGTGGATCTGACCATCGGTCTCTTCGACGAGGTCTCGGGCTTTATGAAGCCCGGGCGCACCGAGAAAGAGATCGCCTCCTTTCTCACGGCTGCCGTGGAGAGGGAGGGGGTGGAGCCGGCCTGGGACCCGTCCCACTGTCCCGCGGTCTTCACCGGCCCGGACTCGGCGGGCGCCCACGCCGGACCCACGGACCGGCCCGTGGAGACGGGCCACGTGCTCAACATCGACTTCGGCGTGCGGCTCGACGATTACTGCTCGGACCTGCAGCGCACCTGGTACTTTCTATGGCCCGGTGAGGAAGAGCCCCCGGAGCCGGTGGTGCGCGCCTTCACCACCGTGGTCGAGGCCGTACAAATAGCGGCCGACGGGCTCCGGCCGGGCGTGGAGTGCTGGGCCGTGGACGACCTGGCCCGGTCCCACATCATCGGCCGGGGATACGCCGATTTCCCCCACGCCCTGGGCCACCAGATCGGGCGCTTCGCCCATGACGGCTCCGGCGTGCTCTGTCCCCGGTGGGAGCGCTACGGCACGCTCCCTTACATGAAGGTAGAGAAGGGCCAAGTCTACACCCTCGAGCCCCGTATCACCATCGAAGGCCACGGCGTGGCCACAGTCGAGGAGATCGTGGTGGTAACTGAAGACGGGTGCAGGTTCCTCTCGCCGCCGCAGCGCGAGATCATCTGCATCCCGGCATCGTCCTGAGTGGTTACTTGGCTGAAAAAGCCGTTTCGCTGGGATGTCATTCCGAACGCAGTGAGGAATCTTGTATTTGCAATCAGTTCGCAACTCCAGATTCCTCGGCTATCGCCTCGGAATGACATGTCCGGACAGGATTCAGATAGATTTGAAATCAGCCCTCTATCTCCTACTAATCGCCCTGACAACCTGTGGATGTCACAGTTCCGGCCACATGCCGAGCTGCAACGGCCATCCGGACCTCTGCTCCAGGCCGTATGACGAGGTGGCCTACGCCACGACCCACAACGCCTTCTCCCACGCCGACGGAGGATGGCTCGCCCCGAACCAGTCCCACTCCATCCCGCATCAACTCGCCGACGGCGTGCGGGCCCTCATGATCGACGTCCACCCCTACGACGGGCCCGACCCGCAACTCGAAGGGGAGACCTACGTGTGCCATGTAAGCTGTCTGTTCGGCGCCGAGCCGCTGGTGCGGATCCTGGATTATGTGAAGGACTTCCTCGACGAACGCCCGAGGGAGGTGGTGACCCTAATCTTCGAGAGCTACGTCCCGGGTGGGGCCATGGTGGAGGCCTTTGACGAGAGCGGCCTGACCGCCTATGCCCACGCCCAGAAGCCGGGGGAGCCGTGGCCCACCCTGGGTGAGATGATCGAGGCCGGCAAGACGCTCGTGGTCCTCTCGGGTCCGGATGAGGGAAGCCCGGACTGGTACCTCGACCAGGGCCTCTTTGCCTGGGGAAATCACTGGGACGCGAAACAGCCGGAGGACCTCGACTGCGAGCGACTCATCGGCGATCCCTCCACCGACCTCTTCATCCTCAATCATTTTCTCACGAACCCGATCCCGGCCGCCTTTCTGGCAGAGAAGGTCAACTACAACCCCTTCCTCCTGGACCACGCCGTCGAGTGTGAAACGGTGACAGGACAGCGGCCCAACTTCATCACGGTCGACTTCTACGCCATCGGAGATCTGTTCGAGACGGTGGGTGTGCTCAACGGACTGGAAGAGGAAGGTTCAGACTAATCGATTCTGTCCACCCAGTGGGGGATCACGCTCTCTTCCTCAGGGGGCCAGAGGAACCGGGAGGTCGCCATCTCCTCTTCCGTCCACTTCGTGCGCGGGCTCAGGCGCTTGATTCGAAAGACCAGGTAATAGACCTTCGATCTCTCAACGTAAAAAGACCACAGCATATGGTAGTCGTGGAACTCGATGAACCGCTTGTAGGTGTCGACCATCTGTTTCATGGAGATGTGCGCGGGATCGTCGGCATCGTAGAAATCGGCCCTCTTCTCCAGATACTTCTCGTCCAGATTGGGAAAGATCTTCTGGGTCATCGGGTCGATGTCGGGGATGACGTTGACGATGAACAGGGCTTCGTCGCTGGTCACGCGGAAGAGCGGATCGGGAAAAAAATCGAAGTGATCGCAGTGGTTGCTGTAGATCCCGATGGGATTGTCGAGGATGATGAGGTCATATTTCGTCGTGGTGGTTTCAATTTCATCGTAGGAGTCCACGATTCGTACCTCGGCATCCGGTAGATTTTTCTCCAGCTGAGGGCGGCGATTCCTGTCGATCTCCCAGACTTCCAGGCTTTTCACCTTGTCGGCGTACGTGGTCGTGTGATCCACGCCGTCTCTTCCGAAAACTTCCAGGACCCTGAGCGTTTCGGGCTGAATCTCCCTTCTTTTCAGCTCTTCCAGGACCTGCAGCATGGGTTTGTATTTCTGGCCGAATGCGGTGTATCCCCTGAATCTCGTTCGGCCCAGCTGGCTCAGAACGTTTTTTACCCTGGCGGCTCCTCCCACGATGGTGCTCCTTTCTCCTCCTAAGATGTAAATATCCAAGAGATTTTATAGCAATATTTGAGCCAACTTTGATCTTTTGAGGCGAGATTCAGTCGCGGGGCAGCACGCGGATTGTGTGGAGGGCTCCGTCCCGCGGTGCGTGGTACAGGATGCGCCGGCCAAGGGCGTCCCAGGTCCACTCCCCGTCATCGATCTCCACGTCGATCCAGGCCGGGTAGGTCCTCCGGGGGATCACGATCTCGGAGGGGCCGGCCGCCTCCGGGTCCGCGCGGAAGGTGAGTCGGAAGATGCCGGTATCACGGTCGAAGCGAAACTCGGTCGGGGTGCCGGCGATCCGGGCCGGATAGGGCCGGACGAACACGTCCACGTGGGGCTTTTCCGCTCCCCCGGGATGGACGAGAGAGGTGTACTCCAGATTCCAGATCAGATCGGTGGGGTTGTAGTTCCAGATGGCCGAACCCAGGAGGAACTCTTCGAGCAGGTCGATCTGGTCGGCCAGGAATGGGATGTTGTCGGTGACGTCCGTGGGCACGCCGTATTCGCCGATCCAGACAGGGGTTTGCCATTTGGATGCCATGTTGGTGATATCCTCCAGGCGCCTGCGCATCCCGCCGGTGTCTTCGGGGGTAGAGGAGTCGACGGGGGTGGAGGAGTCGACAGGGGTTCCGAAGAAGAGGGAGAGGAGATCGTACCAGTGGGCCCCAAAGACGAGATTGGGAAGACCCAGGGGGTGCAGGTAGGTGGGCAGTCCCAGGCTGAAGAGCCCGGTGGTCCCGTAGACGATCAGGGCTTCGGGAAGGGGCTCCCGGATGGCGGTGATGAGGTCCCGGTAAAAGGGAGAAAGCACGTCCCGTTCGAAGGATCCGTTGAAGAGCAGGTAGGAGAGGTCGTAGGGCTCGTTGAGGAGATCGATCCCTATGCAGCTCGGATGGGAGCCGAGGCGGTCGGCCACGTGGACCATCATCCGGATATAGGCGTCTTTGAGCTCT
>CAZFWM010000281.1:0-9987 GCA_964522545.1 uncultured Thermodesulfobacteriota bacterium
CGCCGAACCGCTCCTGCTCGGCTCGCTCGACTTCTACAAACCTCTATTAGTTAGCTAGGACAATCAGGGCAGACTATTTGCAGCGTTTGGGCGAAGGGTTTGAGATCGATTCCGGAATCTCGATCTTGCCTATATCATTCAGCAGGCCTCTCCCGGGCGAGGCGAACAACCTCTCCCAGACGGGCTATATCCCACCAATCACCTTTTGCCTCTATGGATCTCCTTTCAATCGCCCTGTGCCAGAGATCCTCACCGCCGGACAGCCACTGGAGCACCGCTTCTTCCGAATTCAGCGTGATCGAGAGATCCGGGTCTTTATCCATTCCGGGCTGAATGAATATTTCCTGATCCTTGACGATCATCAGAAGGGGATTCCCGCAATCCAGGACCCTCCACTGGATCACTTTGTCCCAGTCGCGAATGATGCCCCGAACCTTGACGTCCTCTTTGGCAATCTCTTCAAGAGACCCCAGGAGCCCCTCGAGAAGACAGACTATGCGGAGCTGCTTTCCTCTCTCTTCGTCCATCTCTTATCTCCTTTATCATCCGTCTCTTCATTCTCGTCCGTTTCACATCGCCCCAGACTCCGCCCGGGAGCGGACTCTCACTGAACATTGAACTGCTTGAGCAGACGCGACAGATAAGTGGGATCGACTCCCAATCGCTTGGCGGCGGCGGATTTGCTCCCATTCGATATCCTTATTGCCTCCTTTATCATCCGTCGCTTGAACTCTTTGACGGCGTCGTACAAAGTGCCCTGAAACCCATGGCTCTCAGGTTGGAAGGTTGTCAGCTCCGGGGCGAGCCCGCGAACCCGAAGAAGGGAGCCCTCGGACAGGATCATCGCCCTTTCGAGGACATTCTGAAGCTCCCGGACATTGCCGGGCCAATCATAGTGGAGCATCGCCTCCATAGAGCGTTCTTCGATCCCCGTGAAGGTGCGATCGAACTTGCGGCTCAGCACGCTCACGAAATGAGAGACGAGAAGAGGAATGTCCTCACGGCGTTCGCGAAGCGGCAGGATATAGATCGGCAGGACGTTCAATCGATAGAACAGATCCTCTCTGAACTTCCTTCTGTCGATGGCTTCTTCCAGGTCCCTGTTCGTGGCCGCTATGATCCTGACCTCGGCCCGGATCGTCTCGAGGCCGCCGACCCTCTCGAACTCCTTCTCCTGGAGCACCCTCAGGAGCTTGGCCTGGATCTTCTGCGAGAGCTCCCCGATCTCGTCGAGAAAGATCGTGCCCCCCCGGGCGAGCTCGAAGCGCCCGATCTTGCGCCTGTGGGCATCCGTGAATGCGCCCCGCTCATGGCCGAAGAGCTCGCTCTCCAGGAGACCCTCGGGAAGGGCTGCGCAGCTCACCTTCACGAGGGGCTTGTTTTTTCTGGGGCTCAGATTGTGTATGGCCCTGGCCACCAGATCCTTGCCGGTCCCGCTCTCGCCCCTCACGAGTACGGTCGATTCAAGGGGAGCCACCTTCTCGACGAACCGGAGGACGGATTTCATCGCATCGCTGCAGCCGACGATCCCTTCGGCCGCCTTGATCCCTTCGAACGCCTTCTGAACTTCAGGATCTATTCCCCTTGGCGAGGGGGGAGCCTTGATCACCTGCCGATGAAGAACCGTGCCGGGGCCCTCATAATAGAAGGATCGTCTGTTCACTCTGCACCTCCTGGAAGAAAGGTGATTTTTAAATTCGGTCATGCTATATAGAGAATTTGGTTTCATCCGTATTCTTTCTCTTTTAACGTTTTTAACAATACCTGATACGTCTCTTCAGGGTCCCCGGAACATCCGGACCGTATCCTCTTGTTGCGAGAGGGCCTGTTGGCAGGTGACAACTTGGTGATTTTACTAAGATACAGACGGGAGAGAATCGAACGGACGACGGGCCGCCGAACGTCCATGACAGCCGTATTATTGTCCATTTTTTTCTACGCGGGCTTCCCTCCCGCCGACATCCAGGCCGGTGTTTTGGAAAGAAAAGG
Source organism: uncultured Thermodesulfobacteriota bacterium (assembly GCA_964522545.1). Taxonomy (GTDB): domain Bacteria; phylum Desulfobacterota; class DSWW01; order CAZFWM01; family CAZFWM01; genus CAZFWM01. The sequence continues at coordinate 1,990 of CAZFWM010000281.1, forward strand.
CCTTACTCGAACGAGCGATCCCCTGATCATCTCTGAAAATCAGCTCCGCACCGATCTGCAGGAGTACCTCGACACTCCTGTGGATCGTCTCGGGCTGTATGCCTTCAGAGAGGATCGATTTGTGGCAATACCCTTCCAGATCGACCAGAGAGATGGACAGGGCAGACACCTCTTGCCGGGAGAGGAGATCGAGGGGAGCGGCGCTGAATGGGACCTGCTTGACAAGCACGATGAACCGGTCTTCCTGGCCCGGGACCTCGGAGATCGAGTGTCGACGGATCTCTGGCCCGCCGACCGTGAGCTCGGAAAAGAGATCTCGGTCCGGGACCCGCTGACCGGAGAGAAGGGGTGGGCCTACCTGTTTGCCTTTCCCGGGCCTCCCGAACGATCCGAGACCTGCTATGTATCTTGTCGGTCCGATGCGGGCCTTGTAGAGACACAGGTCTACTCCGCGCAGCTTTCAGGGAAAGATGCGCTGTCCGTCAAGTCCCTGAAGATCACCGACGAGGCGGGCGGGGACGGCCTGAACCTCCTATCCGGACTGCATGTGCAGATCCATCTCTGGAAGCTGGACGGAGCATCGAGGATCGTGACGGGTGAGGATTTCCGGATCGAACGGCGGGGGTGGGTCGCCGGGCCGGTCCGCACGACAAGGATCCTCAGCGTGGAGTTGAAGCTGCCGGGGATGACCGATTCTCCCTCGGTCGAGGTGAGCCACACCTTCTATCCCGATTTCTTCCTTCTCCCCCTCGACTTTTCTTTTCCCCTGAATCTCGGGTCCGGGTTTTCCAATGCGAATCTGGTCGTCTTTTATCAGCTCGATCCCCAGGCGGTGCCGATGCAGTTCCACACACCCTCCATTCCGATCGGGACGCTGAGCAGGGGGAGGATCATCCCCGAGGATTGCCTGTTGCCCTGGGGGCAGGCCGACTGGATCGATCTCACCGGACCCCACGGATCCTTGACGACAAGCATCGAGGCGGGCGCCGACGCGAATCTATCGGCAAATCTCTATTTGCGGAGAACAGGGGCCGGTCGGCGAGGAGGCCCTTGCATCGGCTTCGATGTGGTCGATCTCGTAGAACAGTGGAACCAGCGGTCCTCACTCGCCTTCTATACCTTTATTCTCGATACTATGAGGATCGAGCGGAATAAAGCCGACTACACGGAACTCACGGACAATCCTCTACATATCGCGATCCACCCCGGCATCAGGGCTGAAAATGCCATTCAGAGGCCCCTGGACGCCGTCATTGTCGGCGGGAACGGGGAAGGAGCCGATCCGGGCGGAATCATCGGGGCACCGTTGACATCAATCGGTCTCAGCTCCTATCTTCAGGGGCAGCTCACGCCGATCCCGTTTCAGATCGACGAAAAGGATGCAGACGGGCGGTACGTCCATACCCAGGGGGAGAAAACGGTCCCGGACGACGGGCCCGGGGTGTTCGATGCCTCCGACGAGCTCGTATTCATGGCAGGCGATCTCGGCGATCGCATGCCCCGCGAAGGTCTCCTCGCGAATGGAGGGCGGGCCCTCCAGGAGATCGAGATCACCGACCCCCTGAATTCCGCCAAGGGGTGGACTTACATTATCGTTTCAGACGACCCACCGGTGCAACACCCGTCTTCCGATTATGTCCATTATCAGCCGGAGACCGAAACGATCTCCACGGAAGCCTATCGCCTCTCCCACAACAAGAGCCATCCCTTGTTGACCGATCATTTCAGTATCGCACCGGAGGCGAACGGCCATGGTAAGAACTTCGTGGACTCCCTGAAAATGCAATTTGCCGGATCGATCTTTTTCGGGATGGTCATGATTCCCATCTCCGGAGAAGACCTCGATCAACGCAGGACGGGATGGATCGACGGGCCCGTCCGGGTCATCCGATCCATCGACATCACCCGATATGGATTTAAATTGAATGCGACGATATGCTATTATCCACGACATTTCGAATACAGCATCTATCTGGAGAGGATGCCCTTATACACGTTCCTGATAACCAAGGGAAAATACAGACTCTTCTTCAATTTCGGCGTGGGGGCGGCCGGGGCAAAATTTTTCAACTCCAACAACCGGGTCGGGGCCACGCTCAATGGGGATCTTTCCGAGGATGAAAGAGGCATGGACCTGGGTCCCTTTGACTGGTACATCGTCTCGGGGCCCATGGGCTCTTTCCTGCTCAAGCATGACCTTTACTTCAATATATTGAATCCATTACGATATTTCTTATATTATGATGAAGGCTGTAAAACTCCGAGACCCCGTGAAATCCAGGAGGGATGCGTGGGTTCCGTCGGGTTCGAGGTCTTCAACATAGAGTCCGCAAAACGATCGGATCGAATCGGCTCGCAAATCCATATCTTCATTATGGACGGGCCATATCAGGGAAGCGAAGAAGATCTGTACACCCGGGTCACCGACGCTGAATTGATCCCTTCCCTGGTGTCCATTGATGATGAGGATCGGTAGGCAAGGATGCGTGTAAGGAGAATTCTGGCTGCGTCGGTCGCACTGTTCCTCTGCCTGTGGGTGCTGTATATCCTTGCCCTGAGCTCGACACCCTCCGTTCGGTTCATCCTTGCCTGCACCTCTTTTATAACCGGCCTCAGCATCATCGCCGCTTCTGTCTTCGCCCGATACCGGGGGCTCATCCTGAAAATGAAATCTCGACTTTTCCGGGGAGCCCTTTCCCCGGTCGGGTTCATTCTGATCCTGGCAACGGTGATCTGTCTTCGCACACTTTTTCTCAACCTCATAAACGCAAGCGTTGAATTGTTCAGTCCCCCTCACATCTTTTTCGTTCCATTCCTGATTGGAGGGCATATCTTCGTCGTCCAGAGAGAATTCTATGGCCGCCTCCTCCAGAGACTGGAAATCGAAGATCCTGACGGGACTGAAATGCAGGCGGAGGAGTGCACCGGGACTCAAGGATTCGAATCCTCGAGCTTTTCGACCTCCTTTGCAATCAAGCTCATCGAAATCCCTTCCGGAGACATCGATTTCCTCTCCGGCGAGATCGAGATTTCAGACCTGGGGAAGCGAGTCCTGCTGGCCCCGCTGGAATACAAATTCTGTAAATTCCTCGCAGAGAAAATGACGAGAGATGCCGTTTCCGATTTCGAGCCGATCCAGATGGGGTGGGTGAGTGTCGATGAATGCCTGGAAAATCTGCCATGGAACATTCCTCATCCCGAGGCCCTGCATGTGAGGAAGCTGGTGAACAAAATTCGAAACAAATTGAGAAACGAGCAGATCGACCCGCAACTCATAGAATCGAAACGCGGGGCAGGGTACCGTTTTTCCACCCCTCCCTCTCACATCGCCATCCTGGAGTACAACAGCGAAACTGTATCCAGAGAGGCAGAAGCATAGGAGATCATATGATGAGACCCGTCCTGTTCATGTTCTTCATTTCCACGCTCGTCCTTTATCCCTTCGAGCTCCTCGCTGGCACGATCTACATCCCTGATGATCATCCAACGATCCAGGAGGGGATCGTCGCTGCTTCGACCGGAGACGTCATTTTCGTTGCTCCGGGCACCTATGTGGAAAATATCGACTTCCTCGACAAAACCCTGACCCTGCAGAGCGAGGCGGGAGCAAGTGTGACCGTCATCGACGGCGACCAGAACGGCTCGGCAGTGACGATCAAGAGAGGCCAGAAAAAAGAGGCGATCCTCGAAGGATTCACGATAACGAATGGGAGCGGAACCTACGACGCTGAATTGGACCGATACAATGGCGGCGGCCTGTTCTTGAGCAACAGCTCCTCTCCCACGATCACCGATTGCACCATTACGGCAAACAGCGCCATCTCCTACGGCGGAGGGATCTACTGCGAAAACCGCTCCGCCCCGGCGATATCGAACTGCAACATAGCTGAAAACAGTACTTTCGGGCAGTACAGCAAAGGGGGCGGCATCTTTCTCAAATTTTCCTCCCCGGTGATCTCGAACTGTCTGATCGACGGCAACACCGCCGTGGAGGGCGGAGGTGTCTACTGCACGGAAGATTCGTCCCCTCTCATCACGAACTGCACGATCTCCGACAATACCGCGGAGGGGGGAGTTTATGACGACCAGCTCGGAGGAGGGATCAGCTGTTATTGGTACTCCGCGCCCAGGATCTCGAACTGCACGATCACGGAAAACTGGGCGTCTTTCGGGGGCGGGATCTACTCCGGGACGTATTCGTCCCCTGTCATCACCAACTGCCTTATCTCCGAGAACGACGCCGATTGGGGCGGCGGCATCGCATGCTACGACTCGTGGATCAAATTCCCCGTAATTTCCAACTGCCTGATCACCGGGAACAGCGCCGCATGGAGCGGTGGCGCCATAGGAATCACAACCTCCTCCCCGGAGATCGTGAACTGCACGATAGTGGGCAACAGCGCGGCCGATGACGGCGGGGCGCTTCACATCCGGTTTTACTCCTCTCCCACGCTCACGAACAGCATCCTGTGGGGGGACTCGGCGGCGCACGGGCCCGAGCTGTGGATCAGCTCAACCGCGGAGCCTTCCGCCCTCACGGTCGCCTACAGTGACGTCCAGGGCGGACAGGCCGCCGCCTACGTCGCACTCGACTGTCTCCTGGTCTGGCTCGACGATAGCATCGATGCCGACCCTCTCTTCGTCGGGGGGGATGACTACGGCCTGACCGCCGCGTCCCCTTGCATCGACGCCGGCGATCCGGATCCGTCCTACGATGATGAATGCTTCCCTCCCTCCATGGGCATCGGGCGAAACGATATGGGGGCCTACGGCGGCATGGGAGGATGCGGGTGGACCTGCTGGGACCAGGACGGTGACGGCTACCACGATCCGGCATGCGGAGGCCTGGACTGTGACGACCTGAACCGGCTCACCTACCCGGGGGCCGAAGAGTACTGTGACGGCGAGGACAACGATTGCGACGGCTCGATTCCCCCTGACGAGACGGACGCCGACGGCGACGGGTATTACGTGTGCGACGACGACTGCAACGATTCCGACCCGATCACCCACCCCTTCGCCATAGAACAGTGCGACCTCAAGGACAACGACTGCGACGGGCAGATCGACGAAGGCCCCTGCCTCCTGATCGAGGCCCTGGCCCTGCTCGGGATGGTTGGCTGCCTGCTCGACGGAGAGACGACGACGCCCGCCCTGGTGGAGGGAGGCGGAGAGAGCGGGGGCTGCGGGTGCGCACTCTACCGGAGTCAGGTAAAGAGCGGCCTGGCCGCATCGTTCTTCGTCTACCTCGTGCCGGTCGGCTTCATCCTGGTCACCAAGCGCCGCGTGCGGCGAGAGAAGCGGAACACGGCATGCCCGGACCGCTGAAAGGCGTAAAGATCCTCGACTTCTCGGCGCTCCTGCCCGGCCCCTTCGCTACCATGATGATGGCCGACCTGGGCGCCGAAGTGCTCAAGGTCGAAGCCCCCGGCCGGCCGGACATGGTGCGTTTTATCCCCCCCTTCGATCGGGGCGAGAGCGCCTGCCACCACGCCCTGAACCGGAACAAGCGCTCCATCGCCATCGACCTCAAGCATCCGGAGGGCCCCGGGATCGTAGGTCGGCTCGTCAAGACCTACGACGTCCTGCTCGAGCAGTTCCGGCCCGGCGTTATGGAGCGCCTCGGTATCGGCTACGAGACTCTGTGCGCCGAGAACGAAAGACTCATCTACTGCTCCCTAACCGGCTACGGCCAGACAGGCCCGTACCGCGACAGGGCGGGCCACGACATGAACTACCTCTCCATGGCCGGCCTCATGTCCTTCTGCGGCCGGCCCAAGACCGGCCCGGTCCCCCAGGGGGTGCAAATCGCCGACATCGGCTGCGGATCCTACAACGCCGTGGTGGGCATTCTGGCCGCCGTCATCTGCCGGGACCGGACCGGCGAGGGCCAGCACGTGGACATCTCCATGACCGACGGCGCCATAGGCTGGTCCACCTTTCACGCGGCACGCTACCTGGTGGGAGGCGAGATCCCCGGGCCGGAGACCGAGTACCTCAACGGCGGCAGCTTCTACGACTACTACCGGACCCGCGACGGCCGGTACATGTCGGTGGGGAGCATCGAGCCCAAATTCTTCGCCGCCCTGTGCGCCGGGATCGGGCGGGAGGACCTCGTCGACAAGGTTCCCATGGAGCACAAAGGCGGGGAGGCCTGGCGCGAGATCAAGGAGGCCATCGCAGCCGCCTTCGAGGAAAAAAGCCAGGCCGAGTGGATCGAAATCTTCGCCGGGCTCGACGCCTGCGTGGAACCGGTCCTCACCCTGGAGGAGATGACCCGCCACCCCCACACAGCGGCCAGAGAGATGGTCGTCAACGTGCCCGGCCCCGACGGCGCCGCCCAGCGCCAGATCGGAAGCCCCTTCAAATTCTCCGCCACCGAGGCCGAATACCGGCACCAGGGCGTAAAGCTCGGAGAGCACACGGACGAGTGCCTGGCCGAGGCCGGGTTTACGAAAGAGGAGATCCGTAGGCTGCGTGACGATGGGGTGTTTGGTTAATGCGGCAAGGCCGCAAGCTATCAGCTGTCAGCCTTCAGCTCTCAGCTCCCCCAACCTATGCCCCATAGTCGATGAGAATCTAGAAAAAAATCTCCATTTCAAAGCGCTGGTTCATGAGGAAGCGGCCGAGACGGAAGGTGACTTCCTCGAGAGAATCCCACTCGATGAAGTGGTAGCAGCAGGCCACGGAGAATGCGTAGGTCCGGTGCTCCTCAAGGAAATGGACCACGCGGTCGTCAAAGTCGCAGTATGGATAGGCAAGACTCAGAACCCGGTATGCTCCCCCTCCCCGCGCCTCGAGCGTCCCTTCGAGCACCTCCCTTGAGTCCACCAGCTCGGCGTAAAGCTCCTCGTCTCCCAGTTCGATCAGGCGTGCGTGGGATTGCGTGTGGGAGCCTATCTCGTGCCCCTCGTCGATGAGCTGCTGGACCTGATCCCAGTCCATGAAGCTGCGCCAGCCGACCGAGCCTGAGACGATGTAGAAGACCCCCGGGATGCCGAGCTCGTTGAGGATCGGCCGGGCGATCGTAAATTGGTCCTTGGTGCCGTCGTCGAAGGTCAGAATGATATACCGCCCTTCCGGGTCGAGGCCCCCTTCCGCAATGTCGCGGAAGGTGATGAACCGGTAGCCGAAGAATATAAGATGGGCCAGATCCCGGCGGAGTTTTTCCACGGTCACGTCGCCGGTGCTGAGAAAACCCCCTCTCTTCACGTGATGGTAGGCCAGGATGGCGAACTTTTCGGGCCCCATCTTCCAGGGCAGACAGGATCCGTCCTCGTCCGGCCAGCACGGGTGCGGCATCCCCTCCTCACCGTGGCAGGCAAGGAGGAGCAGGCAGGCCGGGAGGATGGCGAGGATGAGAAGGAGTCGGCGGAAATTTTTCTTCATTAAATTATCGCCCTTCGGGCGAGCTAATAAGCTTAATTGCTCCTGGGGTTGACACCCCAGGCTACATGACCTGACCCCTTCGGGGTCAATTGGATTTCCTATGGAATCGAGTTAGCGCCTTCCGGGCGGACTTAATTGAGGGTCGTTGCGAGGAGCGACAGCGACGAAGTCGAAGATTGCGAGGCATGAAATGCCGAAGCAACCCACTGTGCTCATTAGCATGCTGTGCCCGGGGGATTGCTTCGGGACTTCGTCCCTCGCAACATCCATGATTTTCCCCTCGTTCCCAGGCTCTGATAATCATATAAAAGGCACCTCCAAAAGCATTGCCAAGAAATGCAACTTCTTGGCATGCTTAAATAAACCCAAACTCTTTTCACAGAAGGAGGTGCCGCATGCAATTATACGGAGGAATTGATTTACACTCAAGCAACAGCTATCTCGGGATATTGGATCAAGATCAGAAGAGGATCTTCAAGAAAAAAATGCCAAACGATCCTCCTGTGATCTTGGATGCTCTCTTGCCTTATAAGTCTACGCTTGTAGGGGTAGTGGTTGAGTCCACATACAACTGGTACTGGTTGGTGGATTTGCTCCAAGATGAAGGCT
>CAZFWM010000282.1:0-9911 GCA_964522545.1 uncultured Thermodesulfobacteriota bacterium
AAGAGATCGTGTTTTTTGCAAAACCTCCTGTGCCTCACCTTTTGAACGTTACCGAGAAATTAGATCCCTTTCAATCTCTGCAACCAAGAAAGAAGATGCGAGAGAAAACGTCCGCAGTCCAGTCAGAATCAAAAAATGCAGTGTGTGAATTTGTGTGAGAAAACCGTTCCAGAATGTGCTAAAATGAGCAAAAACCGGAAAAAATATGCCAAACAATAAATCAATCATTCCAGCAAGTTGCCGAAATCTGAGGAGTTGTGGAAGCTCAAAGGCTCAGTCTCTTAATCAGTAGGTTCGGGGTTCGATCCCCTGACGGCCCACAAGATTTGTCGGTGAGAAAATCGCCATCGGGCGGGAGGTTCTACGGGGGCCCTCCCGCCTTCTTTTTTTTATGTTCATTTCTTCGCGTTCTACCTCTCAGATCGATAGACCGGTCCATCATTCGAGGCCCAGGGTAGTTGACATCAGGGCCCTTTCGCTAGTATCCTTAAAGATTTAGGCGACCCTACAATTATGCACGCACTTATTGAAAGGGACTGGTAAGACATGGCTGCGACACAAGATAGAGAACTTTCCTTTTTCATCCAATTCACCGGCCAGGGGGTGAAGTATTGGGACGAGTTGTGCCGCCTGTATAAAAATCATCCGGTCATCAGGCCCTTCATTCACGAAGGCATTGCCGAGGTAAGGCGGCAGGCTGCTCTCCACGACGACACGCGAACGCGCTTCTTCACGAAAGGCCTCGACTTTGAACACTGGCTCGAACATCCCGAGGCTGCGCCTGATCTATGTTACATGATGTCTCAGCCCATATCGCATCCCATGCTCTATCTGTGCGAGATTTCGAACTATATCTCACTGATTCTAGAGGGTATGGACCAGGATTTATTGGTGAAGCACACCCACAGTGCCACGGGATTCTCCACCGGTGTCGTGCCGGCGATCATTGTCTCCCTGGGCCTGCCTCTGGATGAGCTTTGCCGGATGGCCCTCAAGGCGCTGGCCATGTTCTTCTGGGGAGGCGTCCGCACCCAGCAATCCATTCTCCAGTTCGGGGTGCGGTCAGAGCTGCTGCCCGAGCTGCTGGAATCGCCCGAAGGGAGTCCGTGCTGCATGGTCGGCATCACCGGTATGGAGATAGGTGAGCTTGAAGAAAAAGTCGAAGCTTTTTCCAATTACGCAGAGGTCTTTCCATGTTATGAGCTGCTGCCGGACCGCTGGATCGTCTCCGGCCTGCCCGACGACCTGGAAGAGTTCAAGAAATTTCTCAAAGAGCAGAACACGGAAATGACCTGGAGATACACCCCCATGACCATCGGGGCGCACTGTCAGATTCTCTCCTTTGCCGGCCATGAAGCGATGCCGAAAGACGTCGAGCGGCTCGGCATTGAGTTCCGGGGGGAAGATATGAAATTTCCGGTCTGGTCCACCAAGGACGGAACCGATCTGCGCAACCGAGACAACATCATGTGCGGTGTTATAGACGATTATTACTGTCAGCTCGCCAGGTGGCGTGACCAGATCGCCCCCGTGTTAGAGCCGAACCGGATTACCCACGTTCTGGCCTTTGGTCCTGGATCAGGCATGGCCAGCATCACGGAGCGCCATATCCAGGATTCTAACAACGTCAAGGTTGTTCCCTGTGCTCTGCCGATCGGCCGAAAAATTCTGGTTGAAGAAATCCTGCCGGCCCTGGACGGTGCTTGACCAGTACTCGATTGGGGCATCGGGATTATTGGGGTATATGGATAACTGGGGTATATGGATAATCGGAGGCCTTTGATCCCATGACCACGACGCCGAGTGTTTCCGCTGCAACCGTCTATCTGGTGGGCGCCGGTCCCGGCGATCCCGGCCTGCTCACAATGCGAGCTGTCGAGTGCCTGGGGATGGCCGACCTGGTAATGTACGACTATCTTGTCAATCCCTCCGTTCTGGAGCACGCCTCCCCTTCCGCCGAGCTGCTCTGCCTGGGCCATCACAGCTCGGGGCGCGCCCTCTCGCCGGAGGAGATCGTCTCCCACATGCTCGATACGGCCCGGATGGGCAAGACCGTGGTGCGGCTGAAGGGCGGAGACCCGTCGGTCTTCGGCCGCGGGGCCGACGAGACCGGGGCGCTGCGGGAGGCCGGGATCCCCTTCGAGATCGTTCCCGGAATCACGGCCGGCCTGGCGGTCGCCGCCTTTTGCGAGATCCCCGTCACGCACCACGAAGACGCGTCCGCGGTCGCCCTGATCGCCGGCCAGGAGCGCCAGTCCAAGACGGAATCCGGCCTGGACTACGGCGTGCTGGCCGAATTCCCGGGCACGCTCATCTTCTACATGGGGGTGAGGAAGGCCGGGCAGTGGAGCCATGCGCTGATGGAGCACGGCAAGCCGCCCGAAACCCCGGTGGCGATCGTTCGGTGGTGTACCCGCACGAAGCAGCGGACGGTCCGCTGCACCCTGGAGACCGTGGAGAAGGTCGTCGAGGAGCAGGAGCTCCGTCCACCGTCCGTGTTCGTCGTCGGCAAGGTGGTCGACCGCGCGGCCCAGCTCTCTTGGTTTGCCGCTCGACCGTTACTCGGTACGCGAGTGCTGGTGGCCGGATCGCCAGGCACATCCGAGAAGCTCCGCGACCGGCTGACCAAGCTGGGGGCCGACGTGATCACTCAGCCGGCGATACGAATCACCGATCCTCCGGACTGGGTGCCGGTTGATGCGGCCCTGGACCGGCTCAACCGGTACGACTGGCTCGTGTTCTCCAGCGGGAACGGGGTCGACTATCTTCTGCGTCGGCTGATCGACCGAGGCGGCGACCTTCGCCGGCTCGGAGGTGTGAAGCTGGCGGCCGTCGGATCGAGCACGGCCAAGCGTCTGGGCGGGTATCATCTTCAGGCCGACCTGGTGCCGGAGCAGTTCAATGCCGAATCGCTGGCCCGTGCCCTTGCGGGCGAGGCCGAAGGCCGGCGGTTTCTGTTGGCCCGGGCGAGCCGGGGCCGGCAGGTGCTCGCCGACGAGCTGCAGCGGGCCGGGGCCCAGGTCGACCAGGTGGTCGTCTATGGCAATGTGGACGTGGAGGACCCCAATCCGGACGCGGCCAAGGTGCTCTCTGCCGGCGAGGTCGACTGGGTCACGGTCACGAGTCCCGCCACGGCCCGGTCCCTGGTCCGGCTCTACGGCGAAGCCCTGCGGAGCGCCCGGCTTGCGTGTATCAGCCCGCTGACCGCGGCGACCCTGCGCGACCTGGGCTACGAGTCCGCGGTGGAAGCCTCTCCCCATACGACGGCCGGCCTGATCGACGCGATCCTCCGCGTCGCGCAGTCGGTCGACTGACCGCAAAGGAATCGTGAATTCCTGAGAAAATCCCCTTAAAAGCACCCGAATAACCTTGACTGTAGAATAGGTATTGTGCTAGAATTTCCTATTAATCTGATCGGTGTAATATTCTTACTTTCCCTGCTTGTAAGCAGTATATCGCTTCGATGTCCTTGACGTTTCAAGAGAGGTGAACGAGATGGCTGTTCTTTCTTACATCGTTGTTTACATTGCCTTTGCCGTGTTCGCTGTTGCCGTGCTTGCCCGTTTCCTCATGTGGACCAAGCTGCCCCTCAGCGTTCGGTGGGAGCTTTATCCGGTTGCTCATGAGGCGAAGCGCGCTCACTACGGAGGCTCCTATCTGGAGGAGGCGGATTGGTGGAAGAAGCCGAGGGAAGCTTCCCTGTTCGGCGAGCTGAAGGTGATGTTGCCGGAGATCTTCTTCCTGGTGGCCCTGAAAGAGCACAACCCGAAGATGTGGATCCGTTCGTTTCCCTTCCACTTCGGCATGTATCTCGTCGGCGGCGGGACCTTCGTGATGGTCGCAAGGGCAATCCTGGGCGCCATCCTGCCGGGCCTCGTGGCCGGAGGTTTTGGTGTTTTCCTGGGCTGGATCGGCGTCGCATGTTTTGCGGCGGGCCTCTGCCTCGGCCTCGTCGGCGCACTGGGCCTGCTTCACCGCCGGCTGACCGATCCGGATCTCAAGGACTTCACCACAGCCGCAGACAAATTCAACCTCGTCTTTTTCATCGTGGTCTTCGGGATCGCGCTGGTGCATTTCCTTTTCCTCGACAGCGACCTGTCCCGCACAATGACCTATATCGGGAACCTCGTGACCTTCCAGATGGGACCGACGTCCGGGCTTACAGCGATTTCCATGATGCTCTTCGGACTGTTGCTGGCGTACATCCCGCTCACCCATATGTCGCATTTCGTCGGTAAGTATTTCGCCTACCACGCCATTCGCTGGAACGATGAGCCCAACCTCCGCGGCGGCCACTTCGAGCCGAAGATTCAGAGTGTGCTGGGATACCCGGTCACCTGGGCCGCCGAGCACATCAAGGGCGACGGCAAGAAGAACTGGGTTGACGTTGCGACCGAGAAGATGGAGAAACAATGAACGATACAATAAGCGTCAAGGACCTGGCCAGGGGCGATGGCCCGCTGGCCCACATCGAGCCCAAAGACCAGCTGCCACTCCCGCCTCCCTTCGACAAACTCGAAGAAGAGCTGGAGATACCGCCTCTGAGCGACAAGACGCGCGAGACGTATGCGTGTCTCCTCGACGACACGGTCGTGGCCTACATCCCGAATCCTCAGACCAAAGAAGAGGAGGATGAGCTGGTCAACAAGTTCCTCTCCGGGTTGAGGAAGTGCTTCACCAAGGAAAACAACTGGACCTTTCTGAAGCCGCTGCTGATGACCATGGAGCACTGCGCCCGGTGCCAGACCTGCTCCGAGTCGTGCCACATCTACGAGGAGAGCGGTAACAATCCCCTGTACAGGCCGACCTTCCGCTCCGAGGCGCTGCGGAGGATCTACTACAAGTACATCAAGAACGCATCCACCTGGGTTCACGGCGACATCGACCTCAACTGGAAGACCGTGGCCCGGCTGATCGAATCCTCCTACCGCTGCAACATATGCCGCCGGTGCGCCCAGACGTGCCCCCTCGGCGCGGACAACGCTGTGGCGGCCCGGGAGATCCGGAAGATCGCCAGCCAGGAGATGGGGATCCACACCAAGGAGCTCCACAAGGACGGATCGGTCCTGCAGCAGACCGTGGGGTCCTCCACCGGCATGAACGCGCTGGTCGTGAAGGACAACATGGAGTTCATCGAAGAGGACATGACCGAGCTGAGCGGCGTCGAGGTCAAGGTGCCCTGGGACAAAGAGGGTGCCGATATTCTCCTCATGCACAACGCAGGCGAGATCATGTCCTGGCCGGAAAATGTGGCGGCCTTTGCCATCATCTTCAATGCCGCGGGCCTGAACTGGACCCTTTCCAGTGGCTTTGCCGCCTATGACAGCATCAATTACGGCGTGTTCTATGACGACGTGCAGTTCGCACGCACCGCGATCCTGCACGCGCAGGCCGCGGCCGAGCTCAAGGTGGAGAAGATCGTCTTCGGCGAGTGCGGCCACGCCCACAAGGCGACGACTGTGATCGCGGACCGCGTGCTGACCGGGGATCTGAACATCCCCCGCGAAAGCTGCATGCCGATCCTGCGCGACATCGTCAAGTCGGGCAAGATCAAGTTCGACAAGAGCCGCAATGATTTCCCCATCACGCTGCACGACCCCTGCAACCTGACCCGGCTCATGGGGGTCATCGCGCCGCAGCGCGAGATCCTCGAAGAGATCGTCCCGCCGGGGCGCTTTCGCGAGATGGCGCCTCAGGGCTGCCACAACTACTGCTGCGGCGGGGGATCGGGCTTTGCCATCATGTCCGGCAACAACTTCGGGCAATGGCGGCACCGCCTCCTCGGGCGGCGCAAGTTCCGCCAGGTCCTCGAGGCCTTCCAGGGCGAGACGATGGACCTGGAGCACCCCAAGTACGTGTGCGCCCCCTGCAGCAACTGCAAGGGGCAGCTGCGGGACATCATCAGCGCCTACGACGCCTGGGAGAAGGCGGGCATCTACTACGGCGGCCTTGTGGAGCTGATCGTGAACGCCATGGTCGATGTGAAGCCCGGCTTCATCGATTGGGAATGGCACTAGAGGGAATGGAGGGTCCGGTTCCACCCGGACCGCGGACGGCGTGGAAGCCATCCCTCCAAGTGACTGCCGACCAAGGAACCAACTTTTCCTGACGTGAAGAAACACCTGCGAGAGCTGCTCCAGCAAAGAGACTACGAGGAGATCGTCGACCTGGCCGAGCGGAAGCGGCGCACCCTCGGCACTCTCACCTCCCTCACCTTCGATCCGGATCCCCAGATCGGCTGGCGGGCCGTCGAGGCCATGGGCCTCGCGGCAGCGCGCATTGCCGAGAGCAGTCTCCCCTATGTCCGGAACCATCTCCGGCGCCTCAATTGGCTCATAAGCGAGGAGTCCGGAGGCATCTGCTGGCGGGCCCCGGAGGCCATGGCCGAGATCGCGCGCCACAGGCCGGACCTCTTCGACGATTTTATCGCGATCGTCGTCTCCTTGCTCCTCACCCTGGCCGAGGAGGATCTCGCCCACTTCCGGGCCGGGGTTCTCTGGGCCATCGGACGGCTCGGCCCTGCTGCAGGCGGTCACATCAAGGCCGTCATCCCGGCGATCACATCCGCCCTGGACGATTCGGACCCGCAGGTCCGGGGCATGGCCGCCTGGTGCCTGGGAGAAATAGGGGAGGGGGGACTGCTGGACGGCAGGGCGAATCTGCTTCGCGACGAGGGGGCGGTCGATTTCTACGAGGAAGGGCTTCTCAACCGCACCCGTGTTTCCGATCTGGTACGGCGGGCACGGACACTCGGTCAGTAAGTGCCAAGAACTGAAGAAGGCCGCACATGCACTCTGGCCTCTCTTACTCCGGGGACCTTTTCGACGAGCTCAAGGATCTGTTCGGTTATCAAGTCTTCCTTAAAGATAGATCCCTCGACATGCACGACAACCAGACCATCCATGGCCGAGACTTCTACGTCGGGCCACTCTTTGATGATCTCATCTTTGACCTGCGCCGCCAGCAGTAAGTTGTCCAGGGCCTTCTGAGATTTCGGAGTCGTCCGGAAATGGGGCAGGCCCGCCGTGTGGCAGATGATGTCCACGGCATCGTCTACGGTTACATTCCGAATGTGGATAACCAGATCATACAGTCGGGCATCCTTGGTGTCGATGCCGTAGAGCGCCAGGGCCCATTTGTGACGCTCGCTGTCATCTTTCTTGAGAATATGACGGGCTTCGTCCTCGGAGATGTCCTCACGCGCCATCTCCAGGCGAACGCGGTCATCCAGGTCGGCGATGATGCGGACTTTTATGGCATGGCTCACGCCTTTGAGGAAAAAATGGCCGGCCAGGCCGTGATACACCACGTTGTCTTTCTGCACGTGCCTTAAAAAAGCCTCCTCGATGTAAGCCACGAACCTCTTCTTTCCGTGGGTGAATCGATCCAGGACCGATGGGGCGTCATGGAGGGCCCGGACGAGTTTTATCTCGGGGATGTTGAACTCATCGGAAGCCTCGAGCAGCACGGCCCTGGCAATACATTCATAGCCCAGTTTTTCTGCCACCTTTTCGGCGATTTCCTTGCCCTTGCTGTAGGAACCTCTGGAAATAGTAATAATGGCCATGAGCTCTCCTCCTCTCAGGCTCTGGGTCAGCCGATGGGAAGTCTGATCAGTCCGACCATGGAGACAACGGTGATGATAGTGGCGACAAGGGCCAAACTTCCGAAGAAAGCATTTTTATCTCTGTAGAGCAGAATCGCACTTGCCAGCATGGCGGGGATCACCACAAAGACGCCCAGGGCCAGCCCTAAGCAGGTCAGCCCGTCCCCGGTTGCAAGTTTCCCGAGATACCAGTGCTCGTTCGGCTGGAAGCCGACGGCACTCGTCCAGATTTCGTTCACGGATTTCTCCAGCCATATGGATGAGATCATATGGGTGGGAGAAATGTAGTTTGCCCTGGTCACGAAGCAAATCACAGTTCCGATAACAGAGATTACCGTTCCGAGGAGAGTGCCCCAGTATACGATCTCCCCGTACACGATCCCGGCGAGGGGCGGAGTCGGTCTTGTGTCTTGATCATGCATGTTTGCCATCCTAGAAAATTGGAATGTCGATCCCCAGCAACCCTTCGATGCCGCGACATATCAATTTGAAGCTGGTCAGGAACAAAATGACGATGAGTATCTTGCGGACGATGCCGGCCTGGATCGTCGCCAGGATATGGGCCCCGAGTATTCCCCCGACCACCTGGCCCAGCATCCAGGGCGCCACGAACAGAGGGATCAGTGCCCCGCACATGATGTAAGGCCAGATCGCGCAGGCGTTGCCCATGGCCAGGAGCACACCGCTGCAGGCGGCGGATACTTTGAGTGGAGCCGCCATGACCAGGTTCAACACCGGCACCACGGCCCAGCCTCCGCCGAGACCGAAGAAACCTCCGGTGAATCCGACCAGGAGAAAAAGCAGGGCCCCAAGGGCGGAGTGTGTCAATTGATAGTTTACTGTTTTCTGGAGGGATTCCTCCCAGTAGGCTGAACGTAGGCCCAGCTTTTCGGAGACCTTGTCTATGCTCTTCGGCTCGGGGTATTCGGTCTTGGAGCCGCCGAGGATGAACATGAATGCGATGAAGACCAGGACCAGCCCCAAAAGGAGCCGGACGAGGGCATCGCCTTTCTCGCCCAGGACGCTCTGCAAAGCGATGGCGGCAAAGGAGCCCGCGAGGGCCCCGACGACGATCGGCACGGAACAGTAAAAGACGACCTTGATGTCGGAGAGCCCCTTTTTCATGAAAGGGCCGGAGGAGATGAGTCCGCTGAACATGGCCACCACCAGGCCGGTCGATCGGACGATCAACGTATCTATGGAGGTAAATGCCAATATAACGGGTGTAAAGAGGACTCCGCCGCCGATCCCGGCGACGACCGCGACAATGGCGATGGCGGTGCTGAAGATAAATGAGCCGAAGATAATGTACCAAATAGCCTGTGCGCTCAGCACATCGTTTCCGGTCACCTTGGATAGAATACCCATCAACACATAACCGGCGATCGAGAGGATTATCAGGATGGTCAGCTCAGGTACTTTTTTGAAGAATGACAGCAAGCTCGTCCCTTTCTTATAGCGCTTATTTTTTAAGTGATTATTGTCCGTAAAGCAGTAAAAAATTGTATGTAATGAAATCGTGAAATTCTATCAAATTTCCAAAAAATAATCAAGAAAAATCAATCAAAATTACATGATTTTTTTCATCGAAGCTTCGTCCTGACCTCTTGTTTTCTCTTGGATGCCAGTACTAAAATGCACTGCTGTGTAAGCAAAGGAAAAGGGAAAAATGGAAAACAGGCAGTCATGACGAGTGAAGCTTCAGAAGCGATGAGATATCTTCCCGTGGGGCTCGACGTCCGGGGCAGGAAATGCCTGGTCGTGGGCGGCGGAGGTATAGGCACTCGCAAGGCCAATAATCTCGAGCGGGCCGGAGCCGCTGTGACGGTCATCTCACCGGCCGTTACCGATGAGCTGGCCGGGCGGATCGAGGCCGGCCGTATACGCTGGGTGAAGGATTCCTTCAGAGAAGAGCATCTCAGAGGCGCCTTCCTCGTGATCGCCGCCACGGACGACGAAGATCAGAACGCGGCCGTCGTTCACCTCGCCGCCCGGTGCGGTGCGCTGGTTTGCGACGCCTCGTCGGCCGAGCGCTCTCAGATAATCTTCGGAGCTCTGCACCGGAGCGATGACGCAACGGTGGCCGTCTTCACGGACGGCCGCGATCCGGCGCAGGCCAGGCGGATGCGCGACCGGATTGCGGATCTGTTGGCCGGAGGGCGGAAACCGAAGCCCGATCTCAAATCATGATCGGGCTACAGGAGTTGCGCTGTTCAGAATTGTGCATAGTGAACGACGAGGAACAACACGAGTAACTAATAGAGGTTTGTAGAAGTCGAGCGAGCCGAGCAGGAGCGGTTCGGCG
>CAZFWM010000283.1:0-9908 GCA_964522545.1 uncultured Thermodesulfobacteriota bacterium
CGCCTCGAATTATTGGAGAATCTTAAAATTGAAATGTCGCTGTAGTATTAGAAAATGTTGAATATATGACGGTAGGTGAGGATAAGGAGCTGTAGATTCCACCCCCCATTCCAGCGTGGTTTTCCGTGATGACACAATTCGTAATTGTAGGGAAGGAATCTTCAGTGAAGTGCATCCCGCCGCCATATCCTTCCGTGATATTTCCAGTGATCCTACAGTTTACGATCGCTGCATCGGAGTGGTTGCACCGAATTCCGCTATAGCTGTTTTCCATGATCATGCAATTCATGATCGTAGGGGAAGAGGAAGAGCATGAGATCCCTCGACTGGAATTCTCTTTAATAACACAGTCCATGATCGTTGGAGAGGTTTCCGTGGCACAGTGAATTCCACCGCCGGAGCCATAGTAGGTGCTGTTCGCCGAGATCGTGCAGTTTATGATCGACGGGGAGGCATGGTTGTCACAGTAGATCCCAGCGCCTGAGCCATAGGCGCTATTCCCCGTGATCGTGCAGTCCGTGATCGTCGGGGAGGCATTGTCGAAGTAGATCCCGGCTCCGTCGCCTCCGGAATACGCACCCGGAAAAACTTCGTTCCCCACGATCATACAATTCCTGATCGTCGCAGAGGAAGAACGACAGTAAATCCCGCCGCCGTAATTAGCCTCATTCTCCGATATTGTACAGTTCGTGATCGTCGGAGAAGACTCCTCATTGATATAGATGCCTCCGCCACGAGAAGTGTAATCACAGGCTTCGATCCGAGCCGAGTTCCGCGAAATGGTGCAGTTAGTAATTGTTGGGGAGGAGCCTATGCAGCAGATACCGCAAACGTCTCCATAAGATAGTATAAAACCGTCGAGAATTGCCTCCTCCGGCTCATTGTTGGCAAAGGTAACTACAGATCCATCTTCGATATGCCCGAATCCAAAAATTGCCGTTCCTTCAGATTCCGCTTCGCTTCGGACCGTTATCGCCTTGCCGAGAAAGTCGATTTTCTCCAGATAGGAGCCGGCAGCCACAAGGACGGTATCTCCATCTGCGGCGGTGTCTATTCCCGCCTGGATCGTCGGCTGATCCGCCGGGACATGAAGCGTGGCGGCATGGGCGGGGTATGCAAAGAGGGTGACAATAAAAATAATAAGGGGGCTGAGGCTCATGTGGTCTGGAGTTCTCATTTCTCTACCCCTGCTTTTCTTTACTCGGCCAGCATTATTCGTAACTTCTCAATAAGCCCGGGCAATTTTCATAGGGCGGCCCGTGGCCGCCGTTATGATTGTATTCCGTAAGTGTCGGCGGGCATGGCCCGCCCTATGTTATTGAGAAGTTACTATTATTCTGCCCATATGTGTAATTTTACTTTAATTATTTATGGAGTGCAAAAGCAAATCAACGATTTCACTCGAGCCCGTCGATGTACCGCACCAGTAGGCGCCGGAGCTCGTCGTGGCGGGGGTGTCTGGCCAGGTTCTCCCGGACGTAGCCGAGGGTGGTGGGGATGTAGGGGAGGTATCGGCTGTTACCCTTGACGGCCTTCTGAAAGGCGAAGGTGCCGATCGCCTTTAGGTTGCGCTGGAGGGCCATCAGATCGAATCGCTCCCGGAACCGGATTCGGTCGAAGCTCGGGGCGCCGCCCGCCTCACGCCGATCCAGATAGTAGTCGATCAGGGATTCGAAGAGCCCTTCCTCAAGGCAATGGTAGCTATCGCGCAGCAGGGAGGCGAGGTCATAGGTCGCGGGGCCGAGCCTTGCGTCCTGAAAATCGAGGACCACGAGCCCCCCTTCGCTCACCATGATGTTGCGGCTGTGAAAGTCCCGGTGGGCAAAGACGCGGGGCTCGGCGGCCAGCTCGGCGCAAATATACTCGAAGAGGGCCTCGATCCTCTCCCGGTCCTGTCCGCCGATCTCCTTGCTCCACAGCCCCTGAACCGCATGCTCCAGGAAGAAGCGGAGCTCCCACATCAGCTTCGCCACGTCGAAGGCCAGGGTGAAGGCCACGCAGTCGGCCTCGCTTCCACGGGTCGCCCTCTCCTGGATGGCGGTGAGGATGTCGATGGCTTGCCGGTAAAGTGTTTCCCTCTCCACGGGGCCGGCCCCCTCGAGGCGGTCGGACATGGTGACGTCGCCCACATCCTCGATGAGCAGAAGCCCGCGGCCTTCGTCGTACCGATAGATCCCGGGGACCGGGATGCCGGCGTTCCTCAGGTGTCGCTGCACATCGAGATAGGGGAGCTCCCGGCCCCGGTCCGCTCCGCCCTCGGCGCTCAGCACCATCAGGACCGCCGTGGGACCGGTCGGCAGGGGCGGGTCGAAGAGGAGGCGGAAATATCGACGGTCCGATGCATCGCCGCGAAGCTCGTCGGCACGGACCGGGCGCGAGGCACCCGGGGCCAGGCCGCCCAGGTCGGAGAGGTCGATCATGGCAGCCCCTCCCCTTCCCGCCTCACTCCACGACGCGGAACGAGTAGGCGAGGCGGCCCGGGAAGTGCTCGCTCGTGAGGTAGTCGAGGTACTCGGTCAGGCCCTTTAGGGTGTAGCCGAGAAAGGCGGTCGAGTAGGCATTGATGATTTCGTAGCCCTCTTCGGCCGAGATGTACTCGAAGGGGGAGCCATCGCAGAAGTAGTGCCCGGTCCCGCACCCATCGCCGCTCCCGAAGAGCGAGGGGGCCAGGCCGCAGGCGTCGGTGAAGGTGTAGTGGCCGGACTCGTAGAGCTCCACCATGAACTTGGTCGACGGGGTCCCCGCATAGGTGAGCCGCAGCTGAGCGTTCTGGAGCTCCCCCAGGGTGCGGTCCTCGTGGCCGAGCATGTACATGATGGGGGTGGAGAAGCCTTCCGGGAAAAAGGGGAGCCAAGGGCCGGCGTAGGTGATGGCGGCCTTCAGGTCCGGATCGGCGCTCACGGCAATGACTGCGGCAAGGCCGCCGAAGGAGTGGCCGCTCACGGCGATGTTTTCTTCATCGATCATCCTGCTGAGAAAGCTGCCGGAGCCCCGGCTCATCTCTCGGAACCGGTCGGCCAGGAAGATGAGGTCCATGGGCCTGTCGAACAGGCTCAGGGGGATGAGGAGCGGGTTGACGATGACGAGCCGGTCCGGCAGGGCCGTGGCAAAGGCGTTTCCCGTGTGGTCCGGCGAGGCCACGATGTAGCCGTGGCTGGCCAGGTACTCCATCAGGGTGTAGGACTGAAACCGTATCCCTATGTTCCCGTGTGAAAAGATCACGAGCGGGAAAGGCCCGCGTACCTTGGCAATGGGGGCGTCGCGCACCGCGCCCGTGACCTTGGAGAAGTTGTCGATCTCCTCGGAGGCCCCTATCACCGTGAAGATTGCACGGAACACCGTCATTACAAAGTCCTGCCACTCCCCGAAGAAGCTCTTGATCGGGTATGTGGGCATGCCCGCAGCACTCTCCACGGCCGGGTACCATACCTCGGTGAGGAGCTGGCGGCCGCTCTTTGTGGTGATGTCGTACCGGGACTCGTCGACCAGGAGCACGGTCCGGACCCCCACGGGAAAAGGCCCGGGGCTCTCGGGGTCCCATGCTTCGTATGCCGGCCGGATGTCAGAGTCACCGTGACAGCCGAAGGCGGCGAGGATAAAAAGGAGTGGGCAGAACCTGAGCACGAAATTCAGACAAGACCGATTCATAGAGATCTCCTGCTTGCTTTTGGCGGCCTTTCCCTCAATTTTTCAATTTCCAATTTCCAATTCGACATTCGAAGAATGTCGCAAACGAATCTATTCTCGCCCCCGCCCCTTTGTCAACATTGGCCGGCTGGTGTTATAGTGTCGACTACCGGCTTCTGACACGCTGCTTTCAAACTGGATACGGAAGGAAAAAGAGAACGATGCGCCTGGACAAAATCGTCACCTATCTCGATACGTACCTGGATCTGGCCGGGTTCGACGACACTTCGCTCAATGGGCTCCAGGTGGAGAACAGCGGCAATGTCGAGCGTGTGGGCCTCGCAGTAGACGCAAGCCTCGAGGCGTTCCGCAGGGCGCGGCGCGCCCGGATGGATCTGCTCATCGTCCATCACGGCCTGTTCTGGGGCCAGGCCACTCCCCTGCGCGGGGCCTTTTACCGACGCATCAGAACCCTCATGGATGCCGACATGGCCCTCTACGCGGCCCACCTCCCTCTCGACGCCCACCCGGAGGTAGGAAACAACGCCTGTATCGCCCGCCGCATCGGCCTGGTCGACGTGAAACCATGCGGGCTGTACCGGGGGCGGGAGATCGGTATGAGCGGGCGACTTCCGGAGCCTACCCCGGTTGAAGGGGCAATGGAAGCGGTGGGCGAGGGCCTCGGCCTGGAGGGCCAGGTCTGGGCCTTTGGTCCGAAGAAGGTTCGTACTGTGGCCGTAGTCTCCGGGAGCGCCAGCGAACCGGCCTTCATCGAGGCCCTGAGCGACATGGGAATCGACCTGTACGTCACCGGCGAAACAAACCACACGGCCTTTCACTTCGCCAGGGAGCACCGCATCAACGTATTCTACGGGGGCCACTACGCCACGGAGCGGTTCGGCATCGAGGCCCTCGGCCGCCACATGAGATCGAAGTTCGATCTGCCCGTGCGGTTCATCGACGTGCCCACGGGGCTGTGACATAAGGATTCAATAAAAAAAATGAAGAAGGATTCTGATCCAGCCGTACAGATCGAAACCATCCTGTTCGACCTGGGAAACGTGGTCGCCAACTTCGACCACCAGATCGTCTGCCGCAAGCTCGCCTCGGCCGCCTCCCTCACGTCCGAGGAGGTCTACTCGCGCATCTTCACGGCGGGCCTCGAGCCGCTCTTCGATGCCGGAAAGATCGGGCCGGAGGAATTCCACCGGGCCGTGTGCAAGGCCATCGAGGCCGATCTCACCTATGCGGACTTCGTCGAGTTCTGGCAGGACATCTTCTGGGCCAACGAGCCGATGCTACCGGTGCTGCAAAGGCTGAAGGCCGCGTACCGGCTCGTGCTCCTATCCAACACCAATCCGATCCACTTTCCGTGGTGCGAGGCGCACTTCCCCGAGGCGCTGGCCCTCTTCGACGAGAAGGTCCTCTCATTCCGGGTGGGGCACCGCAAGCCCGAGCCCGAGATCTACCGGGCGGCACTGGTGGCCGCACGGGCGCCGGCCGAACAATGCATCTTCGTGGACGACAAGGAGGAATTCGTCGAGGCCGCCCGCAGGATCGGGATACACGGAATCGTCTTCACATCGGTCCCCGAACTCGAGAAAGAGCTGAAGGCGCTGGGGGTTAAGTAGGGGCGCCGCTTGCTGCGCCCTTACCACGGGCACGGCATGCCGTGCCCCTACATAGCAACCTGACCAAATTGACAAGGAATGTGGCATCTTCCATAATTTCGAGGACAGCAATCAAACCACTGTGAAAACGCCAGCCCGGCGTCTTCTCAGGAGGAGCTCCCTTTGAGCCTTGCCGCCGACATCATCAAAAACATCTCGGGATACTCCAAGGCGATGTACTCGACCTGGTTCTACTTTCGCTCCTCGCGCAACCTCTTCGATGCCGGCGAGGGGGTGAGCGCGGCCCTTGCCAATTATGTCTTCGGGATCGAAAAGGTCTTTATCACCCACAGCCACTACGATCACATCGGCGGGCTGCCCGGGTTCATCCTCTCCCGCAAGAACGCCCGGGGGGATACGGAGAAAGACCTCGAGATCTACCACCCTGCGGGCGACGATCACATGGAGAACCTCAAGAAGTACATCGTGCGCCTGGCCCGGGACCTTCCCTTCGACCTGCAATGGATCCCCATCGACGAGACGGCCGGCCCCATCCCCCTCTCGTCCGGGGGGGACGCACACTTCGTCAGGCCTTTTCGAACGCAGCACACCGATTGGGCCGCCTCACTCGGGTACGCCGTCATCGAGCGACGCAGCCGGCTGCGCCCCGAGTTCAGGGGCCTTCAGCAGGAGGCAATCGTCTCCCTGATCCGCGAGCGCGGCAAGCCCGCCCTCATGGAGGACTACGAAAAGAAGCTCCTCCTCTACACGGGAGACGCACTCACCGTGCCCGGCGAGATGCTCCGGGACTGTGAGGTCCTGATGCATGACGCCACCTTCCTCGACGCTTCCGACCGGAAAGAGCCGATCCACGCCACGGTGGAGGAGGCGATTCAAAGCGCCCAGCGAAATCGGGTCGGGGCCCTCCTGCTCTTCCACATCTCGCACCGGTACAGTCCTGCCTCGATACAGAAGAAGCTGCGCTCCCTCATCGACAGCTACAGACCCGAATTCCCGATCTACTGCGTCTTTCCCCACAAGCCCTACCTGATCCAGCGCGTCAAGGTGTGAGGGGGGCCGAATCAGCGGTGTCTGTACTTGAAACAAGGAGGCCAAGGATCATGAAGATCATGAATGGATCGATGCGATGGTTCCCGACGGCGTTCCTCGTCATGCTCCTGGCGGCGGTTGGCTGTTCCTCGAGCGACAGCGGAGACGATGCGATCTGCGAAGGATGCATCCTCGGTGATTTTTCGGCCTACCACGGCATGTTCCACTCTCACACCTCCTTTTCCGACGGAATCGGAATGCCTCGCGAGGCGTACGTGCACGCCCGCGACGAGGGAGACCTGGACGTCTTTGCGCTGACCGATCACCTCGAGCAGCTCTATCTGCCCCCGCCCGTGGACAAATGGCAGCGCCTCCACGCCGCGGCCGACGAGTTCTACGTTCCCGGCTCCTACGTGACCCTGGTCGGCTACGAGTACGGCAGCGGCTTCGAGCTTCCCTGGTTTATATCCACCGGGCACGCCAATGTCTTCTTCATCGACTACCTCCTCCCCATCGTTACCCTCGACTACCACATCTTCTATGAGCAGCTTCTCGACTGCCCGGACTGCCTGGCCCAGATGAATCACCCGGGCAGAGAGATCAAGCCGGAGTGGGACGGCTTCGCCTATGTGCCCGAGGTGGACCCGAAGATCAACCAGATCGAGCTCTCCCCGGGGTATCCCGAAGGCTGGAATTCCCTGTTCATGGCCCTGGACCAGGGCTGGCACCTCTCGCCCACCTGGAACCAGGACAACCACACCTGCAACTGGGGCACCGCCGACGACCATCGGACCGGACTCTGGCTGGACGAGCTCACGCGCGAGGCGGTCCGACGCTGCTTTCACGACCGGCGCACTTTCTCCACGCTCGACAAGAACGCGTATGTGAAGCTCGCGACCTCTGAAGGTTGCTGGATGGGCTCCATCCTCGAGAATTGCGCCTCGGCCACCCTGGTCATCGAGGCCTTCGATCCGGACGACGGGGACGGCTTCGAGACGATCGAGCTCTGGGGGCCCGGTCAGGAGCGGCTGCGGGAGATCCCCTGCGACGGTCTCACCTGGTGTGTATGGGAGATTGACTGGACCGTGGAGGAGGCGGGCTACGTGCTCATGAATGCGATCCAGGCCGACGGCGATCTACTCGTCTCGGCGCCGATCTGGTTCAATCCCTAACGTAACCATTAGTTCGATGATTGTATGGCCAATAGCTTGACAACCGCCCGCCGATGCACTACATTGTATTATAGGAGGATTTGCCATGACGACGCTCACTATACGATTGTCAGAAGCGCTGAAGGCCGAATTGAACGAGATTAGCCGCGATGAGAACCGGGCGGTCAGCGACATTGTCAGAGAGTCGCTTCGCCGCTATATCGCGGTGGAGAGGTTTCGGTCCGTACGAAAGAAGATACTGCCCTTCGCCGAGGCGCAAGGACTACTGACTGATGAAGACGTCTTCAGGGCTCTATCATGAGAGTGGTGATTGACGCCAACGTGGCTATTGCCGCAACGGCCGCCAGAGGATTATGTGAAGCGGTAATGGAACTTTGCCTGGAGCATCACGAGATCGTCTTGTGTGAAGGCATTTTGCAGGAGATCCAGGAGAAACTGACCAAGAAGATCAAAGTGCATCCTTCTATAGTCGCAGAATACTTGAAGGTCCTGCGCAGCAATGCCGAGATCCTTGAACCGAGCAATGTCCCTGCGAATGCCTGCCGCGACCCTGGGGATCTCATGATTCTAGGACTGGTCGACCCCGGAGATATTGATGCCATCATTACCGGGGACAAAGATCTTCTCGATATTCGGGAAATACCGTGGCGCACGAGTCATGTCTCCCCGCGACTTTTGGGACTTCGCCAGCAAGCGAGAATAGACATCGAACAAGCAGTTGCTACGGACGCGCTTTCGCGCGCCGCAGAACCGCGACGATATGCAACAGGGCTCCTATAATCCGTCTGTCAAATGAACGCCATTTACATCACTGTGCCGATAAAGCAGGCCTCATCTATCATGCCATCGCAGTCGTTGTCGATCCCGTCGCCTTGGATTTCCTGCCTGCCTGGGCTGGCGAGCGGCTCGGTATCGTCGCAGTCCGCTCCGCCGCAGGCCTCATCTGTGAAGCCGTCTCCGTCAGCGTCGTCGCAGCAGTCCGTGTCCCATCCGTCTCCGAGACCATCACAGTCGTCGTCGATGCCATTATCGCAAATCTCTGGAAAACCATCGGTTCCGTCGCAGTTCTGATCGATGTCATCACAAGGATCATAGGCACCTGGGTATACACTTGGGTCTTTGTCGTCGCAGTCCTCATAGGAGACCCAGCCATCACCGTCTTCGTCCTTATATTCATCTGAGCCCATGTCAAAACCGATGCCCTGAGGCCTCGAGTCGCCATCGATGTCAGTGTCAATACCTGCATCCGTGCCTGTATCGATACATGGAGAGCCGCTTGTAAGGTGATAATCACTTTCCAATGCGAAGAGCGGGTCTGCGTCGATGTTTCCATCCTTCCAAACAAGAGTTGAGCCTTCTTCAACATATACGGATTCCTCCCCCCCCTGCACATCGCTGTAGCCAATCGTCAGGGACGAATCATACATAATGACGATCTCACTTTCCGCTAGTCCGGAATTTCCCCATAAGATGCAGTTTGTCATCGTCAGATGCGACTTCCAATCGCAATGGATGCCACCGAAGTATTCAGCACTGTTTTCTGCAATCGTGCAGTTCGCAATGGAAGCATAAGAGAAATATGAACACCAGATCCCGCCATAGCCAAAATGTGAACCATTCTCAGAGATCGTGCAATTCGTGATCGTTGGGGCGCTGTCGTAGGAGGAGATCCCCCCGCATCCTAAATACGCCTCATTCCTTGTGATCGTACAGTTCGTAATCGTGGGGGAGCCAGAGTAAGAGGTGATTCCACCTAGCCCCCATTCACTATATTCATAATGGAGATTATAAATATTTTCAGAGATGGTACAGTTCATGATCGTCGGGGAAGAGTAGTAGTCGCATAAAATCCCGCCCTCATCATTCCGCATGATCGTGCAATTCAGGATCGTCGGTGAGGAGAAGTAATCACAAAAGATCCCGTACCCTCCACCGGTGAGTGTGAATCCGTCTATGACCGTATCCTCTGTCTCATAGTAATAGAATGACACAGGGGTTGCGGTATAAGGGAAATAAGGATTATACCCAGAAATGAATGTCACATCGGGACCTTCTTCGCTCCGAAGGGTTATCGCCTTGCCGAGTAAGTTGATGTTCTCGCTATAACCGCCTCTGGCTACCAGTACGGTATTCCCATCTTGAGCGGCCTCGATTCCTTCTTGTATCGTTGGATAATCCTCCGGGACATGGATGATTTTACAGGTTGGTTGATCCGAGTCGATCAATGAATCGCAGTTGTCGTCTATCCCGTTGTTGCAGATCTCGGTGGCTCCCGGGTGGACTTTCCCATCCGCATCATCACAATCATCTCCGCCGCATGCTTCATCGAAATAGCCATCCTCATCGTCATCGGGGCATGTGCATTTGAAATCTTCCAGATCAATGAAGCCATCACAGTACTCGACAGTCAGAAGTTTTCTTAAGCTGCGTCATTCAGAAGTGTATCTTT
>CAZFWM010000284.1:0-9872 GCA_964522545.1 uncultured Thermodesulfobacteriota bacterium
CTATCGGGAATCATTGGATAAGACTGTCTTTGAGCGGTGGGAACTCCTGTCTAATCTATTCAAAATGTGCCTTCGGAAAGATTTCTCGCGGAGTTTATCCTGAGCAACGCGAAGGACCTTAATGTCAAAAAAACATTCGTCATGGATTTCCTTCTCTGCGCCTCTGCGTCTCTGCGTTAAAATCTTTAAACGGAAAAATTTGGACTTCCCATGCGATGATATGATGCGTCTTATTCTCATCCTTCTATTATTCCTGATCTTCCTTGTGCCCGGCCCGGCCTGCCACAAGGACCTCGACGGCCGGCCGCCCCTGGAAGACCCATCGGTGCCGAATGACGACGACGGTCCGGACGAGCCGGGCCCCGTGCCGAATCCCGACGCCCGCACCGACGCCTTCAGGCTCTTCTACCGGGAGCGCGCCGAGAGGACGGCCCTGAGCATGAACCGCTTCGCCCTGGCCGGGGACGCCGCCATGGGCAACACCTTTCTCAAGGTCGCCATCGCAAGGGACGGCAACGCCTGGGAGGTCGTGCCGGGCCCGGAAGGGAACAATCCCTTCGGCCATTCCACCTTCGCCACATGGAAGCTCTACCAGGCCATCGGGGGGCGCCCCCTGGAGCTCACTCTGATCCGCATGTTCGAGGGCCTTGCCTTCAACCAGGCGGTCTCGGGGCACCCGGGCCTGACGACCCGGGAGGCCCTGCCGGGCTGGACGCGTAGCATGGACGGGATCGGCGGGACTGTTTCGCGCACCCGGTGGGGCGAGGCGGTCGCGCTCCCAGTGCCCTACCCGCCCGAGCTCGAACAGGAGATTCTGGAGGCCTTTTACGAGGGCGTCATCTTCACGTACCGCGAAAATCCCGAAGAATTCTTATTCAAATTCAAGCCGATCGACGAGCTGGGGAACTTCGCCACCACCTATGTATTCGCGGAGCTGGACCATGAGCCGCCGTTCCTGCGGGTCTCGGACTGTTGCTCCTCCTTCATGATCTCGCAGATGGGGATCTGGGAGGGCGCGTACTGGGGCAACCACAACTCGCGGGACAACTTCACCGACTACGCCTTGGGATTCCTCGCCGCATTCGAAGCGGAGTCGACGGAAGGGCTCCCGGCCGATCTGGCCCGGGCCGCCGGCAATGCCGCCCGTGCGGCCCGCCGCACGGGCGACTCCATCGTGGCCCACCGCAACATCCTCATGACGGTCGACGAGTGGCACGACTACTGTACCCTCACGCCCGCCGGCAATATGAATCCCGACGGAGAGGTGGAGTGGCAGGATCTCGGAAGCCTCGCCTCCTGCCAGATGGCCTACGCGGCCAGGGCGATCTCCAGCCAGGGCCTCGGCTGGCCGGTGCCGGAGGTCCCCCTGCCCGGCGCCATCGAGACCTCGGCTCTGCGGGAGCTCTTCCGGGAGCTGGGGCTCCCCCCACTGCCCCTGCCGGTGATGAAATGTGAAAGCCTCGACGACGCGTTCGTCGGGCTGGGCTGGGGGGACATGCTTGCTGCCGAGATCTTCGGAGTGCCCCTGTGGGAGGTCGCGGAAGTGATCGCCCTGTTCTTCCCCGACCTCTTTCCCGGACTTCTGGGCGGCATGATGGACGACTTCTCGGAGCTGGAGCTGGGTGCGGTGGTGCTCTGCTATTACGCCCAGATCGTCGAAGAGGTCGAGCTGTACGCCGAGGCGCGCAACACTCTTTCGAACCTGATCGGGATGCAGAGGATCCTGGCCGACCTTGTGTACGGACTCGCAACGGACCCGAGGGTGATCGATGTTGTCGGAGCGACCGCCGCGGAGCAACAAGTGAGAGGCGCCGGTGAAATGCTCTACAAGGGGGCCGTATACGCCCGCCTGTTCGGCCTCGACTCGCCCTTGGCCGACCTCGACGGCTTTTCCACAGGCGACCAGCACATCACCTATATCGAATCCCGGCTGGATATGGCCGACACTCCTTACCGGCCTCTGCTGAGCGACGAGGAGATCCTCGACCAAGTCGAGGCCCGGCTGGCGGCCCGGCTGGAGCGGTCTCCCTGGATCATCGACCGCTACCGCGACCGATTCGGGTACACGCCGCCGGTGCGGCGCGCGGGCGACGGCTATGAGTGCGTGGGGCCCGACGACGAGTGGATGCCCACCGAGAACTCCCGCCACGAGTGCTTCCAGGAGTTCAGGCTCTGGTTCGAAGCCCCCCTTTGCGTCGCATCCCCGGAGACGCTCGACTGCGAGTGGGCCACCCTCGGCTGCGCACCGGCCGATCTTGACGACAACGGCGTGGTGGGCGCCGACGACCAGGCCCTCTTCGAGGGTGCCTGGTCCGCCCACGGCGAGCTCGCCGAGTGCGGGCCGGAAAACAGCTGGTGCCACGGCGCCGACCTCGACCGCAGCGGAATCCTGGATGGGGATGATCAGGGATACATGAACGCCGCCCAGGGATGCAGGATCTGAATGGGTGGGATCGTAGTTGTCAAACGATAGCACTTATCACCCTTCGAGCAGACTTTTGATCTCTGACAATTCAAACCTTTCGTTATATAAATTCACCACAGAGGACACAGAGATCACAGAGGAATAAAGAGTTTGATTCCATTAATTCTCTCTCTGTGACCTCTGTGTCCTCTGTGGTAAAAAAATCTTTTCAATAGGCTCAACGAATTTTTTCTCTGCGTCTCTGCGCCTTGGCTTTAAATCTTTTTCGACGGAATAAATTGGATATCCTGCTATGCAATCAAGTGAACCCGGGATTGACAAGGTCACTCCATTCTTTTAGCTTTGATTGAATAGTCTCGTACCACGATCTCTATAGTATAGAGTCTACGCCCATGAAAGGTCTTACTGTGTGGATGCATAAACAAATAATTGCCCTCGCGGCCGCCGTCTTCCTTCTTGCGGCGTGCGCCTCCATGTCCCTGGAAGAGAAGGCCGAAGAGAATACGGCCGACCATTACTATAACCTCGGTCTCGAGCACTTCAGCCGCGGCCGCTGGAGCGAGGCGATCCTCAACTTCGAGAAGGTGACCCAGCACTTTCCCTTCAGCCGGTACGCGATCCCTTCAGAGCTCAAGATCGCCGAGGCCAACTTCTGCAATCGAAAATTCATAGAGTCCGTCCTGGACCTCCAGCGGTTTCAGGAGATGCACCCTTCCCACCCGAGAATTCCCTATGTCCATCTGCTCAAAGGGACCTGTTACTACCGACAGATGCTTGACGTCGACCAGGATCAGTCCAACACCCGGAATACTGTGAACGAGTTCGAGGCCCTTCTCCGGAAGTACCCGACCTCTCCTTATGTGGAGGAGGCCGAGGACCGACTCGATGAAGCCAAGGGGCGGCTGGCCGAGCATGATTTCTACATCGGGCGCTTCTACTACCGGGCCGGCAATTTCCAGGCGGCCACCCACCGCTTCGACCGGCTGAACGCCGAGCACGCCGAAGTCGATTTCTACGACCGCATCCAATACTACCTCGGCAAATCCCTCTATTTCTCAGGAGAGGACGAACGCAGCGCCGACGTATTCCGCTCCCTCATCGAGACCTATCCGCAGAGCGAATACCAGGGAAAGGCCGAGCCCTTCCTGTCCGATCTGGAAGGGGGCCGTCACACGACCATCTCCAAGTACCGCCGCCTCAAAGAGCGCCTATACGTCTGGTTCGGGTATGAGTAGCCCTCACGGGCCACCATCGCCCCGGCACTCCGGGCATCTCACTCTCATCCCTCTGTTTACTCTTCTGTTTGTCCTTGTCGCTGCCGCCGGGTGTGCGCGGTCGGACGAGGAGGCGATCGAGGTCCTGCTGGCAAAACGGGAAAAGGCCATAGAGACCCGGGATATCGAGCTCTACATGTCCTGCATCTCGGCCCATTACAATGACCGGGGCGCCGACTTCGAGGCGATCCGAAAAAAGGCGGCCGAGCAGATCTTCTCTGCCTACGATTCGATCGACTATACCTTTCGCGACCGCACCATCTATCCAAAAGGAGACCGGGCGTTCGTGGTCCAGAAATTCTACCTGGAGGCGGCCGTCGGGGAAAAGCGCCGGCTCATGCCGGGCACGGAAACCTTGGAGCTTCGCCGGGAGCGCGGAGGCTGGAAGATCGTGGGGGGGCTTTAGACGCTTGGAGATTCGATGCGATGCATGTAGGGGCACGGCATGCTGCCGTGCCCCTACCGCAAGTTCATCCCTGATCCCTTTTCAGGCGGCACCTCTTAGAATTTGGTAAACGACCAAACATCCGCAAGCTCCCAGGCGCCTGTGCCCGTGTTGACTCCCAGGACCGTCCAGAAGCTGGGAACGCCTGAGGCGAGCATATTCCACCACCCAATCGGCATGGAGAGCGATGAAACCGGGAGCCAGAAGGAAATCGGATGATAGCCGATCCCGGTATAGTTGAAGTAGCTGTAGAACAAGAACCGATCGTATTCACCGGGATTCCATTCGAATGTAGGAGCTGTGCCCAGTAATGCTCCATCTCCCGGGGCGACCAGGCCAAAATCCGGAACCGGCTCGTACGGGCCGATCTTGATCAACAAGACATTATGCTTCGTCCCAAGATGGGGCACCTGATTCGCAAGGATGACATAGCCGCCGTCGTCCAGAGCGATGACCCCACTGGCTATTTCGTTCGTAGTGTCCGTGCCGAATGTCCTCTCCCACTGGAGATTGCCGGCCGCATCGGTCTTCACCAGATATATGTCGTCGTCTCCAGGAGATGGAGAGATGGTTCCCGCAATGATGTAGCCTCCGTCGAGGGTCGCGGCTGCGGCATGGCCGCGCCCGTTATCACCCCCACCGCTATAGTACTGATCCCACTGTTTGGTTCCGGCCGCGCTCACCTTCATGAGGGAGACCTCCCGCTCATAGCCGCCGGCGACCACGAATCCACCGTCATCCGTTTCGGCGACCCAGTGGCCGTAATTGTCGGAAGGATATGGATCGGTCCACTCCTGGGACCAAACCTCGACTCCTGCGGCGTCGGTATTGATCAGCGGAAGCGGCCCGTCGCCAGAGGTATAATGTCCCGTCGTGATGTAGCCGCCGTCCGAAGTCGCGGCCACTGCAAGGCAGAAATCCGGGCCCGGCTCATCGTAGATCTGTTCCCAGTCCAGGCTTCCATCCGATAGCGTCTTGATGAGCCAGAAGTCCCTGTCCAGGCCTCCGGCGGAGGTCATGCCACCGACGATGTAGCCCTCGCCGTGGGCAGGGGCCACAGCATAGCCCTCGTCGAAGAAATCGCCACCGTACTCCCGGGTCCAGGCCGGAACCCCGGCGATGTCGGTCTTGATTAGCCAGAGATCGGTATTGGTGCTGCCGCCTCCCGTCGCGCCGGTCAGGATGTAGCCGCCGTCCCTGCTGTAGGCAATCGCCTCCCCGAACTCGTTGAGCGCGGGATCTCCGGACCAGTCGGCAAACCGCCTCTCCCAATCGAGATTGCCGTTTTCGTCCGTCTTGAACAGCCAGGCGTCGTACGAACCTGCATAGCTTGGACTGCTGGATGAGTACCCCGTGACCACGAAGCCGCCGTCCAATGCCTCGATGATATCGAATCCGATGTCGCTTCCCGTCCCGCCGATGGTTCTCTCCCACTGCACGGCCATCTCCACTATGGTGATATCCCGAGTGGTCGTATCGGAAGTTTCCTCGTCATCGGTGACTTTCAACGTTATCGAATAGTCTCCAGGGCTGAAATAGGTATGAGCAACAGGTCCTGCATCCGTACGCTCAGCCGTTTCGCCATCTCCGAAGTCCCAAAAATATTCTTCTATAGAACCATCAGGATCTGTGGAGGCCGAGGCATCGAACAGGACAGTCTGGCTCACAAAAACAGGGCTTTCCGGTGAATAAGTAAAGTCCGCAATGGGAGGGGAATGAAAGCTCCTCGACTTGAAGACCCATATGCGGCTTGCGTCCTCGAACTCGGCACGCCCGGCCACGACATAACCAGGATCCACGCCGGTGTTTTCCACCAGGGCATACCCTCTGTCGATGCCGGACCCGCCGAGCACCTGGTCCCATTCCATCTCCCCGTCGTCGTCGGTCTTTATGAGCCAGACATCAGAGCCGCCGTGTCCGTGCCCAAAATAGGATCCCGTATCCCCCACCAGGGCATACCCTCCACCCGAGGCCTCGACCACGGCACGCCCGGAGTCCGCAACCTCACTGTTCCCAAAGGTCCGGCTCCACTGCTCTACACCGCCGGCGTCCACCTTGGTGAGAAGAAGATTCATGTCTCTTGCGCCCACCCCGATGTACCCGCCATCCGATGTCTGCGCCACGGAATAGAAAACGTCCGTCCCGATTCCGGGCTCCGTAATCCTCCATTCAAAGGCCCCCAGGGCGTCTGTCTTCACCATTCCGTAATCGGTCCCGTTGATATAGCCCCCGTCCTCGGTCGGCTTTGTGCTGTAGACTTCGTGGGAGAGCCATCCGCTGTCCGGGTCCCACAGGTCCCTGTCCAGCTCCACCGTGCCTGCGCTGTCGGTGCGAAGCAGCCATCCGCCGTAAAAGCCGGTGACATCGGCCTGTCTTCCGCCGATCACGTAATCGTAGGACTCAGTAACTCCATCATAGTCTATGGCGATGGAGTTGCCGAAGTGATCGCCCAGCCCGCCGAAGGTGACGTCCCAGTCGAAGTACCCGTCCACGGTCGCCCTCATCAGCCACAGGTCGCGTTGATAGAAATCATGCCCTCCGGGCCCCTCATGGTGCTGCCATTTCAATCCCGTGATCACGTACCCGTCATCACCTATCCCGGTTGTGCTGGGAACGATCTCCACCCCGAGGGCCGCAGTGGCATGCTCCGGGTGAGCCGGGTCCATGACCGGCATGTAGTAGTCGACGGTCCCGTCCAAGTCGAGCTTCAAAAGGGACGCCCAGATATCCGTCCCCCAAGGCGGAGGGCCGCTTTCCTCGAGCCACTGGGTACAGGCAACAATGTACCCTCCGAGACTCCTGTCCAAGGAGTAGGCGCTCGCATGCCCCGAATAGAGCACCCCCCACTCGCACCCGGGAGGATTGTTGAAATACTCCTCCGTATCCGCCTGCGCGACGGCTGCAGAGAACAGAGACAAAAGCATGATCCCCGCAAGAATAAAAAACCCGACATAATTGCCTTTGCTTTTCATTTTTTCTGCCTCTCTTTTTCCATTTAGTAATTTCAAGAGAATTTCCAATTTCACGATCCTTTATTATACCACAAATTGAGACAAAAAATCCTGATTTTCATCGAGGTGTCGCGAGGGGCCCGCGGAGGCCCCTCATGTACAGGTCGCGACATTCATCGTCTCGGATCATGGAGTGAAGGTGAAGGGGGCTACATCCCCCACCCCGACGATGTCGAATGTGTCTGGTTCCGTATAGAGGGCGATCCAGTAGTAGGTGCCGGCCATATGGGTCTCACTGAATGTCCAGCGAAAGAACACACCGGGTCCCCAATCGACGACCGTCCAGGATTTGAGCAGCGGCGTGGGATAGGTCGACAGGGAGGGGAGAAAAACAAAGATCCCGCTGGGCAGATAGAGACAGAGATACACATCCACCACCGCCGGGTCGGCGCCGGTTGTGGTCTGGAGGCTTGCGGTCATGGTCTCCCCGGTGGTGAATTCGGAGCCGTCGGTTGCGACGCGTATGGTGGGGTAACACCCCTCATCCGTCACGCCGTCACAGTCGTTGTCCATTCCGTCGCAGATTTCCGGGGCTCCCGGATGGACGGTGTCGAATTCGTCGTCGCAGTCCACCTTTGTTCCGCACCCCAACCTTCCGTAGTAACCGTCTCCGTCCGCATCGACACAGAGATCGCCCACATACTCGTCCGCCCCCATGTCGTAGGCGGCGTGCTGTGGCCGGGCATCGCCGTCCATGTCGTCGGCCGGAAAAGCCGGGGGGACGCCGGCCGGATCCCCGGCGTCGATGCAGAGCGAGGCCACTGTGAGGTGATAGTCGCCACCGCCCACGAAGGACGGATCGACGTCGATATTGCCGGCTCCTGCGGCCCACCCGCCCTGGACATCGGAATAGTTAATGACGGGATCATCGCCGCCGCTCACATAGACTTCGCTCAGGCCGCTCCCGGCCCGATCCCCCCACAAAATGCTGTTGACCATTTCCACCGATGAAGAGAAGCTGTAAATCCCGCCGCCGTTTCTGACAGCGTAATTGTCACTGAAGGTGCAGTTCGTGATCGTGGGGGTGGCGCTCTGACAATAGGCTCCGCCGCCGCCCTGGTCCCAGAACGTGCCGTTGGCCCGGTTGCCCACGACCGTACAGTTGATCATCTCGACGGGGGATTCGAGGGTGGAAATCCCGCCGCCGCCCATCTCAGCCGTGTTGTTGCTGATCGTACAGCCGATGATCATCGCGCCGGAGCTCTCGATGCAGGAGAGGCCCCCGCCGTACTGAGAGGCCGTGTTTCCGCTGATGGTGCAGCCCGTCAGCGTTGGAGATGAAGCTTCACAGGAAATTCCACCTCCCACGCCCCCGGCTTCGTTCCCGGTCACCAGACAGCCGTCGAGGACAGGCGAGGGGAAACCGCCGCAGTAGACAGCGCCGCCCCCCCCGCCGAGGGGTGACTCACTCTCATTGCCTTCGAAGGTGCAGCCGTCGAGCATCGGCGAGGACAAATAGCTGGCCATGCCCCCGCCGCCCAGAGAGGCCGTGTTTTCGATGAAATCGCATCCGGTAAAGGTCGCGGTCGAGTCGGTCAGATAGACCCCGGCGCCGTTGCCGTTGACCGTGTTTTCGCTGAAGGTGCATCCGGTGAGCGTCGCCGTAAGTGTATTGTCGAAATAGATTGCGCCGCCGTCGCCACCTGAAATATTCCAGTTCCCGTTGAAAGTACATTCGGTGAGTGTCGCCGAAAGCATATTGTTGAAATAGATTCCGCTGCCGTTGCCGCTCGCAATCCTGTTTGTGATGAAGGTGCAGCCGACCAGCGTGGGAGGGGGAGAGGCGTCGAAGTAGATACCGCCGCCGGCGACTGGGCCGCCGACCATGTAATTGCTCTCGAAGTCACAGTCGGTGAGGGTCAGGGTCGAGTCGGGGTCGCTGTAGATCCCCGCTCCCTTATAGGACGACAAATTTCCGAGGAAGGTGCAGCGGGTGAAGGTCGGATCGGAGGCCCTACAGTAAGCCCCGCCTCCGTCCCAGTCGGACCGGTTCCGATGGAACACGCAGTCGGTGAAGGTCGGAGAGGCGCTGTTGCAGTAGACCCCACCGCCGCCGCCGTCGCCGCCGCCGCGTATCTGATTGTCGTAGAGGGTGCAGTCCGTCACGGTCGGGGATGAGGAATCGCAAAAGATTCCGGCGCCGTAGTTTCCCTCGGACTCGACATAGGTGCCTCGTCCACGGGTGAGGGTGAGGTCGTGGAGCACCGAGTCCGGGCCCTCGCCGCTTACAAAGGTCACCACGCTGCCGGATAGGTCCGCATCGATGACCGTGGTCTCCGCACCACCCATGGACCGGACGGTGATCGCCTTGCCGAGAAAGTCGATGTTCTCATGGTAGGTGCCGCTGCACACCCAGATCGTATCGCCGTCGGACGCGGCACGGATCGCCGCCTGGATGGACGCGTAGGGGCACTCGATGGGAGCCCCGGGGCAGACATCGCACGTGGGCGGCGGCGCCGCCACGGCCGTGCCGGCAATGTATATCGACATGGCAAAGCCGACGAGCAACACCGCGATCCTGTTTTTTAACCATACATTCATTTCTGAACCTCCGTTTCGGACCTCCTCCGGCCCTTCCCCTCGTCCGCGCCGGGGCGGTTCGGCCCCGGTTATTATTATTAGAAAAGAAGAGTCCTTAATATGTTACATCTTTCTCAACATTTTTTCATAATACTACAGCGACATTTCAGCTATAGACTTTTAGAATGACCTCATGT
>CAZFWM010000285.1:0-9858 GCA_964522545.1 uncultured Thermodesulfobacteriota bacterium
GACCTCTACTACGCCGACATCGACCCGCCCGAGAACGACTGGAACGCCGACGGCGACTGGCTCTTCGGCGAGATCGGCGACGGGGCGGACGCCGTTCCGGACCTCTTTGTGGGGCGGGCCCCGGTCTCCACGCCCCTGCAGGCCGCCGCCTTCGTGGAAAAGACCCTCTTCTGGGAGCGCGAGCTCCCGACGGACCACCATGGGAGCGTGCTCATGCTCGGCGCCTCGGCCGGCTCGGGCGGGGACGGCACGGGCGCGATCAACAAAAAGGCCATCGGAACCGACTTCATTCCCCCCGAGGTGTTGGTCTACTATCTCTGCGCACCGAGGGACGGCGGGGGCTGGGCCTGCGACGATGAGCTCACCCGCACAACGACCCTCCATGAGATCAATGCCGGATACGGCCTGATCAACCACCAGGACCACAGCAGCGAGTACTGCATCGGCGCAGGTTCGAAGACCGGCGGGGGCACCATCAACCGAAGCGACATGGACTCCCTCGTGAACGGGCCCTTCTACTCGATCCTCTGGACCCTGGGGTGCTCTCCGGGGGCCTTTGACTACGACTGCGCCCTCGAGCACTTCGTCAGGAGCCCCGGCGGCGGGGGGCCTGCCGCCGTGGGGAACTCGAGGACCGGCTACTGGAGCCAGAACTCCCAGGACAGGGCCTTTATGGAGGCCGTCTACCAGCTCGGCATGAACCTCGGCCAGGCCCACTCCGCCACGAAGACGGCGGGCTTTTCCCTTTATCACCGATACATCCAGAACATCCTCGGCGACCCCGAGCTTTCCGTGAATACGGACCACCTCGGCCTGCTCACCCTGGACCTCCCCCCACAGGCAACAACGGGCCCGAGCGATATCACGATCACGGTCAATGACAACAAATCCCTCGATCCTGTAGAGGGGGCGGTCGTGTGCGCCATGAAGGGGAGCGAGGACTATGCCGTGGGGATCACAGATGAGCAGGGTCAGGTGATCTTTTCCTTTGATCCGAACACTCCGGGCGAGATCCTGGTGACCGCCACAAAGACGAACTATTACCCTGCCGAGGCCTCTATCCCGGTTGTCCCGCGCTGGGCCCCCCACATCTACCTGAGTGGATGGAATGTGGATGACGACGGCTCAGGCTCGAGCTCGGGAAACGGCGACGGCGTAGTGGATGCGGGCGAGTCGGTCGAGATCCCGGTGACCCTCGCGAACAGCGGCCTTATGCCGGCCTACTGGGTGCTCGCCTGGATCGAGCTCGTCGAGCCCGGCCCCTATGTGAGCATCGCCGATGGGTACGAGATCTTCTACACAATCCCGCCGGGGGGAGAGATCCTGTCGCCCGACGACTTCGACATCGAGGTGAGCCCTGACTGCCCGGCCGGGCATGCCGTGGAGGTGCGGCTCTGGATATGGGGCCTTGCCATGCTCCCGTGGTCCGGGCCGGCCCCCATCTGGTGGACGGATACCTTTGATATGGAGGTGAGCGCACCGGACCTATGCATCGCCTCCCATTCTGTGGACGACGACAACGGAAACGGCCTGGTCGATCCCGGGGAGACCGTGGAGCTCCCATTGGTCGTTAAAAATTACTCTAAAGGGACCGCTGTCGAGGTCGATGGGACCATTGTCGTAAGCTCCGTGGATGTGGAAATAATCGAAGGTAGCGCCTCTTTCGGCGACGTCCTCTACCTCGAGGAGGTCCCTTCGGAGAGCCCCTTCGTCTTTCGGGCCTCGAAAGACTACGACGGAAGCCCCCTGGCCTTCGACTTCGTCTTCGTCGATCTCTACGGCAACACCTGGGAGGACCGGATCGTGGTGTCCGGGCCCCTGACGCCTCCGGCGGGCCTGACCGGCGAGGCCGGCGTGGACGACGTTCAGCTCTTCTGGGACCCCCATCCCGGGACCAGGCTCGCCGGCTACCACGTCTATCGATCGAGTAGTGAAGGAGGGCCCTATGCACGGGCCGACCATGAGCTCATCCGGGCCGCATCGTATTTCCACGACACGGGCCTGTCGGGCGCGACCTTCTATTACTACATCGTCACGGCCGTGGATGAGTCCGGCCGCGAAAGCGCCCCCAGCGGGGAGCTCGCCATCCAGACCACCATCGAACCGCAGCAGGGGTGGCCCATAGGAGTCGGAGGTGAGGTCTCCTCGCCCCTCGTCCTGGACCTCGACGGCGACGGGGACATCGAGGTGATCTTCGGTGCCGGCGACGCAAAGATCTATGCCTTCCACCACGGCGGCGAGGAGGTCCTGGATATCGACCAGAACCCCACGACCATCAGCGGCTTTGCCGTTGCCGTCGGCACGGTGGGGACCCCCTCGGCCGGCGACATCGACGGCGACGGCTCTCTCGAGATCGTCGCCGTGGCAAACTCAGGCTCCACCCACGAGGTCTATGCCTGGAGGGCTTACGACGGACCGGACGAAGACCACGAGGCGGACCTCGTGGAGGGCTGGCCGGTCTCCACTTCGGACCGCATAGGTGCGGTGAGCGTGCCTGCCCTGGCCGACGTGGACGGCGACGGGACCCTCGAGATCTTCGTGGGGGGAGACCACAAATTCTACGGGTGGCGCCACGACGGAACCGGGATCGTCTCCCCTGACGGGGTCTTCCTCGATCCGGGAAGCTGGATCTACGGGACAGCGGCTCTCGGCGACCTGAGCGGCGACGGGGTGCCCGACGTGGTCATCGGCGGCGGGGACGACGGTATCCTCTACGCCCTCGATGGGGAGGCCAACGACCTGCCCGGCCTCTGGCCGGTCACCCTGGGCGGATCGCTCACTTCATCGCCCGCCATGGGCGATCTCGACGGCGACGGTTCTCTCGAAGTGGTCGTCGCCTCCATGGCCGACAAAGTCCATGTCCTCGAGGCCGACGGCACCCCCTTCGGCCATTTCTGGCCCGCCCCTGTCCCCCAGAATCAGTCCTACAGCGTCTGCTCATCCGTGTTGCTGGGAGACCTGGACGGCGACGGGACCCTGGAAGTGGTCGTGGGGAGCTCGGACAAAAAGGTGTATGCCTGGGCCTGGGACGGCTCACCACTGGACGGCTGGCCCACCGCCGGGACTGACGACGAGATCGTCGCCTCTCCCGCCCTGGGCGACCTGGACGGAGACGGTGCCATGGAGGTCGTGGTCTCCACCAGCGGCCACTTCATCTATGCCTGGCGCCTCTGGGACCTGGACCTGGACGGAGCGGCCGACGTCGTGCCCGGCTGGCCCATCAACATGGGAGGGGCCGGAACGTCGCCCGCGATCGTGGATCTCGACGGTGACGGCGACGTGGAGGTCGCCTCCGGATCCATGGACTCCATGATGTTCTTCTGGGACTGCGCCGGCCCCTACGACCCTGTAGCCGTAGGCTGGGGCCAGTTCCACCACGACCCGATGCGCACAGGCTTTCATCCGTGAGGCCGGGCCCTCTCTGCATTCTCCAGCAATAGAAACCCTTCCTAGCCAATCTTCTTTTTCTCTATGCGACCAATGTGAATTTATATATTTTTCTATTGACCTGACGCCCATCAGGCCATATAATGCTATCTTGTAAATTGGTGGTGGTATGTGAACCTCGCACGCCGCGGCTTGGCTTGTTGTGAAAAGCGCAGGACTGCGAAGGATGGAAGTCATAAGTCAAAATCACAAACCCAGAGGCAGGCGCCCTCTCAAAGAAATAACCGTCCCGCAACACCGTACATTGAAGGAGATCCGGCGATTCCTGCACCAGCGCGGATTCCCCCCGACGATCAAGGAACTCGCGGATATCCTCGGGATATCGCACGCCAGCGCCCATGATCAGGTGAACCAGCTCGTGCGGAAGGGCTACCTGAGGCGGGAACCGCGCAAGGCCCG
This sequence comes from uncultured Thermodesulfobacteriota bacterium, assembly GCA_964522545.1. Lineage (GTDB taxonomy): Bacteria > Desulfobacterota > DSWW01 > CAZFWM01 > CAZFWM01 > CAZFWM01. The sequence goes on from CAZFWM010000285.1 coordinate 3,847, forward strand.
GGGGCTTGCCATCATCCGTGAGCCGGAAGATGAAGCCTCCGACATGGTGCCCGTCCCCATTGTCGGGGAGGTTGCCGCCGGACAGTCGATCCTGGCCCAGGAGAACATCATCGGCGAGGTCCTGGTCGAAGGCAGGCTTGTGCGTTCGGGACGCTACTTCGCTCTCGAGATCGCCGGAGACAGCATGGTCGACGCCGGCATCAACGATCGGGACCTGGTTGTGGTTCGCCAGCAACCGGTGGCGGAAAGCGGGGACATCGTGGTGGCTCTGCTCGGCGACGAGGCGACCGTGAAGCGCCTCTATATCCGCGAGGAGAAGATCGAGTTGAGACCGGAGAATCCCAGGCACCGGCCAATCTCCATCGGGCCGGAAGACGAGCTGCGTATCCTGGGGAAGGTGGTCGCAACGAAGCGGAACTACCGGATAGATGCGGGGAAAGGTGCTCGTACAGGAGGGTAGTCGACAATGGTGGATATTAGGTTTTTCGAGGAAAGTCGAGAACAGTCTCTGATCAAGGCCACCATTATTGCCAAGTACTTTTCTTGACATGGGCAAGAAGGACGACAAGATTTTTTCATTGTGTCTTTCACCCGTAGCAGCACGAAAATCAGTAATGAGGATTGTGACATGAGCGCACAGCAACCACAACTTTTCGGCGGTTCTTGGACTGAGGAAAAACTGGATAAGCTCCAGCGATATCTCGTTGCATACAAAACTGCCTTAAAGAACCAGCCGTTTACACTGACCTATATCGACGCTTTTGTAGGCACTGGTTACAGAGAAGTCGTAGAGAGAGGCTCACCCGATGGACAACTATTCACCGAACTTGCCGAACCTGAACCACAAGGATTCCTTGATGGCTCGGCCAAGATTGCTCTTAAAATCGCCCAACATATTTTAGGGAGATAACGTCATGGCTGCGCGATCTCACATAGAGTGGACCGAATCCACATGGAACCCGGTCACGGGCTGCACGAAGATAAGTCCGGGCTGCAAGCACTGCTATGCCGAACGAATGTCCATCCGTCTCAAGGCAATGGGGCAGCCCAACTATGTCAACGGATTTCGACTGACCGTCCATGAGCATGTGCTTGAGATGCCTTTGCGTTGGAAGCGTTCCCAGACCATTTTCGTGAACTCGATGAGCGACCTGTTCCATAAAGGGGTGCCGTTTGAGTTCGTATCGAAGATATTCGATGTAATGGCCCGGGCATCGCACCATCGGTTTCAAGTTCTTACTAAACGTTCGAATCGTCTGCTGGAATTGAGCCCGAAGCTGACTTGGACACCCAATGTATGGATGGGGGTCAGCGTCGAAGATTCTGACTATCTGTTCCGCATCGAGCACCTGAGGCAAACCGACGCCAAGATCAAGTTCGTGTCATTTGAGCCCCTGCTCGGCCCGATTCACGATCTGGATCTGGAAGGCATTGATTGGGTCATCGTCGGCGGGGAGTCAGGTCCCAAAGCGCGACCGCTGGACCCTGAATGGGTGAGGGAGATACGAAACCATTGCTTGTCGGCCGAGGTGCCGTTTTTCTTCAAACAATGGGGAGGAGTCATCAAGAAGAGAACAGGACGCATCCTGGACGGCAGGACGTGGGATCATATGCCCAAAGCGGAGCCAGCCTTCATCAGCACTTCTGGTTAGCACCATGGAGATAAAGAGAGGATACGAGCAGGGAACAATTGAGGGACACCATACCAATTTCTTGACCGCCACTCGATATATCGCAATACTTGATCTATACCTCGAATCGCACGTGTCCTTGCTGTAGGATTCCCGATCCACATCACCCAACGGGGCAACCGCCATAGTCTGCCCACATTTTTCTGCGACCAGGACTGATGATTTCGTAAAAAGTCGGGAGGGCAATCACGGATCGCCACATTTTGACATAATCAGCGGCTTATTTGATCGAAATCATACGTTCCGTGTGACCAGTTTCGACTTTTTACATAGGCATCAGGACTGCCACGAAAAACTGGAGCGAACGACCGGGCGCGAGTTAAAATTGAAGAAACCGGGCAGGAAAAGGACAACGACGCAAGGGAAATATGGGACGAAATAGGTATGGTGTCCCCTGATTCCCTCGTTTTTCAGTCTCTTTCAGACGGCCTGGATTCCCTTGTCGCAAGCTCTCCGGAGAAAAAGAAGCGGTAGCACATGAAGAATCCACTCAGGATACGTAAACCCGAAGCGGTTCCCTCCTTCAATCTTGAAACCATTGAAAAGGTCTATACCTTCTGGGGGCATCATCCCCTCCTGTATGCAATATCGGATTACGTGACCTTTATCGGCCGTCCGGGCTTCATCCGCGGTCACGCCGTGGCCGCCCTCCGTGTCCGGCCCGGCGGCAAGGTCCTTGAAATGGGCTGCGGAAGCGGCCGCAATCTTGGCCTCCTGGCGGATCGGGTTGGGGAAACGGGTCGGATCGTGGCCTTTGACTATTCACGGGACATGCTTTCTTCAGCCGGGGAGCTGTGCAGGAAGAAGGGATGGCGAAATGTAACCCTGACGCAGGGGGACGCAAGCAAGCTGGAGGGAGTGGAAGGCCCATTCGACGGTGTGCTGAGCGTGCTGGCCGTGAGCGCCATCCCCGGGTGGCGGGAGGCGCTTGCGCGTTGCCGGGAGGTGCTCCGGCCGGGCGGTGTTCTCTCCGTATGCGATGCCTCTCTGTTCCAGGGGGCGCTGAGTCTCGTGAATCCGGTGGTTGAAGCCCTCTACCGGAGATACGCCGCCTGGGATCCTACGCGGAAAATCCCGGAGGAGATGGAAAGGATATTCGGAAACGTGAAGGTGGAAAGATTCAATCTGGGCACATTTTTCATAGCCAGGTCTGTCAAACGGGAGGATTGAATCATGAGAGAAGTCACGCATCGAATCGAGCTGGCCACGAAGGTGCAAACGGTCTGGGAATTCATTACTGAACCGGAGAACTTCCCCAAATATGTGGCAGGTTACGAAAACGGATACGTCAAGACACCGAACGCAACAGGCATGGGATCGAGCTTTGAGTGGCATGGAAAGCTCGGCCCCCTCAAGCTGAAATCGACGGAACGCGTTGTGGAATGGGAAGAGGGCCGGCGTGTCGGCTACGAAGGCGGGATGGCGGGCGTTTCCTTCCGATCCTCTATGACCGTGGAAGCATCGAGCGAGCAGGGATGTCATATGGAAATCAGCATACGATACAGCGTGCCGGGTTGGATGGGGGGGCGGCTGATGGACCGGGCCGTCATCCAACCCCTTGTAAGAAGCTACGTGGCTGCGTCGGCGGGAAAACTCAAAGAGCGTTTCGGCAGCACCTGAAATCGGCTACAGGAGAGGCAGACACGCGAAATGGGAGACTGAACTCGAGAAAACTCGATCATTTCATTTCTTCGGAAAAATATGGTATAAATACAATATTGAACCCACAGATAGGGGAGTAATGGACCATGAAGACGAAGACTTTGTTCCTGGTGCTTTCCCTGAGTGTTCTCCTCTTCGCCGGCATGCCTCCGGACCTGCATGCCACCCTGCTCCGGCACACCATCGACGACTACAGCTACCCCACGTCCTACTATGATCACAGCGGAAACGACTGGGTCTGCGGGACCTTCACCTATCCCGGCCACCGGGGGAGCGATTACGGGATCGGCGGGTTCGGCCCCATGGACCAGGGGATCGATATTGTTGCTGCGGCCGCCGGGACCGTAATCTACACCCACGACGGAGAGTTCGACCGCTGCACCACCGGGGACTGTGCCGGGGGCGGCGGTTTCGGGAACTACGTGAAGGTCGAGCACACCGACGGCAAAATCACCTATTACGCTCACATGAGGAAATGGTCGGTCTCCGTCTCCACGGGGCAGCACGTGGACTGCGGGGACAAGCTGGGACAGGTCGGAAGCTCGGGCTACTCCACGGGACCGCACATCCATTTCCAGGTCTGGACGCCCTCCTACGGAAACGACGACCCCTTTGCGGGAGACTGCAGCGGGCCGCTCTCCTACTGGGTGGATCAGGGCAGCTACATGGGGCTGCCGTCCAGACAGTGCGAGGGCGGCACGCCATCGAGCGTGATCGTGGACGACTCCGACTCTGGATTCACCAAATCCTGCGGCACGGGCGACTGGTGGTGGGACGGCTCCGGAGGATACGAGGACCACTTCTTCTGGACCTACACGAACGGCGACGCCCTCGACTGCACGGGGACCTGGAGGCCGAACCTCCCCTCATCCGGGACCTACAAGGTCTACTCCTACATCCCTCTCTCCTACGACGCGAGCTCGACTCAGGCCCGGTTCGAGATCCACCACAGCGGGGGCGTGCAGGAGGTGAGAGTGGATCAGAGCGTCTGGGGGGGCTTCTTCGAGTACATGGGCACCTTTTCCTTCCCCGCCGGTTCGACCGGGTATGTCCGGCTGCGGGACGACACGGGCGAGGCCTTCATGAGCGCCCAGATCGCCTTCGACGCGATCAAGTTCGAGTTTCAGGGAGGAGTAACCGACCACGACGGAGACGGCTACACCACCGCCGAGGGGGATTGCGACGACAGCGACGCCTCGATCCACCCCGGGGCGACCGAGGTGTGCGACGGAGTGGACAACAACTGCGCGGGCGGGGTCGATGAAGAGCCGGCCGCCTCGGCGAGCTGCGATAACGGCCTGTGGTGCGACGGGGAGGAGTACTGCCAGTCAGGCTCGTGTAGGGACGGAGGCGATCCGTGCGTGGACGGGAGCGGCTGCACCGACGACATCTGCTACGAGGGCTCGGACGATTGCGACAACCCCTGTGCCGCGGCAGGGCCTTCGGATCCGTGCTGCGCCAGCGAGCCTGCGTGTCTTTACGACCCGATCTGCACGGCCTCCTTCACCCTGGACCTCGAGGCCTCGTACGCGTCCGGCCAGCTCACCCTCGACTACACCATCGGCACGCCGGAGACCTCCACGTGGGTAAACGTCCTGGTCCTGACCGCTCCGACCGTGCAGGTCGTTCCGCTCTGGACCGTCCCGCTGCCGGCCATCGCCCCCCCGATGGACGTCCCGGTCTCCTTCGCGCTGCCGGCTCTGGGGTCGGTGGGGATCTTCACCGGCCTGATCACGGCGGGCGGCCTGCAGGCCTCCGAGCTCGTCTGGGTGGATACGAGCCCGTGAGCCGGCTTCCACACCGTCCGCGGTCCGGGTGGAACCGGACCCTCCAGGGTCACCTAATCTCTGCGTCTCTGCGTTAAACTTTTTCTCCGGATGAACTCTTTCCCAACACCTCTCTGGCCTTCTCCGCCACGGCCTCCACGGTGAAGCCGAATTCCTCGAGCAGGTCCGCGGCCGGTGCCGAGGCGCCAAAGCCCTGCATGCCGACTACGCCGCCGTCGCCGGCTCGGCCCGCATACCGCTCCCACCCGTAACCGCACCCGGCCTCGACCGCCACCCGGGCCCGAACCGAACTCGGCAGGACCTCCTCACGGTAGGCAGGCGCCTGGCGCTCGAAGAGGCTCCAGCAGGGCATGCTCACGACCCGCGACGCGATCCCCTCCCCGGCCAGCCGCTCGTGTGCCCCGACACAGAGCTGAACTTCCGAGCCGGTGCCGATGAGGATGACCTCCGGCGTTCCCTCGCAGTCGACCAGGACATAGCCTCCCAGCAGGGCCCCCTCGGCCGGGGCGTACTTCGTCCGGTCGAGGGTCGGGATCGCCTGGCGCGTAAGGATCAGGGCCGCCGGCCGGTCCGCGAGCTCCATGGCGTGCTTCCAGAGCACGCTCGCCTCGTTCGCGTCGGCGGGCCGGATCACGTCGATGTTCGGAAGAATCCGGAGCGCCGCGACGTGCTCGACCGGCTGGTGGGTGGGCCCGTCCTCGCCCACGCTGATGCTGTCGTGGGTGAAGACATAGATCACCGGCAGCTCCATCAGGCATGCAAGACGTATGGCGGGCCGCATATAGTCGGAGAAGACGAGGAAGGTGCCCGCATAGGGCCGGACCTTACTCAAGGCCAGGCCGTTGGCGATGGCGCCCATGGCGTGCTCCCTC
>CAZFWM010000286.1:0-9826 GCA_964522545.1 uncultured Thermodesulfobacteriota bacterium
CTTCGGGGCTTCGCCCCTCGCAATTTCCATTACTTTTTCCGTATTCCCTTTGGTTTATCTTCTCTTTGCGCCTTTGCGTTAAAACTTTTCCGACGGAATGAATTGGATTTCCTATGCAATCAACATATCATTCCGAAAATTCAAGCACCTCCAATCCCCTCCTCTTCCCTATCCGCGAGTTCCTGGCTCACCTGCCCGCGTGGTTCTTCATCTACAACGCCTGGTACCTTGCCGCCATGGCCATGGAGGACATGCCTGACGGACCCCTCCCCTGGCTCACGCTGACCGCGGCCTTCACCCTTGCCCCCGGCCTTGCCTACTACTATTTCCGGACCTTCCGCAGCGGCGACCTGAAGCAGAAGAAAGTCTTCTACTCGGTCTTCTGTGCGATCTGCCTTGCGGGCGTGTTGATCGCGATCCTCACCTCCCGGTGGTCCCTGAAGACCCACGCCCAGATCATTCGCGCTCACGAGATCCACACCTGGATATGGGTGGCGGGCCTGATGGGCCACTGCCTGGTCACACGCGGCTGGCGCAGCTTCGCACGGTTCTTCGGCATCGGCCTTCTCTACGCGACCCTGCTCGAGAGCGGGGGGATCACCAACGGCTTTTTCTTCGAGGAGGGCTACTTCCTCTACCCGCCCAAGGCCCTGGGCGAGGCCCTGGGCCTGCGCTTCGCGCCGGTCACCACGATCATCGGGTGGACCACGGTCTTCTATCCAACGATTTTCCTGGTCGAGGGGATTTTGGGGAAGGAGGGTGCGGGGGGGGCGATCCGCAAGGGCGTGCTGGCGAGCCTCTTCGGGGTTATGATCGACCTCCAGGTCGATCCCCTGGCCACCCTGAGCGGGCTCTGGTACTGGAATCCCGCGCTCGCGGCCGGCCCACAGCTGCTCGGCGTCCCGGTGCTCAACTTCGTATCCTGGTTCTTTGCCGTTGCCACCTTCGCCACCGCCTACTTCTTCATCCTGTCCCGCCCGGGCTGGACCGAGCGCAGAAGGGATCTCGCTCTGCTCGCCGCAGTGCCGCTCTCACTGGCCGCTTCCTCGATCTGCGTCTTCGGCACCCTGGGGCTCATCGAGGGGTTCGACGGCCCCACCTGGCAAATCCTGGGCCAGGCCCTCCGGGCCCAGGGGATCGCTTTCTAGAAAAATCGCCTCCCCTATCGGCTCCATGGCCTTTTTTGCGCGCTGGAGTTCATCCGGGCCGCCGGCCGTGGCGAGGGCACGCAGGAAGTGATAGAGGGCCGTATCGCCATCCCCTGACTCCCACGCGCTCATTCCGAGGACCAGCCAGGCCCGGCTTTCGTTTGCGGACGCATCGAGGGTCTTCTCCGGATCACCCGCCTTTGCCTGGGCGATCCCGCGGTTGTAATGGCTCACCGCCGATTTCGGATTCAGATCGATGGCGTATTGAAAAGCGCCGGCGGCCGCTCCGGGGTTGCCCATGGCCGAGAGCAGGATCCCTGTGTTGTAATAGGCCAGCCAGCATTGGGGGTCCTCATCGAGCTTGGCCTTGAGCTCCCCCAGCATCGGCCGGTGAAGGCCCGGATCGGTCAAATTCTTCTCGAATAGCACAGGACAGGTCAGGTGGAATGATCGGGCCTCGATGAGGCTCCGGTTCTCCGGCGTATCGCGCACCGTGATGGCCGCCACGTCATCCCAGTAAATCGTGCGCCACTCGGGGGATGTGAAGAAAACAGAGCGCCCGGCAAGATCGTAGGACCAGGGAAGAACGGCGCACGCAATGTCGAGCCGATCGAGGAGGATCTCGCTTCCCGGCACCCCGAAGTAGATCGCTCCGTATCGATTGAACCAGTGATCGCCATAGAGGGAGAGCCGGGTATCGATGAAGACCTTCCGATCGGGATAGAGCCTCCAGAGGAGGTAGTATCCCCATGTGTGGTCGTTGAAGATGTTTCCCCGGATCGCATTGGCCTCGAGGAAGTCCGCGGCCTTTTCGGGCAGCCGCTCTCCGGAGATGCCGAACCCGGGCGGGCGCCCTCGAATTGAGGTCTGCCAGATGATCCCCGCCGTTCCGATGATGAATAGGATCCCTGCGGTCGCTTCGAGGAACTTCCGAAGCCCGGACCATCTCTCTCCAAGCGACAGGGCGCCCCGTGAATCAAGCCTTTGCCAGAGAGTATCGAGGCCCCTGGCAGCGATCGGAACGGCCGCGACAGCAAACCACATCACGTGCCTCTGGGCTGTGAGGGCAAGGGCGGCCATGATGAGGGCAGACAGGATGAGGGCGACGGACAGGGAGCGCCACGCAATGATCATCGAGAAGGCGCACACCAGCAGCAGCGCCCAGAACGCGGCAAACTCACTCGTCAGGCCGGGGCTCCACCACTCGTAGACCTGCTCCAGAAACTGCACCTTGCCGATCAGCTGGAGTGGAAAGAGCAGGAGTCCGGGGCCGGCCGGATTCACCACAGAGGCCGCCAGGCAGATCAGCAGCGCCGTCCATAGGGTCCGGACCGGACGGCCGGTGATGGCCTCCCCGGACAGGAGAGTCAGGCCGGACTGCTCCGCCGCGAAAAGCCCGATCAGAAGGAATCCCACGAGAAAGCTGGCGTGCGTATTGACCCACAGGATCGTGACGGCGACGAGAAGAGCTGCATGCAGCCACTGGCGCAGACCCTCCTGCCCTGAAACGATCCGGCACAGAGTGAACTGAAACAGGGCAAAAAACGCGAGTCCGGCCACATAGGCCCTGGGACAGAAGGATTTCCAGAGGGCACAGATCGCCAGCAATGTCGCAAAAGCGCTCGCCAGGGAGCTGCACTTGTACAGGCGGGCCGTGGAATAGATGAGGCCGGAGATGCATAGAAAGAATGCACAGACGACCAGGGAGATGCCGGCCGGACCGAGCGCCTCGTGAGCGAGATAGAAAAGAACGCCGGCCAGCCACGACTGATTGATCCATGGTTTGCCTGAGACGGTGAACGAAAAGATATCGCTCGTGGGAATATCGAGATGGCTCAATACATACCGGCCGACCGACATATAGCCCCAGATATCGAAACCGGCCACGGGCTGAATAGCCCAGCACAAGACCAGCACGAAGAGCATCAATAGAAAGACCGGCCGCCTGGGAGCGGAGGCGTCAGTCTCGGTTAAATTGCGTTTCATGGCATTCCTCTAGAGATAGTGTCCCTCCATTGAGTTCTACATCTCTTATGCCTGACTTTCAAGGTGTTTTTAAACCCGAACAATGCAGGGCGGGCCATGCCCGCCGACTTTTTCGGAAGGTACCGTAACGGCGGCCATGGGCCGCCCTATTTAAGTCCCATTGCCAAGCCCTTCTGCTAAGTCCCATCTTGACGTCCCCATTGGTCTCTGGTAGCGTCTCGACTCTATGTATCGAGCATGATCGGGAGGTTCGAGGCCTCCTGACTCAGTTCATTTCCACGATTTCATGATGGGAGGACTCACGGTGAAGAAAGAATACCTTCTCACGCCCGGACCGACGGCGGTCCCCCCCGAAGCCCTTCTCGAGATGGCCCGGCCGATCATCCACCACCGGGAGCCGGTGTTCAAGCCGATCTTCGAGGCCTGCCGCAAGGACCTCCAGTACCTGTTCCAGACCGAGCGGGACGTGCTGATCCTCGCCTCTTCGGGCACCGGGGCCATGGAGGCGGCGGTCTCGAACTTCCTGTGCAAGGGGGACAGGGCGATTCACGTGAACAGCGGAAAGTTCGGCGAGCGCTGGGGCAAGATCCTCAGGGCTTACGGCTGCGAGCCTCTGGAGATCAAGGTCGAGTGGGGCCATGCCGTGGACCCGGCCCGCGTGGAGGCGGCCCTGGACGCCGATCCCTCCATCCGGGCCGTCTATGTCCAGGCGACCGAGACGAGCACCTCGGTGATGCACCCGATCCGGGAGCTGGCGGCCCTCACCCGGGAGCGGCCGGAAGTGATCCTCGTGGTCGACGGGATCACGGCCGTGGGAGTCTACGATCTCCCCATGGATGCGAGTGGAATCGACGTCCTCCTCACGGGAAGCCAGAAGGCCCTGATGCTCCCGCCCGGGCTCGCCTTCATCGCCTGGAGCGAAAAGGCCGATGCCTTCCTCGAGCGGTCCGACCTGCCCCGCTTCTACTTCGACCTCAAGACGGATCGCAAAAAACAGCAGGCCGACCAGACCGCCTGGACCCCGGCGGTCTCCCTGATCGTGGGCCTGCGCGAGGCCCTCAGGCAGATCCGGGACGAGGGCCTCGAAGGAGTCTACCGGCGCACCGCCGACCTGGCCGAGGCGACCCGCCAGGCCGTGCAGGCCCTCGGGCTCGAGCTATTCGCCCCGGAGTGCCCCAGCAACGCCTGTACGGCCGTGAAAACGCCTGAGGGGGTCGACGGGCTGGCCCTGAAGAAAGCGTTTCGTGAATCCTTCGGCATAACCGTGGCCGGGGGCCAGGACCAGGCCAAGGGGAAGATCATCCGGATCGCCCACATGGGCTATATGGGGCCCTTCGACGTGATCATCGGAATCTCGGCCCTGGAGATGGCCCTGGCCCAGATGGGGCACACCTTCGAGATGGGGGCCGGAGTCCGCAGGGCCATGGAAATATTTGGGGGAGGCAAGTAATGAAAAGAGTGCTGGTAAGCGACGCCCTTTCGGCCGAGGGGATCGCGATCCTCGAAGAGGCCGAAGGGATCGAGGCGGACGTGAAGACCGGGATGAGCCCGGAAGAGCTCAAGGCCGCCATTGCACCTTACGATGCCATAGTCATACGGAGCTCCACCAAGCTCACCGCCGACGTGATCGAAGCGGCCGAATCGCTCAGGGCCATCGGCCGGGCCGGCATCGGCGTGGACAACATCGACGTCGAGGCGGCCACGAAAAAGGGCGTCATCGTGATGAACACGCCGGGCGGCAATACGGTGACCACCGCCGAGCACGCCCTTTCGCTCATGATGAGCCTGGTCCGGAACATCCCCCAGGCATCCATGAGCATGAAGGGCGGCAAGTGGGAGAAGAAGAGGTTCCAGGGGCGAGAGCTGCGCGGCAAGACCCTGGGCGTGGTGGGCCTGGGCAACATCGGGAGCATCGTGGCCGACCGGGCCCTCGGGCTCAAGATGAAGGTCCTCGCCTACGATCCCTTCATCAGCAAGGAGCGCGCGGCCGAGGTGGGCGTCGAGCTGAAGGACCTGGACGAGCTGCTGGGCTCCTCGGACATCGTCACCGTCCACATTCCGAAGCTCGAAGAGACCCACAACCTGGTGGGGGCCGAGGCCCTCGCCAAGATGAAGCCGGGCGCTTACCTCGTCTGCGCGGCCCGAGGCGGCATCGTGGATGAAGAGGCCCTCCTGGAGGCCCTCGACTCCGAACGCCTTAGAGGGGCCGCCCTGGACGTCTTCTTCAAGGAGCCCCCCGGTCTCACGCCGCTCATCGAGCACGAGCGCGTGATCTGCACCCCCCATCTGGGCGCGAGCACCCAGGAGGCCCAGTCCGCCGTGGCCGTCCAGGTGGCCGAACAGATCGTGGACTACCTGAATCACGGTACGATCCGGAACGCCCTGAACGTGCCGAGCGTCTCCCCGGAGGCCCTCGATCAGATGCTCCCCTACCTCGATCTGGCCCGCAGCCTCGGGCGACTCCAGGGCCAGCTCGATATCGAGGGGCTGCGCGCCATGGAGCTCGAGCTCTCGGGCAAGGCGGCCGAGGGGAGGACCGACCTGGTCGTGGCGGCCGCCCTGGAGGGGCTCCTGGCCACCAGCCTGGGCGAGAGGGTCAACATGGTGAATGCCCCGTTCCTGGCACGGGAGCGGGGGATCCGGGTCGGCAAGACGACCCAGCCCAGCGGGAAGGATTACTCGTCCCTCGTTCGCCTTCGCGTGGAGACGGCCCGGGGGAGCGCAGAGCTCGCCGGCGCCATCTTCGGCCAGCGGGAGCCGAGGATCGTGGAGATCGACGGCATCCGGATCGAGGCGGTCCCCAAGGGGCACCTCCTCGTCTTCTGGAACAAGGACCAGCCGGGGTTCGTGGGCGGTGTCGGGACGATATTAGGCAGGCATGACATCAACATCGGGCAGATGCACATCGGCCGCAAAGAGGCCGGGACCCGGGCCGTTACGGTGGTGAACGTGGACAATCCCGTGGACGAGACGCTCCTGAGGAAGCTCCAGGCCGCCCCCCAGGTCCTGAGCGTAACTAAAGTCTCCCTGTGATAAAATAAATTATGTAAGGAGGGGGAAAAGGGGAAAGAAATGAATTTTAGGAAAATCACAACCCGTATCGTCCCTCTCGCCCTGTTCGGATTTCTGTCTGCAATCTGCAGCCTGAACTGCGTGCCGGCGGAAGTGATCTCCATCATGTCCGCCAATATCACCAGCGGGACTCATTCCGCCTATGAAGGCCCCGGCATCCGTATCTTCCAGGCGCTCCGGCCGGATGTGGTGCTGATCCAGGAATTCGACTACGAATACGGATCTCTCCGAGATCTGGTCGACGAGGCCTTCGGGCCGGAATTCCACTATTACGTTGAGCCGGGCGGCGACAGCATCCCGAACGGGATCGTCAGCAGATTTCCGATTGTTTCCGCCGGGGAGTGGACCGACTACGAAGTGTCGAACCGCGACTTTGCCTGGGCCGTCATCGATATTCCCGGTGCAATCGACCTCCAGGTGGTGAGCATCCATCTGAAGAGCGGCTCGAGCGACTCAGGGACCCGCAATGCCCAGGCCAATGAAATCAAGGATTATGTGGAAGCCCAGTTCGACGCGAATCAATACATTGCCGTGGGGGGCGATCTGAATACCTACACCGTTACCGAATCCGCCCTGAACACATTCAGGACGTTTCTCGATGCCGACGACCACATGCCCGTGGACCAGGATGGCAACATGAACACCAGCGAGCCGCGGACCAAGCCCTATGACTGGGTCATGCCGAACGATCTCCTGGACGCGATCCACACAGTACTCGAGCTTCCGCCCTTCAAGTTCCCGGACGGACTGGTCTTCGACAGCTACGTCTACGACCCCCTGCCCCTGCCCGTGCTGTACGACGATTCGCATGTAAACGGCATGCAGCACATGCCGGTCATGAAGGCCTTTCAGATTCCTCCGATCATGTAGGAGACCTGTTTTTTACCACGAAGAGCACGAAGAATAGAAAATTCTCTCAATCCCTTCGTGTACTTCGTGCTCTTCGTGGAAAAAAGGAAAGGGATTGCAATGTCTATTGCAGGATCGACATCATGCGGAGGATTATCCGGAAGCGATTGCTTCGGAGAGATATCGTGAAATTCGATCTCTGTTTGGTGCCAAGCTAGAATATTGCTTCTCACAGGTATCGCTGAAACGAGCAAGTACTTTGCGGTTGATCTGCTCCTGATCTTCGAAGATCCCCATTGACCTGAATGTCAGTCCCCATCTTTCGAATTGAAGAAGGGCAATTGTGACATCACGAACTTTGTCATCTCCTTGAAGTGCAAATACGAACAATGGGCGAGCGGTGCCGTTTACCCGACAATCAACAACATAGTTACATGCCGTGTCGTGCCCCGGGTCGCTCCAATAGAAGATTCGCCTGTCTTCCGGCACTTTTTCAGACATGAATTCTCGAAAATCCTCCATGAAGGTCGACCTGACCCTCTCCCTTGAAAGGTAGGTGACATCCGTGATTTTGAGCAGAGCCTGAACAAAGTCATACAAAGCGTCACCAAAGCATTCGTTTATGACTTTCAGGAGGAGCTCTCCCTCATGGTCTTCTACCGAGAATGCGTCCAAAGCATTCGTGATGATCTTCTCCCGAGTGCCTCTCTGCAAATCCTTTTCGGTCATATCATACGTTAAATGCATGTATGTATGTCCTTCATCGGAGAGGACCCAGGTGCCATTGTTTTGCCTGAGCACGATTGATAAATGATCACGATCATCGAACTGAAAAGGCGTGAACACGCGATACCGATTCTGGCCTTCCGGAACGAGTCGTATCTTGGTAGAGACCTTTTCTCTAAACTGTTGTTGAATGATATTGGCATTCACGGGATTACCTCACGAATTGAAAAAGTCCATCTGTTGTTCGTCATTATCTTGCATGATCACATTGCAGTCTTCTACGAGGCAGAGTATGGCCTCATCAAGACTGGAATAGCGGTCCGTTACTTCCGCAAAGGTGTCTTCGCGATTACCAGTGAGTTGATATTTCTCAGTGGCCATATGGATGTGGAAGTCGTAGAATGTCTGCTCTTCTAACGGATTCGTGTGTTCATGACTCCTGCCATTGTATCTGCGCAACCTGAGAACTTGATTGGACTTTGGCATACGATATCCGAGAATTATCGAGAAGTCGAGCGGATTTATTCTGGACCGTCGTATTATGATACGAAACTCAGACCCCGTTTCTCCTTTAACATCAAACCCGACTTCTGCATGACCACGTTTTGGCTTGGGCACACTCCTACGCATAAAATCTGAAGGAACCCGTTTTTGCTCCTTGACTAGCCTTATTATCTCATCATCTGAAAGAAAATCAGCCACTTCAGATCTCTCTTTACGCATATAATGATTTTTATTGGCGCCACACTATTCCTATAATAAAAGAAGGGCCGAAGCAAGTCATTAAACTGTCACAATAAATCGACGTAGATGCCCAGGGACACAAGAACCATGTCCCCGCTCACGGCAGTATCGATCCCGGCCTGGATGGTCGGCTGGTCCGATGGGACATGGATCGTGGCGGCGAGGGCCGAGAAGGTGGAAAGGGTGGAGACAAGAAGTACGATAGTAAGGATGCAGAAGTTAGCCCTCATTCGTCCCTCCATTTTCTGAAGGTTACACCGAGAGGAGCGATGCTCTCATTTCAACTATACCACACTTTTATGGGAAATCGAAATGAGGAGCAGAAACGCTAAGTCTATTTCTGTGTAAAGAGTATAGATTCACCACAGAGGACACTGAGAGCACTGAGAAAAGATGTAATTACAATTTGAATTGTTGCTTCGCTTCAAGAGGCTGTCATTGCGAATGTGTTTCCTGGGAGGGGCGAAGCCCCGAATCCCACAGGCGCCATTGCCAATCGTTCTCGTGGGATCGCTTCGTAGCTTGTAGCTCCTCGCGATGCCTTCAAGGTGTATCATAGCGGGTATCAGCGGCTCTGCGGCTCTAAAGCGCATCCGTGTTGTTTGCGTGAATCTTGTCGCTTTGGTATCGTGGCCTTGATCCCATGAAAGAGGTATCGAATGTACAGGATGCCTGCCCTTCTTATCCGTACTTTTTTTGCCATCGCCCTCCTCCCGGGCTTTCTCGTTCTCGGGTGCCACTCGGACGGCGGCCCACCTAGCTCTCCCTATCCCGACCACGGTGAATCCCTCAACTATCTCCGCACCGACGGCCAATGGATTCGCGATCCCCTCAACCGGGCCGTCATTCTTCGGGGGATCAACGTGGGAGGCCGGTCCAAACATCCTCCCTTCCTGCCCTTCGAGGATTTGGCCCGTCTCGACCAGCTCGCCGACTGGGGCATGAACTCGATCCGACTGGTCTTCACCTGGGAGGGGGTGGAGCCGGAGCCGGGGCGATATGACGAGACCTACCTGGAGAGCCTCCGGGCCATCCTGGACGGCTGCGCCGAGCGACGGATCATGGTCATCCTCGACTCACACCAGGACCTCTATGCCCGCAACTTCTGCGGAGACGGCTTCCCGGCCTGGGCCGTGCACCCCGACCACCGGGAGGAGACGTGCCCGGAGCCCTTCGCCATGTGGCCGGTCAATTACGTCCTGTCGCCGGGGGTCATCCGGAGCTTCCACCGGTTCTGGACGAACCAAGAGCTCAAAGACGCCTATATCCGGATGATGGTCCACGTGGCCGACCGCCTCGGC
>CAZFWM010000287.1:0-9785 GCA_964522545.1 uncultured Thermodesulfobacteriota bacterium
TATCCGGTAATATTATATGGTTAGCCGTCGTCCTAAAATAGCCACACCCATTTCATTTTACAGATCGGGTACTTCAAATCTCACCACATGTTTTTTGTGTTCGACCTTCCAGAAGTTGAAGAGGATGCACGGCATGTCCAGAGACAATATTTTCCCGATTTTCAACTCGAGGACCTTGACATCACCAAGGTGACGCGGTTGAGACAGCGAAACTTGATTCTTGAGCTCTTCGGTTACCGCGCATGCGATGCTCAACAGCGTCAGGCCTTGGCCGCAAAAGCACGACAAGCTGCGATGGTTTCTGCCAAACCCGTCTTTGTCTTCCGAGAGCTCATGCACTATCTCAAAGGTCAACGCATCGTTGCTCCGGGCTACAGCTTGATGCAAGACACCGTCAGTCAGGCCCTGACGCACGAGCAGGAACGTTTGGCCGACGTCGTCTCCAATCGGCTCGATCTTTCTCATCGAGAAGACCTGGATCGCCTCTTGAAGGACTCGCCAGGACTCTATGAAATTACACAGCTAAGACGGGAACCGAAAGATTTCAGCGCCAGTGAGATCAAACGTGAACTCCGGCGGGGTGAACAGATACGGGACCTGTACCACCTTGTCAAAAGCCTGTTGCCTCACCTGGGAATCTCGAATGAGAGCATCAAATATTATGCTTCCTTGGTCAACTATTACTCGGTCTATAAGCTCAAACGGTTCGATGAGTCGACGGCCCATGTCTATCTCTTATGCTTTGTGTATCACCGCTACCAGAAATTGCATGACAATTTGATGAGTAGCCTAATCCACCATGTCAGGCGATACCTTGAAGCCGCAAAAGGGGTGGCCAAAGATCGCGTGTATGAATCTCGCTCCGAGGGCAACGAGGACCTCGACAGGGCCGGGCAAGTGCTGAGACTTTTTACCGATGACGGCATCCACAAGCAGACGCCCTTCCACGAAGTCCAGGCAAAAGCGTTCAGTATTCTGGAGCGCGATAAAATCGACTTTGTCGCCGATCACATCACCACCAAGGTGAAATTCGACGAAACGGCCTTTCAATGGGAACACATGGATGAACTGGCCCACCAGTTCAAACGCCACTTACGCCCCATTCTGTTGGCGGTCGATTGGACGGTATCTGCTGGACACACCGCTCTGATTGAAGCTGTTACGTTTCTGAAGAATGCCTTCCAGAAAGGACGGTCGCTCAGTCAATATCCTCCGGAAGCGTTTCCTCTACGCTTCGTTCCTGATACCGCAAAACGCTATCTTTATTCCCCCAATGCGAATGGGCAGGGGCACTTGCTTCCAGATCGCTATGAGTTTCTGATCTATCGTCTCTTGCGCAAAGGCTTGGAAGCGGGAGAGGTCTTCTGCCGTGATAGTGTCCGGTTCCGCAGTTTCGAGGACGATCTGCTAGATGATGACATGTGGAAGGACAAGGAACAACTGATTGTCAACACGGGCATACCGCTCCTTAAGCAGCCGATTCGGGAGCATTTAGCCGAACTCGAAACGCAACTTGAAGACCGCCTCATCCGGGTAAATCAACGGATTGCCTCAGGCGAAAATGAGCAGTTTGCAATCAAAAAACGTGGTGCACACACCCGGTGGACCCTTCAGTATCCCCGTAGTGCAGAACTGATTAACCATCCCCGCTTCGATGCGCTCAAACAGGTGGACATCGGCAGTGTTCTTCATTTTGTCAATCGGCATTGCCACTTTATGGAAGCCTTTGATCATGTCTTGGGGCGCTATGTTAAACAGGGGGTAGATGACCTCACACTGACGGCTTGCCTTATCGCTTGGGGCACCAACATGGGGCTGGGCCGGATGGGGGAAATCTCCGATATCGGGTATCAGGCGCTTTCGACGACCTCGGATAATTTCATCCGATTGGAAACCCTGAAATGGGCTAACGCTCTAGTCTGTAATGCGATCGCGGACCTCCCCATCTTTGGACTTTACAATATCGGGGAGTCGATCCATTCGAGTAGCGATGGGCAGAAATTCGAAACCCGAATTCACACGATCAACGCCCGCCATTCCCCCAAGTACTTCGGACTCAATAAGGGGCTTGTCGCCTATGCCATGGTGGCCAACCATGTCCCCATCAATGCGGAGATCATCGGAGCTAACGACCATGAAAGCCACTACGTGTTCGATATCTTGTTTAACAATATCACCGACATCCAACCCGAAATCCATTCGACCGATACACACGGCACGAACGAGGTCAACTTCGCCATCCTCAATATATTTGGCTATCAGTTCGCGCCACGCTACCGGGACATTTATGAAAAGGTGGGCAAAGCACTTTACGGTTTCAAACATCCGAGCCAGTATGATGAGGACATGGTGCTCAGGCCCATCCGTAAACTGAGCCCTGAACTCATTATAAAGGAGTGGGAAAACATTCAGCGGATTATGGTGTCTTTGGCATTGAAAACGACTACCCAGAGCACCATCGTTCGCAAGCTTAATGCCTTTGCTCGAAAAAACAAAACGCGGCGCGCCTTGTGGGAATATGACAATATCATCCGCAGCTTGTACCTGCTTGACTTTATTGACTCGCCGTCCCTCAGGCGCAATGTCCAGCAGGCTCTCAACCGGGGTGAGAGTTACCATCAGCTGCGCCGAGCCGTCTCGTACGCCAACTTCGGGAAGCTCCGCTTCAAGACGGAGCATGAGCAACAAATCTGGGGAGAATCCGCGCGTCTGCTGACGAACTGCATCATCTACTACAATACGATGCTTTTATCCAACCTGCTTGGTTATCAGGAAGCAGCCGGCGACGTCCAGGGAGCGGCTCTTCTCAAGCACGTTTCTCCGGTTGCTTGGCAGCACATCAATTTGTACGGGCGCTACGAATTTCGCAAAGGGCAGGAGACGATCAATATGAAAGAGATTGTCCAGGCGTTAGCCCAGGTCCCAGTCCGACACGTCCTGACCAGCTAATCCTGGAATATACCTTTTCGAGGGGTTGGGCAAAAAACCCCTAATTGCGGTAATTTTTTCCAAGCTTTAGATTTGGATATTTCTCCGCAATCGTGGCTAAACGAATTGCGGCTGATGCTAAATGTCCAAATGCCTCATTCTCTGGGTCAAGGGAACCAGCTGAAATATACTTTTTTGATTGTCTGGCCACTTCTTCTGAAGTTATGTCTTTGTTTTTGACTCGCTTGAGTGAATCATTGGCCAATTTTAGATAATGCCTTGCTAGTGACAAAAGTTGTGTTGATTCTCTATCACACATAGCAACTCCAAGGGCCTACCAAAAAGGTAGCTACGCTCTCCCCTCCCCCTTCCTATCTGAGCGTTTTCCGTAGTATGCGGGCCGTAAACTGGTTGCGTTCAGTATCCGACTCTAAATTCAGATCCGGTACGGCAGCCAGCGCCCGTAAAATTCCTGTGCCAATGCCTCGATAGGGCAGCTCCTTGGTTGCAAATGAGGCGATCAAAGGGTTGCGAATGTTGGATACACCGTTTCGGATGTTTTCGATGGTTATATTGTTCGGAAGAGCCCCTGGGCTGATTAACTCAATGCGATCATCGAACATCATAACCCTCCACGGCGCGGAAATGAAGTAATCACGATGTATCAGCATATTGACGACAAGTTCCTCTAAAGCGGCTGAAGGCACTTCTAGGGCCCCTTCCGTGTTGAATCCCGTATCACCCTGCAGTCGTTGAAGATTCCTGGTGAGAAAAGACATTGTCTCCTTGTATAGATCACGCAGGCTCCCTGAAATGTCTTGGCTGTCTCTGTATTTATCGCCGGCAGGATCGGTTCCGACAAAAGAGATAGCCTTGACGACGAAGGCGGGACGATGCCGCTGTGGATTACGACCGAAGATCATGAGCCCTGCGAGATTGAGAGTCGCTTCTCGTGCCAGACCGAGATTATTCAACAATTGGACAAGAGAGACTCCCTTCTTTTCGAGCTCATCGTAAAGGGGTTCTCCATACTGTTGCTCGAAGAAACTGCCGAAGTGCTCTAAATCAATATCTCCGACAGTAGTCCCTTCGACGGGCACTTCGTCCGCGTGAACTAGACCGGCACTCTGAAGTATCCGTTGGATCTCCTCACGCGATGTCACCCGACGCTTGTCCGCCCCAGACTTCACCCAAACTACACCTTTATTATCGGTGTATGGTTTTGAGATGCCTTCATGTAGGGTAACAACCATGACCAGTCGTCCGCCGACAGAGATATTTTCGGTCTCTGGGTTGATCGAAGGACGGACGGAATTGGTTGCCGTATTGGAGATTAATTGATTTATTCGACGGATGTCGTCAGCTAAAAGTCCCACCACGACCCCTTGATCATTAACCCCGATAAGCATCCTCCCTCCCTTGCTGTTGGAAAAAGCTACAAGGTCTCCCGCCAGTGATTCGGTATTCGTGATGGTCTGTTTGAACTGCGTCCGGCCGTCTTCTCCGCGCCCGATCACTTCAATGAGTTCTATTGCTTCCATAGCTGGTAAATCTCCTTCCGTCGTGCGAAAGCTTCTTTCCCTCCTTCCATGATGGACACGATGGCCTTCTGAATCCCAGGTTCATCAATGCTGCCAATCTCGATATCTACGCTTCCACCGATGAAAGAACATGTGATAACCTGTTCCGCGTCGCCTAGTACAGGAAAGTTGGCGTTATGTGTCGCAAAGATAAACTGGATGCTTTTCTTGAGGGTCCCTATCAGTTTTATGACATCCTCAAAAATGGTTTGATTGTCGAGGTCGTCTTCAGGTTGATCGATCACGATTACATCGTTTTCGCGTTGGCTCAGGATGAAGAGGATCAGCGCCGATGCCCGCTGTCCAAGAGAATGATCTCGCAGATCTTTGCCGTGGTACTCGATTCGGAAGAGGTTCGGCACCTGCCATGTGAGCAGAGATCCCTTGGCTTCATTGAAGTACCTGCGGAACACATCACCTGACTCCCCGAGACTGTTGCAAATTGCATCTAGCGCTTCGTAAACTGAAATAAAGTCGGCATGCTGATCCAGTATGCCCCTTAGCGTTGCCTCGCGGAGACGGCTGCCCCGAAAATGGGTTTGCAGTTCTTTAACAAAAGAGTCTTTGTCGCCCTTATACTGTGGGATGATTTTAAGGGCACTTTGGCTGTCGTTCAGCTTTATTGTCTCTGCCTCGATCTCCTTGAATTCTCGATGCCAAAGTTCAGAAAGTCGCTTCACCCCCCGCAGAAGTTCGTCCTGTAGTGTTTTCTCCCGGGTGCGACTCTTCGCGATCTCTTCGAGCGCCAGCTTGGCCTTCTGCAGTTCGGCATTCAGCCTGACAAAATCATCTGGCCGGACGCTAGTACCATCTGTCTGCTGTAGCTGCTCGCTTAGTTTCCTCTCAATCGCCGCAAAATCTTCCTTTAGCGACTCCCGACGGCGTTCCAATTCTACGAACTTCTCTCGCATTGTGTGTGAATCAGTATGCGCGTCGGACAAAACCTGCCGCGCCTTATCTGGAACTTTACGTATCCGTTCAAAAATAGAATTAATTTCCTCAATGACATCGGCGTTCTCTTTTGACTCAAGCCGTGGCTGGGCAGATAGTTCGGTATCCTGCTCCCGCAGAAAAGCATCGAAGGCGCGGACGAAGGACTCCACCACCTCAACGGCGCGACGTACGTTTGTTACGTCAACATTGAACGCCACCTGACGCTGTAATTGTTGCTCTACACCGTATTTTTTAAAAAGTTCTAAGCGGAATTCAGTGTCCTTCTTCTTGTTTTGGTATTCCTGCTCCAACGCCTCCAGGCCTTTCAACTTTTCGAGATTCGCAAGCACATCCAACACTCGTTGGCCCTGGCTGGCAATCTCGCGTCGGACGGCATCGAGTTTCGGGCCAATCAATCGTTCCACAAGTTCGCGTTCCGAGCCCTCGCCCCTCTTCACTAGTTCCTTTTGGCCAAAAAAAAGGGGGTTCTTGAGCGGAATGCGCACGCCAGGCCGCACCTCCCCTTCAAAGTACACGTCTGCCCGCTCATTTAGTATCCTACGAATTTCGTAGCGGCGGCCTTGCGCGTCTTCTACGTCGATTACGACCTTTCCGCCGCTACCGAGGGCGAAACGAACGAGGTCCTGCTTGTACTTGAAGTCCAAATCCTCCGAAGAGTCCGGCAACGGCAATTCGAGCACATACCGAAGCGATTCTAATATGGCCGATTTTCCACTGCCTCGTATGCCGATTAAGCAGTTCATTTCGTCGTTGAAATTCATGCGACTTCCATTCAGTATGCCCCCATCGAAATGGATCGCCCGGATTCGAGAGTGCGGTTGCTTCTGAATAGCCTCGCCGGACAGACGCTCCGCGCCCGGTTTAAGGGCAAAAAACACGGATTCAAAGGTGAAAGCGCCAATCTTGATGAACGACTTTTTGCCCCGTCCGATCTCTTCCAACTTCTTAGGATCGGAACCTTCAACCTCAGCAGGGTACCATCCACCCAGCCAGATCTGTACCTTTTGTCGCAGGTCGTGCGTGCGTACCTTCTGGAACGCCGCGGTGCGAGAGCAGAATAATTCTGTCCTGCCAAGTGCGGTAATTCTTCCTCCATCAAGCCCGTCCCACAATCCATTCTCACCCTCAACGTGTGCGAAGATGAGAAAATAGTCCCGCCCGAACTTGTCTAGTTCTCGGATAGTCTCGAGCAAATCGTGGTTTGACCGGGCATTGCTACTGTCGTAGCCGGTCTGACCAGCAAAAGTCAGTCCAAGGAAGCTGTTGACGTGGTCCGCGTTCTCTCGATTATCGATCCAATCTTCATGGAACACTACCAGCGTATGAATTCCGTTTCGGCCATCCTTGACTGACAATTCAACGCCAGGCATCAAGTAGATATTCTCCTTCCTCGCCGCTTTGCGGAGAGCCCGAAACTCCTCCCGCTCAAATTTATTGTGGTTGGTGATGACGCCCACTCGGATATCTGCGCGCTTCAACTTCTCGACATAGTGCACCACAAAGTCCTGGTCCGTGTTGGTGCATTTAAACTCTCGGTCTTGTCGCGAGTGCAGATGAAAATCCGCCCGCACCCAGCGGTTTCCATGTGCAAAGATGCTTTTTCCCTCATCCATTATTCCCCCCTCCGAAAAAAACGATACATGATTTCTCCTTTTAGTCACTTAAATAGAATCCTGGCATTAAGGACTACCATAAAATCTCAATAAATACCAAGGATACAACGCTTTCAAGTTCCCCAAAACGTCCAAAACCCACCCTGGCCAGGGGTGGGCTCTGAACATGAATCTGATCACCTATCCAGGCTAGGAGGGGCGGATAGAACGGTCACCAGTCCCGCCTCCGTCACAGGCTCCGAACGTCTTCCAGCACATCGAAAACCTCCTTTGTCTTCTGGTTGATCGAAAACCTAACCAATGACGATCCGGACCTTTTTAGGTACCTGGATAGTTCATATATCATTAAACCTCATACAGTGTCAATGGTTTTTCTGGGCCGGCCTCCTTTTGGCATTGTAAACTTGTCTGCAGCCTTCTTAGGAATCAATATATGAGCAAAAGGACCGGCCTTCTCCTCCACCACCTCTAAAAGTCCCCTTGAGATCCACCCATAAACCGTCTGCCGTTTGACTCCCATCTTGTAGGCAAATTCTCTGACGGTGTAATATTCCTCTTCCATGACCTCGAAATCCTATTACAAGCCCCGAAAAAAACCAAGACGAAGCCGCAGATCCCTACCACCACCACCGCAGAAGAATCGTCTCCCGCTCGAGACTCTTGAATGAAACCACGACCTCCAGCCTCCCATCCCGCGTGAGCCTGAAGGCCTCCCTGGAGAGCTCCTCGGTCACATTAGCCTGCCGGCGAGTAATCACCGCCCGCCGGCACGGGCGCTCCTTCGGAAAAATCACCCGAAGAGAATATCTCCTGACCGGATACCCAGGGCCCTCCTCAATCCACTCCTCGTCCCTGGTGAACCCATCGAGAATCGTCCTCGAGATCGTGAAGCTCGCCACGCTCCCCTTCTTCCTGTTCTCCCGAAGCGAAATCACCACCCGCTTCGAATCGCCATAATCAAAGACATCCGACGGAACCCCGAGCGAGCAATGATAACCGTGCATGGTCTCCCCATTGCCCCATACCCGATCCGTAATCACACTGACATTGGGCTGCAGGAACCGAATCGTCATGTTCCGGGTGTACTCCACTCTCTTCCCCTTCGGATCCTTAATATCCCAGACAGATTCCCACTTGAGATAATCATGGGGATCATTCGATACGGCCTCCTTTGCCTTGAGAGCCCTCTTCCTGCCCCCAAACCGCCCGATCCGGGTTGCCACATAGGCTCCGACGCCCAGGACCAGGCCCACCAGGGCAAGCACAAAAAGATACGTGATGACCTTATCAACGACAATGAAGACTTCTCCCTCCCGGAGGAGCTCGAGGTCACTTTTGTCCAGTACGACTCGATAGAGGACGTACAGGACGGTGATCGCCAGACTGACGATCGAAAGGGGCGTGGAAAATCTGGAGGCAACTTGAGAGACACGAACGAGAAGATTGGACATATATTTTTGAATTATTTATCTAAAAGCATTTCTCTAGCCTCTCCATCGTCAACACCTGCCCATTTCAGAATCTTCCCTTCAATGACCTTCCGATCGATCGAATAGCGCTCACGACTGACTTTAATTATTTTTTGAGCATTATTCGTCTGCTCCTCCGGACTTAAAGGCGGTAGGGTTTCAGCGGAAAAAGGCGTGGAAGCCACGCCGTCTATCATCAATCGCAAGTACATCTCATATTTGGTTAAGCTGACCAGGTCCTCCTCGATGAAACGGGGTGCAAATTCCTTGATTAACTCCTCGGCATCAGTCCCGCCTATCCGGAAGCAGAGAAGGGTCCCCACATTGCCAAAGATCGCCGCCCTGACTGTCTCTTCCAGCTGTTCGATATATTGATGGGCAACGGTCAGATTTAACGCATACTTGCGCGCTTCCGAGAGAATATTGGCAAAACTCTCCGTAGCAAAATTTTGAAATTCATCCACATAAAGATGAAAAGGAACCCGCTCCCTTTCGGGTATATCAATCCTCTCCATGGCTGCCAGCTGGATCTTTGTAATCATCATGGCTCCAAGCAAGTTGGAAGCATCCTCGCCAATACGGCCCTTCGCAAGATTCAAGAGCAAAATCTTCCTGTTATCCATCATCTCCCGCACGTCAATTGAAGATTTGACTTGCGCAACAATATTTCGAATCAGAGAGATGGAAAGAAACTGCCCCACCTTGTTTTGAATCGGCGCAATGGCCTCCTTCTGAAAGCGTTCGGGATACTTTGGATATTCATTCACCCAGAAAGACTTAACGATGGGGTCTTTGATTTTTCTACTTACTTTCTTGCAAAAGGCTTTGTCCACCAAGATCCTCTGCACGCCCAAAAGGGTGCTCCCCGGATAATCCAACAAAGCCAGGATGGCATTTCTTAAAAGATACTCGAGGCGTGGTCCCCAGCTTTCAGCGAACATCTTTTTGAAAACCCCCACTAAACCGGAAGCCACTAAGTGTCGATACTCCGGGTCCACATTCTCCAGGACATTAAAGGCAATTGGGTATTCCACATCTGCCGGATTAAAATAGACCACATCATTAATCCGATGCGTAGGAATATAATCGACAACCTTCTCCACCAAATCGCCATGAGGATCGATTACTGCCACGCCATTGCCCTCCCTGATATCAGAGATAATCAAGTGCTCCAGGGTCGTTGATTTGCCCATGCCCGTCTTGCCTATCAGATACATATGGCGTGAGCGGTCAATGGCTTT
>CAZFWM010000288.1:0-9770 GCA_964522545.1 uncultured Thermodesulfobacteriota bacterium
AGATCGACAATTGAGCACATTGAGGATGTTGCGAGCGAAGCGAAGCAATCCCCCGTGCTCAATATGTCATGGTGCTTAGTGGGTTGCTTCGTCCCTTTGGTCCTCGCAAAGACCCTCGATTAGGTCCGTATCGAAGATGCGATTTTGTTCTTTTAATCATTTTATAAACAGTCCTCTGCGTCTCTGCGACTCTGCGTTAAAAAATTCTGAGAGCAAGAGATCACCAGAAGGACTATTCATGGGGGTGTTATGAGCGTCTTCAAGAAATTCCCAAAGACTTTTTGGGTGGCCAACACGATGGAGATCTTCGAGCGCATGGCCTGGTACGGCTTTTTCACGGTCTCCTCTCTCTACATAACCGGGAGCGTTTCAGAGGGGGCGCTGGGTTTCACCTCCGAGCAGCGTGGCGTCCTCCAGGGGGTGGTCACTTTCATCCTTTACCTGCTTCCGGTGCTCACCGGGGCGCTCGCCGATCGCTACGGATACAGGCGGACCTTCATGGTGGCCTTCGCCGTCATGACGCCCGCCTACTATCTGCTGGGACAGTTCACCACCTATCACGGCTTCTTCGCGGTCTTCCTGCTGGTGGCCCTGGGGGCCGCCATCTTCAAGCCGGTCGTGGTGGGCACCATCGCCAGGACCACCACGGAGGAGACCTCCACGGTCGGATTCGGGATCTTCTACATGATGGTGAACATCGGCGGGTTCGTGGGGCCCATCGTGGCCGGCATCGTGCGAGGGTGGAGCTGGAAGCTCGTATTCACCATGTCGTCCGTCTGGATCGGGATCAACTTCCTCTGGGTCATATTCTTCTACAAGGAACCGACCACGGAATCGGACTCGGGCCGGGCCCGGAGCCTTCGCAAGGTCCTGGCCGATCTGGTGGAGGTCCTGGGGAACGGCCGCTTCTTCCTCACCGTGGTGGTGACCCTGCTGCTCCTCATGGTGGCGGGCCAGGGGTGGCTCACCTTCGGCGCGGCCGGCCTGGTCGCCCTGGTCTGGATCGGTTTCAACCTGGCCGTGGACTTCCTGTTTCTCCGTCG
This sequence comes from uncultured Thermodesulfobacteriota bacterium, assembly GCA_964522545.1. Lineage (GTDB taxonomy): Bacteria > Desulfobacterota > DSWW01 > CAZFWM01 > CAZFWM01 > CAZFWM01. The sequence goes on from CAZFWM010000288.1 coordinate 1,044, forward strand.
CTCCGGAACAGAGCGGGGCGGCCTCCTGGCCCCCATGCGGCTCGGGGACTGGCGCTTCGCCCTGTTCCTCCTCGTCCTCTCCGGCTTCTGGACGATGTTCATGCAGATTTTCATGACCATGCCGGAGTACATCCGCGACTTCGTCGACACCCACGACATCCTGCGCTCCCTCGCCTCAGCCTCCGGCGGGATCGGGCTGACCGGTCTGGCCGCCCGGTTCGAAGGGCTCATGGCCGAGGGCTACCAGATCAACCCCGAGTACCTCATCAACATCGACGCGGGCGCCATCATCGTGTTCCAGGTCCTGGTCTCCACGGTCATGGCCCGCTTCGCCCACTTCACCACAATGATCGTGGGGACCCTGCTCGCATCCGTCGGGATCGCCATGACGATCATCTCGCCCGTGGGCTGGGTCATCGTGCCGGCCATCGTGGTCTTCGCCATCGGCGAGATGGCGGCCAGCCCCAAGAGCCAGGAGTACATCGGCCGCATCGCCCCGCCGGACAAGGTTGCCATGTACATGGGCTACTACTTCGTGACCATCGCCCTGGGGAATCTCTTCGGCGGGATTCTTTCGGGTCAGGCCTACGGAAAGCTGGCCCGCGACATGGGCCGGCCCGATCTGATGTGGCTGCTCTTCGCCGCGATCGGGGTGTTCACTGCGGTCTGCCTGATCCTCTACAACCGGTTCGTCCTCCTCCCGGCCGGGGCGGATGAAGGAGGCGAAGGGCAGATGGTTGCCTGAGCCAGTCTGACTCAGTACACGTGCGCATTTATACTCTAATGTGTTTACGCCCACCCGCGGGAGGGGATAAACCCCTCCCCTACGTTTCTGTTACTATGGGGCGAGGGTTGGAGGGGCTGACAGCTGAAGGCTAACAGCTGAAAGCTTGCGGCTCTGCCGCATCACGACAGCGAGAAGTCGTCGTAGAAGGGGTGGTTGGAGAGGGCCTCTATGTCTCTCTCGCTCACTGTGGGCCTGTAGGAATGGTAGTAGAGGAGGAACTTTGAGCCCCGCCCCAACTTGGAGCTGCGCCAGAGCCGGAGATCACGCTCATGGGCCGTAGCGAAGATGAGGCGCATTCGGCCCAGGCGGTTTCTCGTGTAGGCCGCGGTCCAGCGCACGAGGTCGCGAAAAGCTTCCTCTCCTCCCTCCCTGACCGCAGAGTGGCGGACATAGAGGCTCGATAGCGGCTCTCCATTCCTGGGCGCCTTCATGGAGAGGCGAAGGAGCCTCGTTACGGCGCGAAAAAGCGCAAACAGAAAGGATAGCATGGGGTGGAGCCTGAGCAGGACGATCGACTTCGTCCGCTTCTGATCCCATACGCCCAGTACGGCGAGTATCCTGCCCTTGTGCCTGGCCACGAACAGGTCCCCGATATCATAATCCACGCAGGACGAAAGCATGGTGCGAAATGTCTCCGGCGTATAGATGGGGGCAAAGTTGTGATTCCGGTAGTGGGCGTTGAAGATCTCCACGATCTCGGGGATGTCCTCTTCGCAGGCCGGGCCGATCCTGTACTTTGACCGGGGAAATCGACGACGGGGCCGGAGAGTAAAGTTGTAGAGCAAGCCGCCTGAAGTGAAGTGAGGCCACCCCGGCCCTCCCAATGTGAAGGGGGTCGCCTGGTCGTTTCCCCGGGCCAACATCCCGTAGAGGTGGTCGCAGCCCTCCGCGACAACGCGCCGAAAGAGCTCGGCCACGATCTTCGATCCGATCTTGTGGCGGCGCATTGACGGATCGACCCGGAAGTCATGGGCACTGGCCACTCGCCTCGGCCTGCCGGCCACGAGAGCGTCTCGGACCGCATAACAGGCATAGCCCACCGGCCGCCCTTCCAATTCGACCACGATGGTCCGCGTGTCACCCCGTGCCCGGTTCAGGGCGAAGAAGTCCGGAGACCGATCTATATAAACAGAGCCCATCCGACTAATCATGGGAGAGGAGCGGGTTAGTTCGATCAGGATCTCGTTGTCCGAGGGGCGAGCGTCTCGAAGTATGATGTCTTCTTGCGAATGATGCAAATGATGCTCCAACTGTTGACTGTCGACTATGGACACAATTTCGTATTTACAATGCCATGATTAGCTGATTTGGTTACCGTTATGCCGCATTATGACAAAGAGAAGTCGTCATAGAAGGGGCGGCTGGAGAGGGCCTCTTCCTCACCCTGGCTTGCGGGCTTGAAGGAAGTGTAATAGATGATGAATTTTGAACCCAGTCCCATAATGGATCCCCGCCAGAACCGGAGGTCCCGCTCGTGGGCTGCGGCAAAGATGATGGGGCTCCTTCCGGATTTTCTTAGGGTATGGGCCATTACCCAACGCACGAGATCGCGGAAGGCTTTCCCGCTCCCCTCCCTGGCCGCAGCGTGGTGTACACAGAGGCTCGACATCGCTTCTCCGCTCCGGGGGATCTTCATCGGGAGGCGGAGCAGACAGAGGAGCAGGCCCGTGAATCTGAACAGGAGCGAGAGTACCGGGTGGATCTTGGGCAAGATGAGCGCTTTTGCCCGGCTCTGCTCCCACACGCCGAGCACGGCGACGATCTTACCCCGGTCCCGGGCCACGATCAGGTCCCCCATGTCGTAGCCCACGCTCGACGATAGCATGGTGCTGAAGGTTTCCGGCGTGTAGTAGGGGGCAAAGTTGTGGTCGCCGTATTGGGAATTTATGATCTCGACGATTTCAGGGATGTCTTCTTCGCGCGCCGGCTCGATCTGATACCTCGGTCGAGGAGGATTTCGGAAGGGGCGCAGGGCGAAGGTGTAGAACCGGCCGCCTGAAAGCATAGGGGGCCAGCCCGGACCGCCCATCGAAAAGGGGGCCATCTGTCGGTTGCCCAGGGCCACCATCCAGTAAATGTAATCGCAGCCGTCCTCAGCCGCGCGTCGGTGGAGCTCGCCCCAGATCCTCGATCCGACCTTGCGGCGTCGCAGGATCGGATCGACCCGGAAGTCCTGGGCGCTGGCCACACGCCTCGTCTGTCCGTCCACCCGGGTCTCTCTGACCACATAACAGGCATAACCGACCGGCCTCCCCTCCAGTTCGGCCACGATGGTTCGAGTGTCTCCCCGTGCGCGATTCAGGGCGAAGAAATCCGGGGATCGATCGACATAGACGGCTCCTACCCGGGTTATCATGGGCGAGGCGCGTGTGAGTTCGATCAGGGCCTCATTGTCCGTGGGGCGGGCTTCTCGAAGTATGATGTCTTCTTGCAAGGGATGCAAATGATGCTCCAGAGGTCGGGTAGTAAGGGACGGCTCAATGGGACCACTTATTCCGGGCAGTATGGGACCAGGTTTACGTATCCCGATGCGGCCTGGAGGATAACTGCAATGTCCATTGAGTTCAAGGCGCTGTCCGGCGCCGGGGAGATCAGGACCGGAAAGCTCGACTCGTCACAGATCACGAAGGGGGCAACATCGAGAAGCTCCGTGTCATCAAGAGTCAGTAGGAACTTGTGGAGGATGCCGTTTGTCATCAGTGCGGTATCCGGCGCAATCGTTCTCTCGTCTCTCTCTCCCAAGGGGGCAATATCGCCGTATGCGGGTTCATCCGTGAAACCATCACAGTCATTGTCGAATCCATCGTCCTGGACCTCCAATGCTCCCGGGTTGACGAGGGGATCGGCATCGTTGCAGTCGATTTCGCCGCACTGGACGTCCAGGTAGCCATCTCCGTCAAGGTCCCAGCAGCTCCCGGTGTACTCATCGGCTCCCATGTCGAAGCCGGCCAGGAGAGGCCTAGTGTCGCCGTCCATATCGGTATAGATCTCTGCGTTCGTTCCTGTATCGATACAGGGCGATCCCTCTGAGAGGTGATGATCCGCTGTGCCGAGGAAAAGGGGGTCCTCGTCGATGTTCCCTTCCCCCTCCCATCCCCCCTGGATGTCCGAATAGAGGACGTCCGGATCGCTGTATTCCGGAAAGAGCTGCGATCCAAGGGGAGCGGTATTGTTCCATAAGACGGAGTTCGTGATCACGGCATCGGCCTGCATATAGCTGGCCAGCCCTCCACCGCGATCGAATGCCATGTTGGACGTGATCGTTGTGTGGGTGATCTTGGGTCTGCTGGACATTGTGCAGGTGATTCCTCCTCCAAGCATGGCAGTATTGTCAGTGATGATGCAGTTGGTGACTTTTGCGTGACTGTCCTTGTAGCAGCTGATCGCGCCGCCGAGAATGGTGGCGGTATTTTCCGAAAAGATGCTGTCTATGATCTTGGGGGAGCTGTTTCTCTGACAGCGAAGCCCCCCGCCATCGGAGGCAAAATTGTACGTGATCGTACAGTTCATGATCGTTGGGTCGGCGTGTAAGTCGCAGAAGATCGCCCCTCCTTCCCCGGCCGTGAACCCATATTGAAGTGTAAATCCATCGATCAGAGACCCACTTGATGCATTGCCCTCGAATGCTATGACCGTTCCGATCAGCCCCCCGTCGATGATCGTCAACTCGGGCCCGGCCTCACTCTGAATCTGGATTCCCTTGTAGTCGATATGGAGGTTCTCCACATAGGTGCCCGCAGCCACGATGACGAGATCGCCGGAGAGGCCCGCCGCATCGATCCCATCCTGTATGGCACAGTACGGGTCCTCGTACGTCCCATTCCCTTCCTCCGGACAGGTGTCGTCATCCACATAGAAGGTCGCGCCGGTGTAGTGCCGGAGGGTCCAGTCCCGTATCGGGGGCTGATATTCGCGATCATAGGTGATCTCCCCGAAGGCGGCGCCTGGAAAGAGGATGAAGGCTGCAATGAGGAGGAGCAGGCTCATATCGGATAATTCTCTCTCTCTGTTGCAGAGGCGGAATATCTCGTTTGCTGGAATCGCGGCAGGAAGCTATCTGGTCGGGGCGAGAGGATTTGAACCTCCGACGTCCTGCGCCCAAGGCAGGTGCGCTGACCAGGCTGCGCTACGCCCCGCTCTTTCTAACAGACCGAATACCTTATCATTAGCATTTTTTCTCTCTGCGGTCTACCAGGTAGCCCGGCAGAATCGCTTCCAGCTTGGTCAGGGCCAGAGCCCGATGGCTGACGCGGTTCTTTATGGATGGATCGAGCTCGGCAAAGGTCTTGCCGTAGGGTGGGTAAAAGAAGACCGGGTCGAACCCGAATCCCCCGGAGCCGTGGGGCTCGAATGTTATCAATCCCCGGCATCGACCCTCTACATATTCCTCCCGGCCGTCGGGCGCCACGATACCGATCAAGCAGTGGAAGGCGGCCCCGCGCTCGTCCTCGGGCACGTCGCGCATCTCCTCGAGCAGCTTGGCCGCCCGGTCGGCGTCCGTTGCGCCCGGGCCGGCATAGCGCGAAGAAAAGACCCCGGGCCGGCCGCCGAGGGCCTCCACCACGAGGCCGGAATCGTCCGCGATGGTTGTCGTTCCGGTCATCCGTGCAGCGGTCCGTGCCTTTTTTTGGACATTCTCGAGAAAGGTGGTCCCGTCCTCTACGATTTCAGGGACCTGGGGAAAGTCGTCGAGGGGTCTCAGGCGCACATCGAAGCGGCTCAGGATCGCGCGGATCTCCCTGAGTTTGCCGCGATTGCGAGTTGCCAGAACGATCTCGGTCATTGGGTAATTCCCTTGTTGATTGTGTGGTCCGGGCCGAGGGCGTTGCGCTGGATGCCTATGATCTTCCGGATGCCCTGGTCGGCAAGCTCTGCCATCCGGTTCATCTCATCCCTGGAGAAGGGCGTCCCCTCGGCCGTGCCCTGTACCTCGATGAATTTGCCCCCGCCGGTCATGACGAAGTTCATATCGACATCGGCCCTGTAGTCCTCCTCATAGTTGAGGTCGAGGATGATCTCACCCTTCACGATCCCCACGCTCACGGCCGCCACATAGTCGCTCAGCGGGAAGGTCCTGAGCCTCTCTTTCTCGGCGAGTTTCTCGAAGGCATCGGCAAGGGCGATGAAGGCCCCGCATGTGGCCGCGGTCCGGGTACCGCCGTCCGCCTGGATCACGTCGCAGTCGAGGTAGATCGTGCGCTCGCCGAAGGAGGAGAAGTCGGTCACCGCCCGGAGGGACCGGCCGATCAATCGCTGGATTTCCAGGGAGCGGGCACCCCGGGCCGCGTCGCGGCTGACCCTCCCCGCGGTGGCCCGGGGAAGCATGGCGTACTCCGCAGTGACCCAGCCGAGGCCCGTGTCCTTCCGGAATGGGGGCACCCTGTTCTCTACGGAAGCGGTACAGAGCACCCGGGTCTCGCCCATCTCGAAGAGGACGGAGCCCTCCGGGTGGCGGGTGTAGTTTCGGTGAACCCGGACCTCGCGCAGGTCCTCGGGCTGCCGGCCGTCCTTTCTCATGACGTCGCCTTTCTTCTTATACCGTGTGATTCGAAGGGTGCTACAATTCCTAGCGAATTCGGTTCGGGTTGTCAAAGGGAGCAGGGATCGGGGATCAAGGCCCCTGCTTTTCTTGACAGGCCTTTCGCACCGACGATACACTCCACTCGGATCGATAGAGGAGACAGGGATCTACGGAGAGAAGGAGATCTACGGAGAGAAGGGGATCTTCGGAGAGAAGGGGATGAGCGGAACGGACATCCAGGCCTTGATCGAGGCGATTCGGCCGTATCACGTGCGGCGAGCCATGCCCGACCCGGAGCGCTCGGCCCTGCTCGTCATAGACATGCAGCGCTATTTTGCCGGAATGGCGCGCAGTATCATAAAGCCCCTCGGCTCCCTCATTGCCTGCTGCAGGGCGTGCGGGATTCTCGTCATCTACACCCAGCACGGCCACGAGGACCCGGCGAAGGATGGGGGCATGCTCGGCCAATGGTGGGGCGAGCTCATCATGGCCGGAAGCCCGGAGGCCGAGATCATCGATGAGCTGGCCCCGGGTGTCTCGGAACCGATCATCTCGAAGAAGCGATACAGCGGCTTCTACGGGACTGACCTGGATCGCCGCCTCCGCGCGATGGGGGTGGAGGACCTGATCATCGGAGGGGTGATGACCAACCTCTGCTGCGAGACAACAGCGCGCGATGCCTTTGTGCGGGACTACCGGATCTTCTTCCTGATCGACGGCACGGCCACGGCGGATGAGGAACTTCACCTGGCAACCCTGAAGAATCTCGCCTTCGGCTTTGCCTACCTCGCGGAGGCAGAGGAGATCGCCGCGCACCTGAAAACGCAATCTTCCTCTTCGCCGTCCATCGAGCCAGGGAAGGGCGACTAGCCCGGGTTCCGGAACATGGATCCGAGCGAGTCGACAAATAAAAGTGGTGCCTCTATCCGGGCGGCCGGGCCCGCGGTCCTCGCCGTCTGTGTAATCGTCTTCCTTGCCCCGCTCCTTTTTGCAGGGAAGATATACTTTTTCCGGGACCATCCCTTCTTCTTCCTCCCCATGAAGGCATCGGTCGCCCGGGCCCTGCAGGCCGGAACCTTTCCGTTTTGGCAACCCGAATTTTCTCTCGGCATCCCCTTCTTCGAGACGTGGCAGCCCGCTCTCCTCTACCCCCCGACGCTGATCTTCCTCCTCGTCCCCTTTCCCCATAGCTACAACCTCTTTCTGGCCTTCCACCTCTTTGCCGCGGCCCTGGGGGCCTACCTGGCCGCGTTGCGTCTGCTCGGGTGCCGCCGGACCGCGTTGTGCGCCGCCATCCTCTTTGCCTTCGGGGGTACGACGATCTCCATGCTGAACCTCCTCAACTTCCTCCAGGCCGCGGTCTGGGCCCCGTGGTCCCTGCTCTGCTTTGCCGCTCTCCTGGGCGGCGGCAAACGGACGCGTCGCTGGTGGATCGCCCTGGTAGGGATCTTCACCCTCCAGCTCCTGGCCGGGGGGCCGGAGATCGTTCTGATGGAGCTTGTGCTTCTGGCCTTCTATGCGGCCTGGACGAGCGGACAGGGGAGGGGGCGGAGACTGGCAAGGGAGCTCTTCACAGGGCTACTCCTTCCCTTTGTCATAAGCTGTGCCTTGGCATCCGTTCAGATTCTGCCGACGGCCGATTTCATGAGCAGGACCTCCCGGCTTTCCGGCATGGAGGTAGAAGGCACGCTTGGGTTCTCCCTGAATCCGATCGCCCTGTACAACCTCCTCCTTCCCAGGGACTATGTCGACCCGGATGGATTCTTCGGACAGAAGGGCTTGATCGATTCAGGGTATCCCGGCTCGGAATTCTCTTTTCCCTATTTTCTCAGCCTCTACCATGGCTGCGTCTTCCTCCCTTTGCTCGCGGCATGGTGGGTCGGCCTGGGCCGGCGGAGGCGTCTCCTGGCTGCCGGCGCGGGCGTTGTCGTCCTCGCCGCCGCCTCTGTCGGTACGATTCCGGGGGCGGTCGATTGGCTAAAGGAGTCCGGGTTTCTGTTGCCCGGATTCCGCTACCCATGCAAGCTCTTTTTCATCTGGTCCGCCGCGGCCATAGCCGCCGCCACGGCCGGCCTCCACGCTGTGGTCAACGGAGAGGGCGGGGCGCGCCGGACCGCCCTTGCGGCCCTTCTGGCCGTTGCCCTCTTCGGGGCGTGTCTCTGGGGGGTCTGCTCATGGAGCCCCGGTCGGGTGGGCGCCTCGATAGCGGAGGTCACCGGGATCTCACCCGACGCCGCATTGGAGGTGCTCCCCCATAAGATCGCGGCCCTTCGGGAGACCTCGCGGCGCTGCACCCTCCTGGCCCTCATCTTTGGCGGCCTTCTTGTCATCGGTTACGGAAGAGGGAGACGGGGAAAAGGAATCGTCCTGCTCATTCCCGTCGTGCTGGCCGCGGACCGTTTCCTGGCCCACATGGCCC
>CAZFWM010000289.1:0-9759 GCA_964522545.1 uncultured Thermodesulfobacteriota bacterium
GTTTAATCCTTACATCGGGGCGTCCCAGCAGTCCAATCCCCAGAGCTTCCGTCCCCCCTCGTAGACCCCCTTGTAGAAATGGTATTTCAGCAGAATCACGTAAGAGGCCTGCAGGCTGTCGATGTCATCCCGTCCCTCGACGGAAATGGCGGGCAGCTCATGGCCCGGATTGGCCTCTGTGAACAGCACGATCCTCATTGCAGCAGAGACCAGGCGCCCTGCCTCGAGAAAGTGTGCGTGAACCTCGCGGATCAACTCGGACCGACTGCCGACTTCAGGGTGCTTGTCGAGAATGCGCGGACAATCCACACCCATCTTTTCCATCCGAAGGCTGAAGCTTCGCCATTCCAGCGGATGGTCATGCAGGGCCTGCAGTCCCTTCTCGTAGACGATACGGCCTCCGGACTTGCGGATCCGAAAACCGAGGTCCGTGTCCTGCCAGCCATAAGGGAATGATTCGTCCAACAGGCCAACGCTATGCATCGACCCGGCGGAGATGGAAAAATTCGGGGCATACAGACAGCGGGGATCGGCGTTCAGAATATCACCAATAACCTGATAGCCGAACTGAAATAGGGTCTTCTCCACCACGCAGCTCATGAAGGGATTGTTCATGTAGTCCTGCGGGTAGTCGATGTGGCCGATCACCGCCACGATTTCTCCCGGGCGGGCGTGCCTTCGGTGGGCGGCGAGGTGACCGGGCAGGAAGGCCTCGTCCACGATCATATCGGCTGCTGAAAACACCAACATCTCACCCCGGGCCTCACGGATCGCACGGTTCGTGGCCGCAGTCTGGCCCGGGCGCTTCTCCGAAAACAGCCGGACCCGCGGTCCCCCGGGTGATTCCACTTGGGCCTTTTTCTGTATATCGTGCGCAATAGTAAGGCTGCGATCTGTCGAGCCGTTATCCACCAACATCAGCTCGTAGTCCTCACAGTCCTGGGCAAGCCAGAGCTGCAGACAACGCTCGAGGGTGCGTTCGCCATTGTAGATCGGTATCAGAATACTCGCTTGCGGCTCAGTCATATTGTTGTCTTGGGCGCCTGGTTGGGTGGCGGAATGACGGAGAAATTCTGGGAGGAATGATAAGGCCGGCCCCGGGCACAGGGGCCGGCCTTTCGTTCATGAACCTGCGTTCGTTTACGCGAGCAGGAAGAGGCAGACAAAGGCGAACACGGCGTACGTCTCAGGCATGGCGGCCGAGATGATGCCGTTACCCAGTGTGTTCTTTTCCTCGTTGATCGCCCGAACGCCCGCCGCGCAGACCTTACCCTGGAAGATGCCGCTGATTAAGCAGGCCAGGCCTACAAGAAGAAGAATTCCGCCCACGGCCGGGTTCGCCTCCACGTCGGGCTTCTTGAGAATCCCGCCGATCAGGCTGTAGATCCCCTGCGTAGACGGGAGCACCGCCAGGGGGACGACCCCGAAGAAGCGCTTCTGGTCTGTTGCCAGCGCGGCCGAGAAGGCTATACTCAGGCCCCAGGCCGATCCGCTCAAGCCCAGACCGACTCCAAGATAATAAGCCAGCCAACCAATGATCTCGTTCTCCATTCCTCGCTCCTCTCGTTTCCTCTGCTATTTTAATGGTGTATAGGGAGTTCCCGTAAGCATGACGAATTTGGGAAATGCCTCCACTGCGTGCAGACGGGCCGGGTGGACGACTGCACCGATGATCCCCATGGCGAAATTGAATCCGTGGCCGACGAGCATGATGACCACCGTGATGACGATGCCGACGACGGGTACGGCGCCTCCCGCCTGAATGGCAAGATCGTTGACCACGGTGGCGATGGCGCCGGTGGCGATGCCCAGACCGAAGAGACGCGCATAAGACATCACGTCACCGAGAAGCCCCGACAGGCCGTAGATGTTCCACACGCCGAGCCCGATCCGCTTGAGCGGATTTTTATCGGAGCTCGACCAGAAGAGAATGAGCGCTATCCCGAATCCCAGGATTCCCTTCCAGAGCACCCCGCTCAGGTTCAGCACATCCTTTGTGATGAGGACCGCCAGCACGGCGCCCCACAGGACGGCGACCTTGCCCAGGTTCTCCAGGCGACTCTGAAGCCCTTCGCTGACGACCATGGCCAGCACATAGGCTATGGTCAGGTGGACGACCCCGCAGGCGACCGATATGTAGAACAGGATCATGGCATTGTCTGGATTGCTCAGGTTGATCGGATCCCAATACCAGCTCGAAAACTGGATCCCGAAAATCCCGCCCGTGATGAGCCCCCACAGGATCGTGGCGATGCCGAAGAGCTGGCAGATCAGCATGGGAGGCACGACCTGCGGATTCTTCGCCCCGTACTTGCGCCTCGCCCAGGTGGCGACCGCGTAGAAGATGATGCCGTACCCTGCGTCGCTCAGACAGATGCCGAAGAACAGGAGCATACAGGGTGCGAAGAAGAGCGACGGGTCCAGGCCCTTGTAGTCCGGAAGGCCGAGGATCTTGAGGAGCGGCTCCAGGCTCCTCGCGAGCCAACCGTTTCGGGTGAGCACGGGAGGCGTCTCTTCTTCGCCCGGGTCGCGCAGGTGAATCGCCAGGGGATGGCCTGATTTCTCGAGGGCCTTCTCTACCTGTCCGGTTCGGTCCTCGGGGACCCACCCCTGCACTCCGAACAGGTCCGCGTCCAGGTACCCCTCGGCAAGGGTCTTCTGAAAGGCGAGCTCCTTCTCGGCCTCGACCAGGCGTTCCTTGAAGGCCGGCAGGTGGACCGCAGCCGCATCCAGGCCTTCCTCGGCCCGGGCCAGCCGCTGCCCGCTCTCGTCGATCTCGCTGCGGACCTTTTTCAGGCTCCGCGCAGGGAGACCCACTTCCATGACTCCCTCGAGGGCGATCTTTTCGCCCACCGAGATCGTCACGAACAGGCCGCCGGAGGCGTCGACCGCCTCCACGCAGACATGGTCCGAAACCTCGAGCCTGGCCAGGGACTTCCTGTCCCCGCTCCAGAGCTGAATGTACACTTCGTAGGCCGCAAGCCTCTCCACGTCCGCCGGATCGAACTCGCCCCAGACACACCACTCCTGAAGCAGTCGCTCCATAGACTTGCCTTGATCGGCCGCCGAGCGCTCCTCGTCGAGCAGGCCCAGGACCTCCCCGGTATCGGGCGCCTCTCCGGCGGCCCCGGCCGCGCTCCTGCCGGCCAGACCGGAGACCACGGTCTCCAGATCCCTGACGGCGCGCTCGGCCTGCTGGAGGTCCGCATCGCCCTCAGAGGGCTGCACCGGCTCCGGATGGAGAACCCCGAGCCCCTGGATATCCCGGGTCACGGCCTGCTCTTCCTCGGCGAGCCCCACCACCACCAGATGCTTCATCTTGACTATGGCCAATGTTCTACCTCGTCAGAGCCTTTCATCTAAACATTTACGCGGCTTGCGCAAAGTTTGGCTCAATGTCAGGGGCCAAGTGAGTTTACGGTTAACAGTTGACAGTCGAGAGCGAGAAGCATGTGACTCCCAACTCTGAACTGATGACTGTCGACTTAGGACTCAATTTCATATTTGTTATGCCGTGTTTAGATAATTTGGCTATGGCTGTGCCGTTTTAGACTGCAATCACGGTCTCTTCGCGCCGCTTCTTGATCATGCCGGAAATACCGGCCTGCAAGGCCTCCTCGTCGCCGAGGGTGAGTTTGACCTTCCGAATCGCCTCGTCGAGCCAGGGAACGAACTTGTCCTCGAAGACCGCGAGCTGCCGGGAGACCTCCTCGAACTCCTCCACCAGGACCTCCTTGGCGATCTCCGTGACCCGGATCTTCTCCTCGAACTCAGTGAGCCCCTTTCGGCTCTCGATGGCCGCATCGGTGCTGGCTGGCGTGGTGAAGAGGCTGTATGGGGCGATATCGAACCGCACCTCCTGGTAGGCGTCGATCTCCACGCCGGCGACGACCTTGCGGGCCGTAACCGTCTCGTGCTCCATGGACGGGATGAAATCCCCGACCCTGTCGGTCCACTCCGCGGCACGCCTCGCCTCGTCGAGGCCCCTGGAGTATTCCTCAAGCAGCTCCTCGTATTCCTGGACGCTTAGGTAGAGGAGCCCCTTACGGGACTTGAGCTTCGGAATGAGGCCCTCGAAGAGCTTCTTCTTCCGCTCCGCCTCGTTAACGAAAACCTTGTTGTACCCGAACCGGAGTCCGGGGATTATCGATGTCATGCTCATGTCGGGTTCTTTGCGCTTCCTCTAGTTTTCCCACTTCCCGTACTTCTCGATGAGTTCCTGGCGGATGCGGACCTCGCTGGCCTCGAAGTGGTTCGCCAGCACCTCCCAACCCACCTCCAGGGCTTGGTCGATGGGCATGGCGATACTGAGATCCATCAGTCGCTCGTCGAATTCGTCGGCGAAACGGAAATAGCGGTAGTCGTCCTCGGTCTTCTTGCCGAAAGATTCTTTTCTTGACTGGGCCTCGGCCCGCACCCGGACGAGGATGTTCATCAGGTCCGGGTGATCCTCGCGCGTCTCTTTGCCCTGGACGAGCTGTTTCAGCCGCGACAGCGAGCCGGCCAGATCGATGACGGAGTTGACGAGGTAGAACTGCCCCTCCGTGATGTACCCGGTGTTGTCCGGCACCGGGTTGGTCACGTCGCCGCCGGGCATGGTCGTGCAGCCGATCAACGTGATGGAGCCGCTGCAGGCGGTGGAGAGGTCGGCGGCCACCTCGTACCGCCTCGCCAGGTCCGTATAGAGGGAGCCCGGGTACCCCGCCTTGGAGGGGATGTTCCCCTGCTCCACGTTGAGCACCTTGAGCGCCTCGGCGAACATGGTCATGTCGGTGAGCGCCACCAGGACGCGCTTGCCCATGAAGGCCCACTGCTCGGCCTCGGACAGAGCCCGGTCCGGTACGGCGAGCCTCGCCGCCAGCGGGTCGGCCGCGGTGTTGACGATGAGGCGGACGTTGTCCATGGCGCCCGACTCTTCGAAGTACTCCTTGAAATAGATGAACTCGTCGAACCGCACGCCCATGAGGGCGACGATGATGACGTCCGCCTGGGCCTGGGTGGCGATCCGGGCGATCAGCCGGTTCGAGGGCTCGCCCGGGATCGTGAAGATCGGGATCTTCTGGCCCGTGACGAGAGAGTTGAAGAGATCGATGGCCGGGACCTGCGTGTGAATCATCCCGGAGGGCATGTCACGGCCGGCCGGGTTGATCGCGGGCCCGCCCAGCAGCACCTTCTCGCCCTGCTCCACCGGCGGCCTCCCGTCCAGCGGTGTGCCGAAGGGATCGGTGATCCTGCCGAGCAGGTTTTCCGGGTGAAAGATCGCCTCCAGCGGGTGACCCAGGGGCACGACCGCGTCGTCGGTGCTCATGCCGCGTGTGCCGGCGAAGATTTCCGCGAAGACCCGATCCCCCTGCAGCCGCGTGATCCGACCGCGCCGCGTCTCCCCGGATTCGAGCTTGATGAGAATGATCTCACCCAGGAAGACCGATCCCGGCGGAGCATGGAAGATGAGGGAGCTCCGTTCCATGTCTGCGATGGTCCGATACTCCTTGTGCACTTTCCTACCTCCTATATTATGGTTTATTTCCTTTTTCCATTAGCCAAACAGCGGCGAAGCCGCATTGATTAATTTCTGTCAGATCCGCCAGCGGATCAGACAGAAATTAATGAATCGATCATGTCGTTCGCTTCTTTACCGTACTCCTCATACTTGCTGTCGTCCATTTCCACGAAGTTTCTCTGATAGAGGATGTTCGTCAGAGTGTTGAAAAAGTCCCTCGACTTGTCTTTTCCCTCGAAGAGATCGGGCGTGAAGCCGAGAGTCCTTTCGATCATCGTCAGGGTTTGGTCCATCCGGTCGAGGTCGGTGAAGCAGTCGACCATGTTGAAGGAGTTCTGTACGAGAAAGACGTCGCGAATGAGGTTGCCCTTCAGGTAGTCGAGGAAGGTGTTGTCGTCGACGTTTCGCTCTCCCATGAGGGAGATGTCCTCGGCCGCCTTGGTCCCCTCCTCGATGAAGCGCTTCACTTTCCTGATCTTTTTCATCCACTCGGGGCTGATCGCCTCGTTGAAGTAGGGTTCCAGCGTCTCGAGGTAGCCGGTGTAGCTCATGCCGACCCGCGGGTCGATGGCCGGAAAGACACGCCTGGAGCCGAGCTCGCGGCTCAGTGCAAGGAAGGTCCAGACCACCGCCTTGGTCGCCTCGCTCACCGGCTCGTTGAGGTTACCGCCGGCCGGAGAGACGGTTCCGCCGAATGTGAGGCTTCCGAGGGCGCCGTTGTGGTGGCGGAAGACGCCGGCGCGTTCGTACATGGCCGCAATGAGGGGCGCGATGTAGACCGGGAAGGCCTCCTCGCCCGGGATCTCCTCGAGGCGCGCCGACATCTCGCGAAGCGCCTGGGCCCACCGCGACGTCGAGTCGGCGAGAATGAGGACGTTGGAGCCCATGAGCCGGTAGTACTCGCCCACGGTGATCGCCAGATAGAGCGACGACTCCCTGGCCGAGGTCGGCATCGACGAGGTGTTGCAGATGATGAAGGTCCGGTCGATGAGCTTTCCGCCCCTCTGCGGGTCCTCGAGGTGCGGAAACTCGATGAGCGTGTCGACCGCCTCGTTGGCGCGCTCCCCACAGAGCGCCATGATGATGATTTCGATCCTGCCGTAGCGGGCAACGGTCTGCTGGAAGACGGTCTTGCCCGAGCCGAAGGGCCCGGGAATGGCGAAGGTCCCGCCCTTGGCCACCGGAAGGATCGCGTCGACGATGCGGAATCCGGTCTGCAGGAGCTCTCTCGGCGCCTCCCTCGTCAGGAGCGGATCCTCACCGCAAAAGGTGTGCATCGGCTGCTTGATCGGCCAGTACTGGACCATGGTTACGTCGATGGTCTTGCCCTTCGAGTCTTTGATGACCGCCACCCGATCCTCGATCTTGTAGTCGCCGGCGGGCGTGACCTCGACGACCTCGTACTCCTCCCTGAAGTCGAAGGGGACCATGATCTGGTGCGTCACGTGCGCCTCGGGAACCGAGCCGAGCCAGTCGCCGGCCTTGACCTTGTCGCCCGGCTTGGCCGAGGGCGTCCAGGCCCATGTCTTCTCGCGATCGAGGGTGCTGATATAGACGCCTCGCTGCAGCTTGATGCCGGCCTTGTCGTAGAGGCGGTAGAGCGGATTCTGCAGTCCGTCGGTCACGTTTCCCAGGAGCCCCGGTCCGAGCTCCGCGAAGAGCGGTAAGCCCGTGAATCTCACCTCGTCGCCGATCCGCGCGCCGAGGGTGTCCTCGAAACACTGGCAAGAAGCGCGACTGGCGATGACCTTGATCACCTCGGACTTCAGGGGGATCTTCTCGCCCTCGAATTCGACGATGAGGAAACAGGCCTCGTTCTGGGTGACCTCCTCCTCGCCCTCGGGCAGCGCGGCGGTGAAGAGGTTGCCCTGGATGTCGACGATGTGGCCGAACCGCTCGTAGCTCATCGCCTCCTTTAGCTCCCTCTCCCGGTCGAACTTTGGGAATAGATCTTTCAATTCAGCCTCCTCATTTCGCCAGGTAGGAGACCCTGGCGAGAATAATGAACTTGATCACATACCCGATGATCTCGTTTAAATCGAATGCATATTCCGGCGTCGCCGCCGCGAGCCTCTGTAGCATGACCGAGGCGATGAACCGGTCCTCGGCGAAGGGGTCGTCCCCGGTCTCTATCTCCTTGAGCTCGGTGAAGATCGAGTGGTACTCCACCGGATTGATGCCGAGGTCTTCGGCGACGGTGTAGGCGTCGGCCGGGAGCCCCATCTTTCTGGCCCGGTGCGCCACGAGGGCATTGCGCAGGCCGATCTCCCAGCGGACCCACTCCTGGAGCTCTTCGGCGCCCCGCTCCTCGAGAAAGGCCATGAACTGCTCGAAATAGGCCTCCCAGAGCCTGTCGAACGGGTAGGTTCTGTCCAGGTCCTTGATGGCGGAGAGCTCCTGTTTCATCCAGTGGGGAAGGTTCTTGCGGCCTTTGAGATCATCGGCGGACGTAATGGCCTCCTCGATAGCCCCCTCTTTGCCGCGCTCGAGAAAATCCAGGTTCCGGATATCGAGGCTCGCAAGCAGGAACTCCGAGATCTCCGAGACGTCCCCTTCTTCGAGCTTGACGATCTCCCAGAGATCGCCGGCGCTGATGGGCAGGGGGCTGCCGGGCTCGTCCGGAAGGGGCGGCAGCGTGGTGAGAAGATATTCGTAGGCCAAGATCGTCCTCCCGGAGCCGCTACGAGCCAGCCTGCAAAAATTCGTGGAACTTCTGCGAGACGAAGGGCTTCACTGCCTCCATGATGCTCTCGGCGTTTATGACCACGGCCCCTCCCTCTCCGAAGGTGAAGGAGAATCCCTCGGCCCCGGCTCCCACCTGGATGGTGGGGGCGAGCTCGAGGTGCTCACGGATCCTGCCGAGCAGATCCTTCATGAGCTCCTCTTTCATCGCCTCGGGCACGGAGATCGTGAGCTCACGGTGGCGGCCCCGCGAATCCGCCTCCACGTACTGGGCCACCATGGAGCCGATGAGCTTTTTGATGAAATCCGACTCAGAGAGGGCGTCCCGGACCGCGTCGCGCAGGGGCTTGAGCGCCAGGGTCTCTTCCAGGGTTTTGTGCAGTCCGAGCACGAAATCCCGCCCCGTGAGCTTCATCTGGGACTGGAACTGCTTGTCGAGGTCCTCGCCCTCTTTCCTGGCCGCCTCGATGATCCCGGCCTTCTCCTCTTCTGCATCCTTGAGGATGGAGGCGGCCTTCTCTTTGGCCTCCTCAACGATCCGGTCGGCCTCGGCCTGCCCCTTCTGGATTCCCTTCTCCCTCAGGACATTGGTTATGTTTTCGAGATCCAATTTGCCGTCTCCTTTGTTCCGGTTACATGAAGTTTATTGTATTTATTACTTTTTTAGGTGACTCATGCCGTATTCGAGAAAAATATCACAATTTAGAATCGGATAATTTACAAGAAAAGGCGCACCATGTCAAGCAAGTTTTTTCCCTTTTTTTCGGCCGCCTCTGTCATTTCGACCGCAGGGAGAAATCTTGTCTTTTGAACTTATCGTCCTCCGGGCGGGCTTTGGCTCCCAGAATTTTAACGCAAAGGCGCAAAGACGCAGAGGATTGTTAATCTATTGATTCAAACTGACTCAAAGGACGAGGAGAAGGGGCCGACCTATGTGTCGGCCCCTTCCATTTGAGTGCCCGGAAGGGCGGACACGCAGGTCCGCCCCTACAGCGGGAATACCGGGATGTCAACGTGCTTCATGGGCCGACGGATCAATTCCACAAATTGGATTTCCCATGTGATTAAAGAACAGCTCCCCGCACCGGATCGGTGCGGGGAGCTGGGTAAAAGCGGGTGTCAAGGCTGTGGTTTTTACGGGCCCTTTTTTGTCGGCGCGTGGTTCAGGCCGAAGGTGCAGGAAGGGCAGGAGCTGATATTCCCAGTAGTGTTGTCATAGGCCGTGTTCCCGTCCACGAGGCTATTCCCCGCAAGTTGAATACCATAATCGCCATTTAATCTAACGGTGTTATTCTTTATCGTAGAACCGTCGACCAGAATACCATCTTCTCCATTGCTCACGCACGTGTTTGCGAGCAAGGTGCAGCCGGAATCCGCGTCTATGCCCTGAAAACCGTTTCCCGAGCAGGTATTTCCGTTTACTGTGCTGCCGGGGCCAACCACAATACCCGTATTAGTATTCCCTGTAGCGATACAACCGTGGATTCGGTTACCGCTGGAAGGAAGATAAATTCCATAATCCGCATACTGCCTATCCGGTTGACTCAGCATGGTACAACATCTTGTATGTAGTGGGT
>CAZFWM010000290.1:0-9751 GCA_964522545.1 uncultured Thermodesulfobacteriota bacterium
AGTCTTCTTTCCGTCATCGTGCTCGATCTTGACGTAGTTGCCGTTGGGCGGCGAGCAGGAGCCCGATGTGCACCGGTCGTACTCCCCATCATGTGCTTCGACGACGGTGCCGGGCGCAGCGGCCTGGGCGATCCGACCCACGTCCATCTGCGGGAAGCCGCCGATGCCGAAATCGCTCCCCTGGTGTCCCGACCAGGTGAAGGTCCCGCAGTTCCAGTCATTGCCGCTGTGGTAGAAGTAGCCCGTGGGGTAGACCGGTTCATCCTTTACCGGAAAAAAATAGTTGATCGCCCGGGCGTTTCCAGCTATCAGGAGGCTCGCGACCAGGCATGTGGCAACGATCATGGGGAACCGTTTCATCACTTCCTCCTTTCGATCCTATCGGCCGTGCCCAGGCTCAAGTCGAGCCTTAAGATCCCGTCACCGCCGGGATAGGTGATCCTGTCGCTCTCCTCCCACGAAACGTCCTTTGCCCTGAGCGGCACAGGTACGAATCCCTCCGGCGCACGCCCGAGTCCCCCACGCAACCCTTTATTGGTGACCTGGGCTTCGTTGCCGCCGTCGGGGCTCATCACCCAGAGGGAGGCCAGGCCGCTCCGGCCGGACACGAAGAGGATTTTGTCTCCGTCGGGAGACCAGACCGGGCGATCATCCACTCCAGGCCGGTCCGTGAGGCGAGTCACACGCCCCTCGGGCACGCGGACGAGCACGAGATCGGTCCCAACCCCGTCCTCCTCGAACTTCGCCGTCACAAGGGATGAACCCGAAGGGGACCAGGCCAGATCACATGCCACCCCTTCGATGGTATCCACGGCCGGGCTCAGGGAAGGAAGGCTCACAATGTCGAACTGCCCGCCGACCTTCAGAAAGGCGAGGAACCTTCCATCAGGGGAGAGCCTGGCATCCACGACCGACTTCTCTTCGACCAGGGAGGTCTCGTCGCCGGTCTTCAGATCCCGGATCCAGAGATCCGAGGCCGGCCTCTGGTCGGTCTCCGGCAAGGGCGTGATCCGTTCCTTTGCAAAGCAGAGGAGTGAAGGACTGGAGTCGTAGACGACGATCGCCTCTTCCCCGGCCGACGAAATAGCGGCCGTGGTGAGGATGAAACCAATCGAGGCGACGCAGAGGGTTGGGATCCGTAGAGTTCTCATTTTCAGAGCCTCCTGTCTGTTGGATGTTTCTTCGTATTCCTAAGCCGTATAATACCAAAACTCGAGGTGCCGGGCAACGATCATTGCCGACGGAGAACATCCTCGATCCTGCGGACCGTCTCACGGGCAAGGGTGTTGGCCGGGTCCAGGTCCAGGGCCTCGAGATAGTGGTGCCGTGACTTTTCCAGGGCGGCCCTGTCGGCCAGCCTTCCGAGAAAGGGCTGGCCCTTGATCAGGTATGTTTCCCCCAGAGCGGCGTGAATTGACGGGGAGTGGGGGGCGGTGCGCAGCGCCTCGAGACAGGCGAGCTTCGCCTGGTTCGGAAATCCCTTTTTCAGGAAGTCAGTGCCCAGTTGAAGGAAGTGCTCGGACGACTTCGAGCGGTCCGTCTCGAAATAGATCGTTTCGGCAGTATCCCACTCCTCCTCAGACGATAGTACCTGGTAGACGGTGAACAGCCTTCTCCTGGCGGGATGGTATCTCTGGTGGATCAGCCGCAGGCCCCGGGGGATCCGCTCTCCGGAGAAGTAGGGGAGGAGCGAGGGCTGGAGGTTCGCAATCGAAGAGCTGTCCAGGATGAGATAGGCGGGCCCCAGGGATCGGGCGCGCTCCAGGAAGTCCTCGTCGACGCGGTCGGGCGGAAAAAGGTGGTACCCGCCGAGGATGAGGGCCGAGTGGGGCATGCGGTCGAAGATGATCGGCTCCTCGGGGACCCCGCCATGGTCCCGGAGCCAGCGGCACATCTCTTTTTTGTTCATGTAGGCGGCCCTGCCCCTCTTCATCTCTTCCCGGAACCGGTCGAGCCGGCCGAAGCCGGGCCAGAGGGAGGCAACCAGGAGGCCGACCAAGAGGCCCGAGGAGCAGACCGCCAGCGACCGGCGCCCTCTTGATTCGGACCTGCCGATCAGGCTCATGATCCGTCGGGGCAGATCCGCTGCGGCCCGGCCGGCCCATATGAGCACCAGGGGGGTGAGTGGGATCATGTAGCGGGGCAGGGTGCGGGTGCCGAAATCGGCATGAGAGACGCTCAGGGCGGCCACGAAGGACGCAAAGTGACAGAGCAGATAAAGATCCCCGGACACGCCTTCCGGATCCCTGAACCGGACGGCCAGGAAACCGAGGACCGCCAGGATGATGAATGCCGGCGGACGGGTGGGAAACAACCCCGCGAGAGCCGCGAGGTTCCGACGCATCGCGGACGCTGTCCTGTCGATCCTCGATAAATCGATCGGGGCCTGGCTCACCACGGCACCTGTCTCGCCCTCTCCTGAGGAAGCCGGGCGCTCCACCTTTTTGTTCAGCACGGCACGGCCCCCGAGGATCGACCATTCTCCGATCTTGTGCCTGGAGTAGATCCAATAGGGACCCGCGGCAGCGACAAAGGCCGCCACCACCAGCAAGGAGCAGACGAGGCCCCGGCGGGCCCCCTGTTTCGAAATGAAGATTCGATGCAGCAGGGGCCAGGCAACCAGCCCCGGCAGGAGGCTGAGGCCGATGACCCGGGTCTGATAGGCGGCTCCGGCGACGACTCCGGCCGCAAGCAGCAGAAGCGGCCGGTCGCCCCTCCGGGCCGCCCAGCCCAGGGCCACGGCGGCATAGAAGAGAAACGTGAAGGGTGACTCGGTCAGGAGAAAGGTCGAGTACGATATCAGCGGGGGGAAGAGGGCGGCGGGCAGCGCCGCGGTCCATGCGGCCCCGTCTCCGTATAGCCGCCGGGTGAGCAAGAAGACAGGCGCGATGAGGAGTGCGCCGGCTGCGACCGAGATGGACCAGGCCGCGATCTCGATATCGCATCCCGCGGCGTGCACCGCGGCGATCGACAGGGGGTAGAGGGGCTCGCTGAACCGGTCCGGGACGCCGGCCCACAGCTTAACGGAAAAGCGGCCCTGGCCCATCTCCTGGGCGTACCGCATGTAGTAGGTGCTGTCGGGGTGGATCTTGTAGGGAAGGCCGAAGTAGAGCCGCACGGAGAGGGCGACAAGGACCAGCAGGGTGATCGCTAGGGCGGGGGAGAGGAGCACGCGTCGGGCCGGGTCGGAGATCGACATCCGTTCCTCCGTACTCAGGCAGAGCTCCCGTCAGGGGAGCTCTGCACGGGATAGAATCAAGGCCGTTCCGTGTGGCAGACGAAACAGTCCGGGGGGGCCTTCGTATCTTCTCCCAGCCTGGCCAGGTGGCAGCCGATGCAGAGGCGATGGTAGTAGACCCGGAGGTCCCCGTGAGGCTCCTCGGTGTGGCAGCCTTTGCACTGGATATCGTATAGCTCGGCGTGGCCCTGGTGGTTGAACTGGACCGGCAGGTACCGGGTCGTGGCCGAGGTGACCGCATCGATCTCCACGACCGGAGGGGCTTCGCGATGCGCCGCCGCGGGATCGGCCGTCCGGGCGGGAGGCGCCTTGTTCCCGGCCGGCTCCCCGGCCACGTGCCCTGCGGCCAGCACGAGCAGGAAGAAGAGGCCCGTCACCTTCGTCAGAGTCCGTATCCGCTTCATCATTCCCTCCCTTCCCGGTCGAGGATGACCTGGGCCGCGCGATAGCCGTTCGTCTGGGCCGTGCTGATTCCGTGCCGTATTCCCGTTGCATTGTTGGCCACATAGAGATTGTCGATCGGCGTTCTGTGATCCATCAGGATCTGTGACTGGTCCGGGCTCATGTAGAGGCCGTAAGGGCTTCCCCGGAAATTGAGCGTGAAAGCCTCGAGGGATCGGGGGGTGATCTCCTCCTGAACCACGATGTGCCCGGAGAGGCCGGGGATGACGTTTTCGGCCAGCCCGATCAGCTGTCGGGCTGCCTCCTTCTTGTAAGCCTGGTAGGCATCGCGCTCGGTCGGCCAGAGGTCGATGTCCGCGTAGGAGTGGAGCACGACCACGGCCTTCCCCTCCTTGTGGTACCAGGGATCCC
Source organism: uncultured Thermodesulfobacteriota bacterium (assembly GCA_964522545.1). GTDB lineage: Bacteria > Desulfobacterota > DSWW01 > CAZFWM01 > CAZFWM01 > CAZFWM01. The sequence continues at coordinate 4,052 of CAZFWM010000290.1, forward strand.
CGAGATTGTTGTAGCAGGTCACGGTGCAGGCCGCACGGTCGTAGCGTCCCGCCATCATGTTTTCATAATTCTCGACCGCGTCCAGGCTCGAGTTGTAAAAGGCCTCATAGTCGGTGAATCCGAGCTCCTCTGGCGTGACGTCGAGGCCGAGGTAGACCCCTAAGAGCGAGTTGGCCGGCTTGTAGGCCTTGAACGTCCTGACGAAGCGGGCGGGGAAGTGCTCCTCGCCGATCATGTCGAAGAAGGTGGCGTAGGGGTTGGCGTTACTCACCACGTACCGGCAGGCGTAACGTGCCCCGTGCTCGGTCTCCACGGCAACGGCCCGGTTCTCTGCGATCTCGATCCGTACGGCACGCTCTCCGGTGTGGACCGTCCCCCCCAGCTCGCGGATCCTCTCTGCGTACGCGTCCGAGAGGGACTGGGAGCTGGACTTCACATTCCAGGCCCCCTCGGTGAGGTAGGAGACATTGGCGACCATGAACTCCGGAGCCCACATGTCTCTCGGGGGAGGGCCGTAGTAGACCCAGAGCTGGCTCATGACCGCCTTGAGCTCTTCGCTGGTGAAGTGTTTGTCTAGTACCTCCCGGAGGTTGCGCCGCATGTGCTTGAAAAAGGCGCCTTGTTTGAAAGGGACCTGGAGGTATGCCCAGATTCGGGAGAATCCGTGCGTCCGGTACAGGCCCGAGAGGGAGCGCATCTGATTGTGGACCTTGAGGCAGAGGTCGTAGAACGACTCGATCCCCTCGCGTTCGGCGGGCCAGCGTTCGATGAAGGCCTGCTTCGAGGCTTCCCACCCCTGAGGGACCGTGAAGTCGACGCCCGGGAATATGGAGCGGTAGAAGTCCGGGACCGGCAGGAAGGTCACCTTTTCGTGGACGCCGAGGTCCTTCAGTATCCGGCTCAGGTCGCTTTCGGTCGCTCCGCCGCCGGTGATCTCGTGCACGGAGGCCTCGAAATTGTATTCGCCCCGGCTGAAGGATGTAGCGCACCCGCCGACCTTGTGGTGCTGCTCCATCAGGAGGACCTCGAGGCCCCCCTTTGCCAGGGTCGCGCCCGCGGCCAGCCCGCCGAGGCCGCCGCCGATGACCACGACATCGTAGTCGACCGGCTCGGCCGCGTGAAGTGATCCATGGTGCACCGGCCCCGGGAGATCGGCGCACGCCGAGCCGAAGGCCGCGGTCAGAGCGACAAGGGCGGCAAGGGCTGTTATCGTCGTTTCCTTCACCTGCGGACCTCCGTTCGCAACGTCATCCCCGCGGAAGCGGGGATCCAGAAGATGAGCTTAATCTCGTTCCGAGGCTCTGCCTCGGAACGAGATTCCACAGGGGCTCTGCCCCGTTAAGCTAGCAAGATTGTTGTAATCCAATAGAGGAGGCGGAGCCTCCCACGTTCCGTTCCCAGGCGGAGCCTGGGAACGAGGGGAATGAGTACAAGCACGCCTGAAGGGCGAAAAATTCCTGCCCAAAGACTATTATTTTCATACGCCGCAGTCAACAACTTCGCTGGGTGTCCCCCGTGAAGCCCCCCCTATGTCTCGAATTCCAGGCGTCTTTCAAACTCCATCGTGCTCAGATCGATCGTCACGTAGGTGAGGGCATCGAGCTGCCCCGGCTGAATACAGAGCGTGTTCCCGAGCATGGCGAACCACTTTCCGCTGACCTCGGGGGATTCGTGAATATGGCCGTGAAGGGAGAGCCTCGGCTGGTGAGCGAGCAGGAAATCGTAAATCGCCCTGGATCCTACCTTCTCCCCATGGCCGCATTCGTCCAGCCCCAGCCTGTGGGGCGGCATGTGGATGACGTAGATGCCGCTGTCCATGTTCCTCGGGCGTGTCAGTCGATTCATCTCATCTTCTATCGTCGGAAGGGTCTTCGCGAAAGAGAACCAGTCCTCGATCTCCACCAGGCCGCCCGGCCTCGAGAGCAGGCCCGTTCCGTACTGTTTCTGGAACAGATAATCCCTCGTGTCCATTCGGGCCCGGTCTTTCAGGCGGAACGGATAGTCCACTACCCAGTTCAGGCCGATGAACTCGAAGTCGCCGATTTCGATTTTTCGCTGTGCCAGGCAGCTGACGAAAGGGTATTTGTCACAGGTGCTTTCGAAGAGGGCATCGAAGATTCTCAGGTCATCGTTGCCCAGGTAGCAGAGATAGTAGATGCCGGCCGAGTCGAACTGCGCAAAGTGGGCATCCAGGTAGTCGGTGATGAACTCACCCTGGGTGGACAAAGTCCTCCCATGGGGCAGCATGTCGCCGCTGTTGATCACCACATCGGCCTGAAACGCCCGGGCGACTTCCAATAGCCGGTCGTACTTCCATGTACAACCATGTAGATCAGTGACGAATAAGGCTTTCATGTTTCCACCATAGAGCGGGCCATGCCCGCCGGTATCTCCTATGGACAGAGAAGTTGCAAGTTGATAAAAAATGGAGGGTCCGGTTCCACCCGGACCGTGGACGGCGTGGAAACCGTCCCTCCATCGTATTTGTCGTGCATTTAACTGACTTTAACACATTCATCGCCAAAGGAGAAAGATGAAGGAGACCGTCCTGGTCACCGGGGCGACCGGCTGCGTGGGCGCCAACATCGTCAAGCACCTCAACGATCGCGGGATAAAGCCCCGGGTCCTTCTGCGGCGGACCTCCAGGACCGCCGGCATCGACGATCTGGACTGGGAGCCTGCCTACGGAGACCTCACGGACCGGCCGTCCCTCGAGGACGCGGCAAAAGGCTGCACCACCGTCCACCACGTGGCCGCGCTCATCACGTTCTGGCGCCGCCGGCGGCGGGAGGCCGAGCGGATAAACGTCCAGGGGACCCGGGATCTCCTGGAAGCGAGCCGGAAGGCCGGCGTCAGGAACTTCGTCATCACCTCCACCATGTCCGCCGTCGGGCACTGCGAGGAGGGCCAGCAGACGGTCGACGAAGACTCTCCCTTCAATTACAGGCCCTTCGGGTTCGTCTACAACAGCACCAAGCGGGAGGCCGAGGAGCTCGTGCTGGGCGCCTCCACCGATTCGTTCCGGACCTTTTCCATCAATCCGGGCCTGATCTTCGGCGAGCGCGACGTAAACCTCAGCGCCGCCCGGATGTTCGATATCGCCAAGAGGTGGTATTCAATACCCTTTGCAAACCCCGGCTCGGTAACGATCTCGGACGCCGACGACGTGGCCGAGGGCCACATCCGGGTTGTCGAGCGGGGCCGGCCGGGCCGGCGCTACATCGTGGGCAGCACCTACACCACCTACCGGGAGCTCATCACCTGGGTCTGCGAGATCGTCGGCCGAAGGCCTCCCCTCGTCACCCTCCCTCCGTGGGCCGTGAAGGCGGCCGGCGCCATGGGCGAGCTCTACGGGATGGCTACGGGCAGGGAGCCGATGCTCACCGCGGATATGGCCTATATGGCATGCCAGCATCAGAGGGCCGATGTCACCAGGGCGATCGAGGAGCTCGGCCTCGAGCCGGCCGACGTGAGGGCGTCTCTGGAGAAGTCCTACCGGTGGGTGCTCGAGCATGGGATCATCACCAACAGGCCATGAAAGGGAACCGGAAAAATCGCCATCTCCGTCTGCTCCTGATCTCCCTGCTCATCTGCGGGGCCGCCCTCCTTGCATCCTGCCATTCCTCGTCCGGCACGGATGGCGCCGGCGTACGCTCCCCGGACGAGAAGATCCCCCTGCCGGACATGGACCTCGACGAGCCCTATCCCGTCGAGCACGAGGCCGGCGTGGTCATCGTCCGGGGCGACCCGGCCCGGACCCGCCTGTACGCCGACGTCCTACGACCCCGGGCCGACGGGCGTTTCCCCGCCCTTCTTCAGGCGATCGCCTACCGCCGCGAGGTCTTTTCGACCTGGATGGATTCCGAATACGAACGGCTGGCCTCGCAGGGGTATGTGGTGATCCTGGTCGATGTGCGCGGCACCGGCTCCTCGGAGGGGCGGTGGGCATGCTTCGCAGACGAGGAGATCGACGACCTCGTCTGGATCATCGACCACTGGATCCCGGGGCAGGCCTGGAGCAATGGGAAGGTGGGGATGTTCGGCCCCAGCTACATGGGCATCGCCCAGTACCTGACCGCGGCCCGCAGGCCGGCCCACCTCAAGGCGATCTTCCCCGAGGTCGCCATGGCCGACGCCTACCGGGACATCTTTTACCAGGGCGGGATCTTCGACCTGGAGTTCATCACATTCTGGGGGGGCGTCACGGCCGGGCTCGCGGTCCTTCCCGGGACCCAGCTCTTCACCGACCCCCTTTCGGCCCTCAAGGCTCTGGTGCAGCACATCGGCCAGATTCCAACGCTTTTCGATTGGCTCGAGATGACCACGGACCAAGCCTTTTTCGACGAGCGCTCCCCCATGACCTACTGGAGCGAGATGGCCGACCTCCCGATCTTCGCCACGGGAGGCTGGTTCGGCATCTTCACCCGGGGGACCCTCCTGAACCACACCTATATGGTCAAGGCGATGGAGGAGAGGGCGGGCGGGGCCCCTTCGGGAGGGGCGCCCAAACGGATCGTGGTCGGTCCCTGGTACCACGTCGACGGGGCCCTCCTCGGAGACCTCCCGGGCCGCATACTGCGCAAGCGGTGGTTCGACTGGCACCTCAAGGCGGACGAGCACCCCCTCTATGGGCACTTCGACATCCTCGACCCCGGCTACCCGGTCAACATCTACGTCATGGGGGCCGACCAATGGCGAAAGGAGAGGGCCTGGCCCCTCGAGCGGGTCCGGTATGAAACGCTCTATCTCTCCGGCGAGCGCCAGGTCCACGACCAGAATCCATCCCTGAACAACGGGAGCCTCCTCTGGCCCGAAGAGGTCGGCTTTCTCCGGGCCGGCGAGGCCGGGACTGCGCCCACGAACCTTTCTCACAGCCCGCCGAACTTCGCCGGGGAGAAGTCACGCTCCTTTTGTCGGTGGATGGTCGGATTCACCTCCTGGCTCCCCTTCACCGAGGACGAGCGGGAGAACGAGCTGCAGACGTTGACCTTCTCCACAGCCCCTCTGGAGCAAGACATCGAGGTGACCGGCCCTATCGTGATCAGGCTGTGGGCTCGGACCCAATTCGGCGAGCCGCCCTGCGAGGGGCCCGAGATCCCGGATATCGGCATCGACCTCGGGCCGGCCCTGCCCCTGGCCCTGGAGGACGACGTGCACTGGATCGTGAACCTCAACGACGTCTTCCCCGACGGCCGCGCCCGAAACATCACCTCAGGCTGGCTCGCCGCATCGCACCGGCCCGACCCGGCCCGACCCGACTGGACCCGACCGGGCTACGACCCCTTCGCCTACCCGGAGGATCGGGCCCCTGTTCCGCCCCTAGATGGAGAGCTCTACGAGTACGTGATCGAGATCTGGCCCACCTCCAACCTGTTCCGGGCAGGCCACCAGATCCGCATCGACATAGTCAACTCCGACTTCCCCCACCTCCTCCCGACCCTCGTCCCCTCCGAGAGCGAGATCTTCCACGACCCAGAGCACCCCTCCCGGCTGATCATCCCGATCGTCGATCCGGAGACCACGGAGCCGAACCAGTGGATCAGCGATCCCCAGGCCTACTTCTCCGGGGACGAGCCATGGTGAGGGGGTGCACATAGCGCCCCTCGGGCAAACTTTTACTCGTTTGATATTTTTCAACGCAGAGGCGCAGAGACGCAGAGGGCAACCTGGCAATGGTTGCCTGTCGAGGAGGAACCCTTC
>CAZFWM010000291.1:0-9749 GCA_964522545.1 uncultured Thermodesulfobacteriota bacterium
ATGCTTTTGGAGGTGCCTTTTATATGATTATCAGAGCCTGGGAACGAGGAAAAAACAGACCTCTGCGTCTCTGCGACTCTGCGTTGAAAAAATCCAATGAGCCTAAGTCCGCCCGAAGGACTCTATCGTGAAAGGATCGAATCGAGCAGCCCGGGCTTGTGGAGCCAATGGAACTCGTCGGCGGGATACACGCACTGGCCGTGTATGAAGCCGAGCCGACGCATGCCTCCGGGAGACGCATCGTAGGTCCTGTCCGGCGCAATGACGAACCATTCATCGTCGTGCCAGCCCCAGAGGGTGACAAGCCGTAGGCCCGTGGCCGCATCCCACAGAATCAGCGTTTTGTCGGAGCTGCCCGAGACGACGGTGCCGCCGTCAGGGCTTATAGCGACGCTCAGGACCTCGCCGTCGTGGCCCTTGAAGGTGCGCACGCACCGACCCGTGCCCGCATCCCACAATTTCACCGTATTGTCGGAACTTCCGGTGACGATCGTCCCGCCGTCCGGACTGAACCTTACGCCCCGGACCGCACCCTCATGACCTTTGAGGGCGTGAAGATGCCGGCCCGAGACGGCATTCCATATATTGACCGCCTTGTCGGCCCCGCCGCTGACGACGGTCTTGCCGTCGGGGCTGAAGCCCGTGCACAGGATCTCTCCGCCATGGCCTTTGAGCGTGCGGAGGCAACGGCCCGTGCTGGTTTTCCACACCTTCAGCGTCCTGTCGGCCCCGCCGCTGACGATGGCCTTGCCGTCGGGGCTGAAGCCCACGCATCGGACCCAGCCGTCGTGGCCCTCGAGTGTGCGGAGGCAACGGCCCGTGGCCACCGTCCATATTTTCACCGTCCTGTCGTCGCCGCCGCTGACCACGGACCTGCCGTCTGGGCTGAAACCCACGCTCCGGACCCAGCCTTCATGGCCTTTGAGCGTGCGGAGGCAGCGGCCGGTGGCCGTTTCCCACACCTTCACTATATTGTCGTCGCCGCTACTGGCGATGGCCCTGCCGTTGGGGCTGAAGCCCACGCACCGGACCCAGCCGTCGTGTCCTTTGAATCTCCGAAGACAGCGGCCCGTGGCCTCGTACACCTTCACTGAATTATCTTCACTGCCGCTGACGACGGCCCTGCCGTCCGGGCTGAACTCGACGCTCCTGACAGCACCATCGTGGCTTTCGAGCGTCTCCATGTGCCGACCCGTGTCCGGCTCCCAGATCTTCACGGTCTTGTCGGAGCTCCCACTGATGAGAGTCTTACCGTCGGGGCTGAAGCAGACGCCCCAGACCCAGCCCGTGTGGCCTTTGAGCGTGCGCACGCACCGGCCCGTGTCCGCCTCCCACAACTTCAGCGTATTGTCGGAGCTCCCGCTGATGATGGTCTTGCCGTCAGGGCAGAAGCAGACACCCCAGACCCAGCCCGTGTGGCCTTTGAGTGTACGAAAGCATCGGCCCGTGTCGGCCTCCCACAGCTTGATTACATTGTCGGAGCCGCCGCTCGCGATGGTCCCGCCGTCCGGGCTGAACTCCACGCATCGGACCACGCCCTCGTGGCCTTCGAGTGTGCGCACACACCGGGCGGAGCCTGCTTCCCACAGCCGCACGGTTCGATCGGAGCTGCCGCTCGCGATGATCTCGCCGTCCGGGCTGCAGGCTGCGCTCCAGACCTCCCCGCCATGGCCGCGCAGTGTTCGCACGCAACGGCCGGAGCCGGTCTCCCAAACCTTGACCGTCTTGTCGGAGCCGCCGCTGACGATGGTCCCGCCGTCCGGGCTGTAGCTCACGCTCAGGACCTCGCCGTCGTGGCCTTTGAGGGTGTACACGCACCGGCCGGTTGCCGCTTCCCAGGCTCTCGCCGTCTTGTCGGAGCTGCCGCTGACGATGGCCCCGCCGTCCGGGCTGCAGCTCACGCTCAAGACCCAGCCTGCATGGCCTTTGAGGGTTCGCACGCACTGGCCGGTGCCCGCCTCCCAGATTTTGACCGTCTTGTCGGAGCTGCCGCTGATGATGGCCCTACCGTCCGGGCTGGTCCGCACACTCCAGACTCCGCCGCCGTGACCACTGAGAACGGCAGGGACGAATGTCTTGGGAAGCGGCCTGTCCGGACGGGGAAGCACTCTCGGGAGCGAGCATTCGTGAAAGCTGGCTTGCCGGGCCTGCTCACTGGAGAGCCTGGCCCAGGCGATCCTCGCCCATGAGAGCTCCGCGCCGTCGAGCCTCGCCCCGGTCATGTCCGCCCTCTGAAGGAACAGAGAGACGCCCCGGGCCCCGCGAAGGTCAGCGTTGACCAGACGGGCTCCCGCCAGATTGGCCCCGCTGAGCCCGGCGCCGCGCAGATCGCACCCTTTCAGGTCCGCTTCGGGGGCTTCGACTTTATAGAGATTCGTCTCCCTCATTCTCCCCCGAATCCTGGCCTTTGTGAGGTCGGCGCGCCTTAGATCGGCCCCGGAGAGATCCACGTTCTCGAGGTCGTGGCAGGAAAGAGCTACGCCATCCAGGCGGGCTCCCTGGAGCTGAAAGCCGGACGGCTCGGGCGCCGAGTCGGGCCATGACTTTCGCCATGTGAGTGCCAGCAACAAGGCATTTTCACTCATCTCAGGCACGTATGCATCTTCGAGCGCCCTCTGAATCGTCATCGCAGCCGACGCAGCTCGATACCGCTTTCCGTGCAAGAGCTCGATCACAAACAGTAGCACTTCGCGTTGCAGCCGGGGCAGGGTCAGGACGTCGGCCTGCTCCGTCGAGAGACCGGCGGCGATCTGCCTGGCAAGGAAGAACTCCTGAAAGGAGGTGTGGGCAAAGCGATAAAGGCCGTCCTGGTCGCGAACGAGGAACGTGGCCGTACGCAGATCCGCGTCGGCTCGCCCGAAATCCTCCAGGGTCACTGCCGAGAGTTTGGCCTTCATCTGTTCCTGGAGCCAGCCGCGAAGGGCTTCGAAGTGGATCTGCCTCCGATTGTCGGCCCACAGACGCCGGGCCAACTCTTCCATGAAGGCCACCTTCACATTGGTCGGTATCTCGTGTTTGCCCGTATCGCGGCGCATCCACTCCTCGACGACGGCCTGGTAGACGGCGGCGGCACCGACCGGCTCACCGCGTGCGGCCAGCGCCTCCAGCTCGGACAGATGCTCCGTGATGAGGAAGAGAAGATAAGGACGGTGCGCCAGGTCCATCAGGTCGTGAATGCTGTTGAGAAAATCGAAGATTTGGGCCGCCTTATCGTGGAAGAGCCTTTCGAGGTACTTTCGAATGCGCAGCTCGTCGAAGGGCTGTATGTAGACGATGCGGAAATCGGAGGAGACCCTTCCCTCCCGCGTGCGGGAGAGGGCTCCGCCCGCGACCTTCTCCCGTTCGTGAGGCCTGTTTTCGAAGTAGTGGGTGCGGCAGGCCACAAGCATCTTGCCTTTGGCCTTTGGCGGCACGGCCCGCCGGATCTCGTTCATCAGCGCGGTGGCCTCGCCGTCGGTCAGGTGAGCGGCCTGTTCATCAAAGCCGTCGAAGATGAGGGCCACATGCCCGAGGCGGACCGCGGCGAGCACGGCCTCGACCGAGACATCTTTGAAGCCGGCCTGGTTGCAGAGGACCTTGATCATCTCTTCCAGGCCCGGAAGCTGTCCGCTCTTCCATGGAGGAAGGCTGCGCATGTCGAGGTAGAGCGGCACGGGGAGATTGGGATCGGCCTTTCGCTTTTCTAGGACTTCATTCGTGAATACCCGGCACAAGAACGTCTTGCCCATGCCGTAGTCGCCGAGCAATGTACACAGGGGCGCGCTGGGAGATGTGAGCCAGTCGAAGAGAAACCTGCGCGCCGCAATCACGATGTCGCCGTTCCTGGCGGGCTCCTCGACATCGGCCCTCACAAGGTGATTCTCGGCCGGAGCCGGTCTTTTTACATCCTGGGGGAGCCATCGGCTAAAGGAGTATTGCTCGCTCAGCGGTGCCTGATCCAGGGCTCCTCTGCCCACTCCGGGGAGGTTTCGAAGCGCCCTCAGGTGAGAGGGAAGCTGGTCCAGAGTGATCTGTTCCGCCTGCAGCGATGTGCCTCGCTCATGGACGATCACATAGTCCGCGCCTTCGAGCTGGGCTGCGGGAATCGTCTGCGGCATGACCCGGTCGCTGACGATGCCGAGAACGAGCGGGTCTTTGCGGCCGAAGGCGCTCCCGGGCAGCTCGAGCCGGAAGACCGGCCCCATCCAGCTCCTTTTGATCTTCTCCTGCTCCGCATCGGTGAGAAACTCGCGCACCAGCCCGGTGGCCTGGGCCAGGAACGGACTGACAAGGATCTGCCCGCCGGGGAGACCAAAGTAGCGAAGGTTCGCAAGCCATGCATCCCAGGGCTGCTCAGGTTTTATCGTGTATCCCTGGGCGTAGAGAGGGAGCCATTTGTCGCGCGGCCAGTAGTGCTCGAGGAAGAGGATGTCCTCATGCTCCTCCAGGCCCTCTACCACCAGCGGCTTGTGGGACAGCATGTACTGTTGGATCGTCTCGATGACCCGGCGGGGATCTTCACCGATTCCGTCCATTAATTTACGGAAGGTCGAGGCCCCTATCTTGGAGATTTCCGCGAGAGGCGAAATCTCCTTACGTGCTTTGGGCTGCCACAGTTCCAGGTCGTCCACCGCCAGACGCAGTTTGTGTGCAGCCTGGCTTGTCTTTACCCGATCGACCCCTGTCCCCACAGTCTCTTCGCTCACCTCGAAGATCACATTCTGCTGAAGGATAGGCTGGAATCGATCCAGGAACTCTTCGAAATAGGCCGAAGAGGCCATGCAGGAGTCGAGGTTGAGAGTGAAGAACAGGTGGTGGGCTCCCCGTATGCCTTTTTGCAGGGCGTCCGAGCGCAGAGCCTCGGCCGTCTTCAATTCCGTCAATGCCATCAGGGCCCGAAGCAGGCCCCCATCGACCCGGGGCATGGCCTTCACGATCTGATCGAAGGACTCACCTCCCGGTCCGAGGGCGAGGCACTCGAAGCCTACGACGGGAGGCTCCTTGCCCGGAATCGAGGGCAGCAACTGAACGATGGGCTCGAGCTTGGTGCCGAGGTTGGCGAGCATGGCCTGTTCATCTTCGGACAGGCCTTCCCAGTGCTCCGGCGCGACCTGCTCGGCAAAATCGACGAGCGCTTCAGGGAACGTTACGATCGGGAGCTCGACCGACACCTGCTGTTCCACATACTCTTCCAGGGGAGTGTCGTGGTACTCCAGCCTCTGTTCCTGCTCGAATCTCTTTGCAAGCTCGGAAGCCTCCTTGCTCAGCTCCAGTTCCCTGACTTCTTCATCAGAGAGAACCCGTTCGATCCATACTGTCTTATCGGAAATGGGCCGGTTGTCCTTGTGGTGCTCGAGCCGGATCCGGCGATTCATCTCGTTAAAACGTTGGTTGATCCGCTCCTTGAAAGACCGGAAGGTGCTCGAGGCGGATTTTCGTGAGCGATTGGGCCAGAGGACTTTGAGGGCCCGAGGAAGCTCGACGGCCGGACGGACGCTGAAGAGGTCGATCAGCTTCCGGATGGAACGCTGATCGTTCCGTCCGAGCTTGATTTTGATCGAGGTCTCCGCTTTGGCGAGCAGGTCCTGCAAGACCTTCAGCGCGTCCTGGTTGTCCATTCTGCGAGAGAGGCTGGCCGGCTTTTCCATAGTAAGCCCTCCTGAGGGGGTACGGGGGCGGGGGGATGAAATGGTAAAGATCGACCCCTTGCCCGTCTGGAAGAGCTCGATCGGAGGTGGGCGGTAGACATGAGCTAGACGGGCTCGAAGTGTGTCCATTAATAGTATGATGTAAAAAATTTGTCAAGTCTTGTTTTAAAATTTGTTAAAAAAATTGAATTTTTTTCGGACAAAGAGGCAGGGAGAAAGATCGACTGGCCTTTACTATTTTGTATAGTTCAAAAGTACGTACAGATTGCAGCAACCTTGAATTTCCAACACATCCGTTTTTTCCAGATTACAGGTGGATATCCCATTCTCAGAACCGCCGGCTCCGGGAATAGTGGGTCATGATCACCGGCCCCACACTAAGTTTTCCCTCTGCAATCAGATCTTATTCTATGGGGTTATTGGCCCGGGGGGTGCTAGGCCGCCCGCAGAATCCAACACACACGCCCCCCCTTCGAGACCACAATCTCCGCTGCAGGAGACTTCCCCTAAGTTATCGAGTTCAGCCCCCGATGGACATAACTCGCCCTGCGAGGTGAGAGCCGAAGCTTCAAGATCAAACACATGACTGCAAAGAAACACATTTCCGATCATTGAACAGCTGTGATCGTCCGGATCGCAACCGAATGTGGAGATACCTGTCCTGGAATTCCATGAAATCGTCGAATAGAGCACCGTCACCGCATCCGACGACCAGTTAATTACCCCGTCGCCATAATTACCTCCCGGGGCTGGGTATGTGCAACAGATCATGCTGGATAGAACCAACACATTTCCACAGTCGAAAAGATAGATGCCCGCGATTCCATTGTCGAGTATTAGGCATCCCGAGATCATAACGGGCAAAGCACCGCCCATAACCACGATCCCTCCAGAGGGGTTGCCACTTATTTCGCCACTGATAGCGTGGAGAAGACCGGAAGAATCATCCATATTGTAGATCAAGCACCCGACGTTGCCTGTGTCATAGATGGTAACACCAGCGAGTTTGAGAATGGCGACTATTAGAATCGACATGCCGTTCCATCTCGTGCCGCGAATCTCGAGATTATCACTGGAGAGGATCGTGAAGTCGCCGTATATACCTCGCCCTGTCTGCTCTATGAGCATATCCTGCAGGCAAACGGCATCCGGCATGACCTCGCCGTGCCCACTCTCGCCGGCGATGCCGTAAGCGCCCCCGGATATCGTCAGATTGCGGACCTGCCCGCCACCGGCCGCTCCGAAGGTAATGGTAGCGGCCTCTGGGTCCGTTCCGACGATCTCGATCGCCGACCTCCCATCGATTCCGCTCCCGACGATGTTGACCCTCTTCCCCTCGATTCGCAGCGTCTCGTGGTATGTCCCCGGCTCGATCACGATGGTTCCGCCTTCGGCCAGATCGTCGATACCCCTCTGGATCGTCGGATGGTCGGGCGTCGGCACGACGATGTGTGCTGCCGGCTCATAGGTGTATGTGACGCACACCTGCACCCCGATGGATTGCTCGCTGTTCCAGGTAGGCTCGGAGCCTTCGTGTCCGGATTCGTATCGGGCGAGTCCCCCGGATAGATCCACTTCGAAGAGCTCCGTTCCAATGTAGGGATCGAGATCCTGCGGGCCCTCATCTACACTGTCATACATCGAGATCCCATTGAAGGAGATCCCTGACTCCCCGCCGTAATCCGTCACCCCGTCGTACTCGGCCAGCTCCACCTCGGATACGCTAGAAACGGCCTCGACATCCACGGGCCCGGTCCCGAGCCCGGGAACAGTGAACCGTGAGAAAAAGTAGGAATCGATCCATAGATCAGAGGTCGGTATCACCCCTTGGTTTTCGATGTACAGATACTGTGTTGCCAGCATCTCGAACGAGAAGTCCACGTCGACCAGGGTGCCCATGGACGGGTCGAATTCCGGCAACGTCAGGGTATCTTCGACCAGATTGTTCACGGCCTGACAGTGGAGCATCGAAACTGTCAGTAGTATCTCCTGAGCGTACACATTCGCCCATAAGCTGAAAGCCTCGCCCCCGTCATTTTTGATCCGCCACTTTCGCGTGATCCACTCACCGGGCCCGAGCACGTTGTCCGTGGAGTCGGTGCCGTCGTTCCTGGCGAGACTGTACTCCCAAAACGCTGTCGGCGGTCTCACACCGCCCCCGTCCGGGTTGTACGCCTCCAACTGAACCGGGTCCAGGTCTGAAAGCTTCACCTCGATCGGCATCTGGATGTATTCGTTGGAGTCGTTCTCGAGGGTGATGTAGTCCTCGTAGAGGTCCGGCGGGCCCAAAGTGAAGGAAGGATAGTCAGGGTCGCACCCCGAACAGCTTCCGCTTCCACTGGTGGCCCGGATATGGTCGTTGATCAATACGTCCGCCAGCCGGGCCGTCTCTTGCTCGCCGGCCCGCGGCGGGGTGAGCTCGATCTCATACCCCCCGGGGGCCGCTGCTCGTCCCATGGGTGGGAACATTATGTCCGCGTCTCGGCCGATCGCCCGGTGCAGCACGGCCCGCCTCCACATTCGGTCCCAGGCTTCCATCAGCACCGGCCCCTCGGAGGCCCGGATCATGGCGTTCCCCTCGATGATGGGCCACTCCGAGAGCGACGCAAAACTCACGCCCCCGTCCTCGGACAGATAGGATGCACCGGCCCCCTCCCCGCTCAGGTCAATCCCCAGAGAGAAGCTCCCTTCGCCTCCCTCGGCCAAGCCCACGAAGAAGGCGCTCCCGGCCAGGTCCGACTCGTTCACCACCAGCCCCCCCACCGCCACCAGCTGGAACCCGCCCACCACCACAACCGCCTGCCTCCCCACCACCAACGACCAGTCCGGCCCCGCGGCAAATCCCGTGGGATCCTCGTACACAACCACCTCGGCCGCCTGCCCGGCCGAGGCCACCCCTGTGAAGAAGGAGATCGTCGAGAGGGAACACTGCCGGTCCACCTCGTACCGATTCGTTATGATTGCTCGTCCCGTCCTCGATCCAGTGAAGATCTCGGCCGTGCCATCGTCCAGTCGGAAGAGCTGTAAGTCGATTTCAGGGCCAAATCCTATTCCTCGCAACCCCTGGGTCTTTGTTGACTCCGCCAATCTTTCCGTCTCGAAGGCCTCGCTTAAAAAAGAGCAAAGCAAGACGGCCGTAACCACCACTACGGTTATCGACACAATGGATATCCTGCCGGATCTTCGGATTCCCATGACAATCTCCCTCCTAATGAACATTTTCCTCCGGATCTCTTCTACGAAGTCGTGAGCCTGTTCGAGCACTTCTCGGGCAGTCACCTCCGAGGTGGGTCTAAGCTCGCTATAATCGGACTTCTGCCTTTGGTTGAATGCATCACGAAGAATCCTTGACGATCCTCCTTCTTCATACGGAAACTCCCTCTCTTTGAATGGCGTGAACAAATGGGGATGCTCGCAGGGGAGAATCTTTGAGCTGCTCGGGAGTGTATTCTATTGTGGTGATGATTCGGTTGAACTGGAATCCAACCTCCCAGGCAATTCTGCTGATCGTTCGCTCGATATCGTCATCTAATGTGTCGATGACGAGGCAAATATCAAGATCGCTTTCGGGCGCGCACTTACCCCGGGCCCGGCTTCCGTAAACAATTACTTTCCGGATGGAAATGCCGGCTTGAATGAGGCGGCTCTTGAATATCTTTGCGATTTTCCTATCGTCGGAGTCCAACATTGAAATTATCTCCTGTTCAATAGAATACTGATTTTCATCGATTTAGGCAAAGTGCGAGATAGTCGGATGTCACGAATGCTTCCTCATTGATGTTAAATGGATTGAGAAGGGCAGAGTCGATATCAGCACCGAGCCCCCGGTGAAATCAAGAGGCCAGTCAACAATCCACCCAAATCCATTGCAGTCTCAACAGAAAAAGGAGGAAGCCGAAATGAAACGATTTGTCGTGAGCTCGATCTTGTTGGGTTTGACGGTTTTTCTTATGGGCCGCACTCCGGCGGTCGCCGAGGAGGACGCGGATCTGAGGAGATGACGGAAGAGGGCGAAGAGAACGAGGTCACAGAAGAGATGGCGAGAATTGCCATGCCTGTCTATATGTATTGGGTGTGGCTATTTTAGGACGACGCTGGTTACAGGTTTCCAACGGTCTTTTG
>CAZFWM010000292.1:0-9736 GCA_964522545.1 uncultured Thermodesulfobacteriota bacterium
ACAGCCAGCGGCTCATCCGCCAGCGTCAGCGGGGGCTACATGAACACGGCCAGCGGCACCGGAGCCAGCGTCAGCGGGGGCTGGAATAATGAGGCCAGCGGAGGCTATTCCAGCGTCAGCGGGGGCAGCAACAACGAGGCCAGCAACAACTATACCAGCGTCAGCGGGGGCAATGAGCGCACCGCCTCAGGATGGTACGACTGGGCGGCCGGCAGCCTTTATGAGGATGAGTAGTCAGCGGCACTAGGGGGAACGTCGACAGGGCTCTCAACGGCAGGGCCGGCGATACGGTCGATGCCGACAAATCCGACGACAAGCGCGAAAGGGCCGACACACGGGTCGGCCCTTTTGCATTAGGCGCTTAGTCGCTCAAAGACACAGACATGTTGGCGAGAACACCGAAAGCGTCCATAAACTCAACGCATTACAAGTAGGGGCGCTGCTTGCTGCGCCCTTCCCGGGCAGGGCAAGCACTACCCCTACGTTCAGACCGCCTCAGAGAGTCTTCGTTGAGGCAATGACCCTGCTCGGCCCAATAATCTGCTCGAGGGATTCAGTCCGGGAGGAGGGCGCCACGAGAACATCCACGGCGATGCCCAGGTGATTCGAGAAGAATAAGAAGTAGGGCTTAGTCCTCTCTATTGGGTCCTGGGCCGTATCGTCACGATCCACCACGACGAGGAGATCCACGTCGCTCAGAGAAGAGGGCTCTCCTCTCGCGAATGAGCCGAAGAGCCGCACCTCCCTGATCTCTTCAAAAGCCGCCAAGGCGCGCCGGGCCGCAGCAGTGACCTCCCGCAGTACAGCATCCCGATCAAGCCAGATGGCCTTCACAGAATTCGATGAGATGAGCTGCCGCATCCACGGCCTCCTGCGCCTTGGTTTGATTGAAATAATCCACCGGCTTGCCCGAAGCAAATCCGTTCGGGTAGCCCTTCGGTCGAACCCTCTCTAACTACTACCGTACAGGTCTTTCCAGTAGGCTTGCAAGGAAGGATTGCCTACTTGCCTATTGCTCATCTCCTTATGTTTGTGTATTCTCTAACAGATGGAATTCACGAAGCATTTCAAGAAGATGCTCGAAGAACGAGCCATCAGTACCGAATGGGTGGAGCGAGGCAAAGAATGAGGCTGAGAATCGACAAGGAAGACAATGCGCTTTACCTTCGATTGGATGAGAGTGCAATCGTAGATTCAGAAGAAGTTCGACCGGGTGTCATCCTCGACTTCGACAAAGATGGACGAGTCGTCGGTGTCGAATTTTTAGGAATAACAGCCAGAATCCCCGAAGAAGAACTGACCTCACTCCAGTTTCAAACCGGTTAGCACACCCCAATGAAGATCGCCGTCGACGCCGATGTCCTCGGCCGGGGCAGGCGCCCTGGGGATGAGCGCTATCTCTTCAACCTCATGCGCGAGCTCGCACGGATCGACGAGCGCAATGAATACACCCTTCTCACCGGCCCGTCCTGCCCGGCGTCAATTGTGGAGTCGATCGCGGGATCGAACAGGCGGATCACGGCCAGGCCGGTCCGGCCGGCATCCCCCTGGCTTCGTTTTCCCCTCTCTCTGCCCCTTGCGCTGCGCGGCTCCCGGTATGACCTCCTCCATGTCCAGTACTTCCTCCCCCCCGTCTCTCCTCCCCGTTCAGTGGTGACCATCCACGACATCTCTTTCGTCCTCCACCCGGAGCTCTTCACGCTTTTGGAGCGCCTCGTCTTCTCGCGCCTCATCCCGGCCTCGGCCCGCCGGGCCGGGGCGGTCATCACCGACTCCGAGCACTCGCGACGGGACATGATCGAACGCTGGGGCCTGAGCCCCTCGAAGGTCTCGGTCATCCCCCTGGCCCCGGCGCCCATGTTCGCGCCCGTGGACCGGGGCCGGGCGCTCGGGCTCGTCCGGGACCGGTACGGCCTGCCCGAACGTTTCCTGCTCAACACCGGCCGCATGCAGCCCCGGAAGAACCTGGGCCGCCTGATCAGGGCCTATGGGCGGGCGAGGAAAGAGGCCGGCGTGACGATCCCTCTTGTCATCGCGGGGAGCAGGAAATATAACTATGAGGAGGTGGAGACCGCCGTATCTTCGGCCGACCTGGGCAATAACGTGATCCTCCCGGGGCCCGTGCCGGACGAGGATCTCCCGGCCCTGTACAGCGCGGCCGAGGTCTTCGTCTTTCCCTCCCTGTACGAGGGATTCGGGCTCCCTCCCTTGGAGGCCATGGCGTGCGGCACCCCCGTCGTCGCCTCCCACGCCGCGTCCCTGGCCGAGGTGCTGGGAGATGCGGCCCTCCTCTTCGACCCGCAGGATGAGGAGGCCATGGCCGAGGCGATCGTTCGTGCCATGACCGATCCGAATCTGAGGGAGTCCCTCCGGGCCCGGGGCCTGGAACGGGCGTCCCGGTTCACCTGGGAGAGAACGGCACGGGAGACATTGAACGTTTATGAAGGGCTCCGATGACCGATAAGTCCGAGAGCGCACCGCCACCCGATCTGACGATCGCTATTGTGAGCCACGGACACGTCAGCCACCTGACCGGCTGTTTCGACTCGATCCGTCAAGAGACGAAGGAGCGGCGCAGCGAGATCTGGTGCGTGATCAACAAGCCGGACGACGGAAGCCGGGAGCTCATCGAGGGGCGCTATCCGTGGGTGAAGATCATAGTCAACGAAAAGCCCAGGGGCTTTTCCGAGAACAACAACCTCGTCATACGCCGGACCCGCTCGCCTTATTTCCTGATGCTCAATCCCGACACTACGGTGGGCGAGGGCGCCATCGACCGGATGGCCGCCTTCATGGAGGCGACCCCGGAGGCCGGGGCCTGCGCGCCCAAGCTCCTCTACCCGGACGGGCGGCTCCAGCTCTCCTGTCGGCGGTTCCCTTCGGTCCGCTCCACTCTGGTCCGGCGTAGCCCGCTCAAGATCCTCCTCCGGGAGGGCCGGACCGCTCGGGACTACACCATGGCCGACTGGGACCATGACAGCCCCAGGGAGGTGGACTGGGCCTTCGGCGCCTGCCTGCTGATGCGCCGGGCCACGCTGGAGGAGGTGGGGGAGCTCGACGAGCGATTCTATCTGTTCTGCGAGGACATCGACTGGTGCTACCGGGCGAAGCAGCGGGGGTGGAAAATCTATTACGTTCCGGACGCTGTGGTGCGCCACGACCTGATCGACCGGGACTATGACCGGTACCTCTCCGTGCACCGCCTGCGCCACTACAGGGCGATGCTCCGGTACCTGTGGAAAAGGGCACGCGAGAAGAACAGGAACAGATTCATCGTGTAAGGGCACGGCATGCCGTGCCCCTACATTTGCATTGCCAGAAAAAGCACAAAGATGCACAAGAAAAGACAGGCGAGGAATAAACCGGGCGCGGGCAGAGACGCCGGCCCGGTGGCGCCCGGTGGGGTCCTTCTCATCCAGCCGCCTCAGGGGGAGTTCGTCAGGCAGCGGATCTTCCAGCCCGGGGTCGAAGTCCCGCTCAACCTCCTCTGCCTGGCCGGCTATCTCGAGCGAGAGGGCATTCCCTGCTCCCTTCTCGACCTGCGCGTGGAGGCCGATCCCGACCGAGCACTCCGGGAGGCCGTATCCGGCATCCGGCCGGTCCTGGCCGGCATCAGCTCCCTCACGAGCGAGCTCGACAACGCAAAGCGGGCCGCCACACTCGTCAAGGAGATCTCTCCCGGCGCCGCCACCGTCGTCGGGGGGCACCACTTCTCCTCCCTGCCCGAGGCGACCCTGGCGGATCACGCCGACTTCGACTTTGCCGTGCGGGGCGAGGGCGAACGTCCCCTGGCCGACCTCGCCCGGGCCCTCCGGGACGGCCGTGAGCCCTCGGGTATTCCGGGCCTCACGCGACGTCGGGACGGCCAAGTGGAGGCGAGCCCTCCGGGGCCGCTCATACCGGACCTGGACGACCTCCCCTTTCCGGACCGCCGCAGGGTCCGGCTCGACCGGTACGTGCCTAGCCCGGCGACCGGCAACTACCTTCGTCTGCCCACCACCGGGATCATTGCCGGCCGGGGGTGCCCCTTCAACTGCGCCTACTGCAGCAAAGGGGTATGGGGCACTTCCGTGCGATACCGATCCGCCGAGAACGTGATCGCAGAGATGGAGTCCTGCATCGAGGACTTCGGGATTCGGGATTTTCGCTTCTTCGACGACAGCCTCGCCTCGGCCCGGTTCGGCCTGGAGAGATTCTGCGGCCTGATCCTCGAGAAGGGGCTCGACGTGTCCTGGAACTGTTACAGCCGCGCAGGCGACGTCCGGGAAGGCCTGCTCGGCCTGATGAAGCGGGCCGGGTGCTACCATATCAAGTACGGCATCGAGTTCGGCACCGAGAGCTCCCTGCGGCGGGCCCGGAAAAAATCGACTCTCGACGAGGCCCGCACGGCCGTGGCGCTCACCAAGAAGGCGGGCATCGAGGCCAAGGCGAGCTTCATCTTCGGCATCCCGGGCGAGACCGAGACGGACTGCGAACAGACCCTGACCTTTGCGGTCGAGCTGTCGCCCGACCTGGCCGCCTTTTATCCCTTCGATCTCTTTCCCGGGAGCCGGTTCTTCGAGATGGACCGGGACGGGAGTGCGCCACCGTCCCTGGACCGGGAGACCACGGAGCGGCTTACCCAGCAGGCATACAAGCGCTTCTACTTCCGGCCCGCCTATGTGGTGCAGCGCCTCAGGCGCATCGGCCGCGCCCCGATCCGGGAGGCCCGGCTCCTGGCGCAGGGCCTCAAGTTCATGGCGGGGTCCCTGCGGGCCGGGAAAAGCGAGGTAGATTTTCCTCTGAGGAACCCAGGAACCCAGGAAGGGAAAAAATGAAAAGTCGGACGCGTCCGGAAAGATTTCTCGCTTTGCTCGAAATGACATGTAGTTGTGACTCTTTAGGAGCGCATCAAAATTAACCGACATATTTTCCTGGGTTCCTGGGTTCCTCAGAGGTCCATTCCCGAAGGAGAGAAAGAAAGGACCACAAGCCTCAAGTCAGTACGAAAGGAAATTCCATGACCGAGAAATCCGGCCTTTCCTGGAGCTTTCCCCGCACCTTCTGGGTCGCCAACGCGATCGAGCTGTGCGAGCGCGCGGCCTACTACGGCTGCTTCATCTTCCTTGCGGTCTACCTCACCCAGGAGGTGGGCTTCACCGATGTGGAGACCGGGGACATCACCGGCGTATTCGCGTTCCTGCTCTACTTCATGCCGACCTTCATGGGGGCCATCTCCGACAAGATCGGCTTCCGCAACGCCCTGGCCCTCGCCTTCACTCTGCTGGCCGCGGGCTATTTCCTTCTCGGGGCGGTGCCGGCCAAGGGGGCGGCCATCGCCGCGCTGGCGCTCATCATGCTCGGTGGGGCCATCGTCAAGCCGGTCATCTCCGGTACGGTGGCCAAGTGCTCGGACGAGGTGAACCGCGCCAGGGCCTTCTCCATCTTCTACCAGATCGTGAACATCGGGGCCTTTGCCGGAAAGAGCGTGGTCGACCCGATCCGGATCCGACTCGACAATCCGGAGGCCGGGATCTCGGGGCTTCAGTGCATCAACTTCTACGCCGCCTTCATGGCCGTCATCGCCCTGGTCCTGGCCCTGGTCCTCTACCGGAACATCGACCGCGAAGGCGTCGGCAAGGGGCTCGGGGACATCCTTCGCGGCCTCGGAAAGGTGCTCACCAACTTCCGCTTCCTCTGCCTCATCATCATCGTGGGCGGCTTCTGGACCATCCAGGGCCAGCTCTACGCGACCATGCCCAAGTACCTGCTCCGCATGGTGAGCGACTTTGCCAAGCCGGGCTGGATCGCCAACGTGAACCCCCTCGTGGTGGTCATCTGCGTGATCCCCGTGACCCACCTGGTCCGGCGGCTTCGGCCCGTGACCTCCATCGGCATCGGCCTCGCGATCATTCCCCTCTCGGCCTTGTCCGTGGCGCTCGCCCCGATGCTGGGAAGCGGGAGCGTCTCCCTGGCGTTCTTCGCCGTGCACCCGGTGACCCTGATGCTCATCGTGGGGATCGCCTTCCAGGGCCTGGCCGAGTGCTTCCTCTCCCCCCGGTTCCTGGAGTACGCCTCAAAGCAGGCCCCTCCGGGCGAAGTGGGCCTCTACATGGGGTACCAGAACCTCACGACCGCCTTTGCATGGCTCTTCGCCTTTGTCCTGTCCGGGCGGCTCCTTGACCGGTGGTGCCCTGCGCCCGAGGTCGTGGCCTCCATGCCCGAAGCGCTGCGTGCCGGGGCGTATGATCACGCCCACTACATCTGGTACGTCTACACCGGGATTGGGATCGCCGCCTTTGCGGCGCTCCTCGTCTTTCGATTCGTCACGGACGCAATCGACCGAAAAAAGAACGTCGAGGGGGGCCTCTGAGACGGCCGGGTCGAATACCGATGATCCACTTCACGGCTCATAAGGACGATCGCATCAACGCCTGCATCGCCTCTCATCTCGAGCAGATCGCGCTGGAGTACTGCCG
This sequence comes from uncultured Thermodesulfobacteriota bacterium, assembly GCA_964522545.1. Classification (GTDB taxonomy): domain Bacteria; phylum Desulfobacterota; class DSWW01; order CAZFWM01; family CAZFWM01; genus CAZFWM01. The sequence goes on from CAZFWM010000292.1 coordinate 6,459, forward strand.
CCTTCTTCCCGAGCCGGAGGCGCTCGTGCTGGTGGGAGGCTTCAGCCGCGGGGAGGGGAGCGTCATCCACGAGGGGAGTAACATTCAGCCCCTCAACCATTTCGACATCGTGGCCGTCGCTCCCGAAGCCGACGCGGTCGAAGATGTGAAGACCCTGGAATCGTCCCTTGCCCGGGCATCCGGGGTAAAGGGCGTCGACCTCTTCTTCATGGAGCCGCGATCGCTGCGGCGCCTGAAGTTCACAATGTTCAATTATGACCTCAAGACCAAGGGGTATGTCTTTTACGGCAGCCCGGCCCTGCTGAGCCGAATCCCCAAAATGAAGGTGCACCGGATGCCGGACAGAGAGGGCCGCATCCTCCTGTTCACCCACATGTTCCGCCTCCTCGAATCGTATATCGAACCCGAGGGGCAGGCACGAGCAAAGATGGGAGCCATGGACCTGGCAGCCTATCAGGCGGCAAAGACCATTGTCGCGTGCGGCACGACCAGGCTTATACTCCGCGGGGAGTATCATCCCGGCTATCGGGAGCGGTGCCGCCGCTTCAGGTCCCTGTTTCCCAACGAGCAGGACACAGGGACCCTCCTGGATATCGCCACCCGTTACAAGCTCTTCCCGGGCGAGGCCTATGCGTTTGATGTGTGGGATCTCTGGAACAAGGCCTGCTTGCTGTTCATGAGGACCTTCCGGCACTTTCATGAAATAACGTCCGATAAATCCTTCCCCCTCTGGATCGATCTGTGCAGATTCTACAGAAAGGCCACGCTCGGACGGCTGCGACTCCTCACGCATCGTCTTCGCGGATCCCTCGAACCGTACCGCCCCTTCAGGCAGATCGAGCTTGCCGGGCTCGGCCTTGTCGGTCACCTCTCCGGAAGTGAGGATGATAATGAGCTGCTCGAGGTGGCCAGGGATTATCTGGGGCGAGTAATTGGCCAGGAGTACGGAGCGGCTGCCCCGGTGGATTTAAGGCGAGACTATGTCAGAACCTTCTGCAGGCTCCATGACCTTGCGGAGAGGAAGCTAGAGGACCCTCCCCCCATAACAGAAAACAGTAGCAGCTCTCAGCCTCTCCCTGCCGTCCAGTTCGACAACCTGCTTACGAAATGATCCAAATACCAATTGATCTTTTTTAACAAAAAAGGAATTAAGCTCTTGGGAGCCCTCATTCCGTTCTTGACCAGAGACGCTATGCGCTTCTTTTTGGCAAGTCTCAGAAATTCAAAGTAAATCTTAATCAATTCCTTTCGATGGATCTTCTGCGACAGAATAATCTTGCCATCCAAATTATCGGAAAAATCTATGCATAATTTATCCCATTTCATATTATCCGACACCAGATTTTCCTCACGTGCAAGATCCCAAATCGGAGTCCCCGGATAAGGGGTCAAAACATAGACGGCCACCAGGTTCAGGCTGCTCATCTTGATGAAGTTGTACGTTTTTCTTATCTCTGATAAGGACTCGTCGGGCGTACCGATAACAAAGGAGCCTGTAACATTGATGTTATATCTTTCCAACAATCTCAGCGCCTTAATATTTTCTTTTACACTTACAGAAGGTCCTTTTAGAAACCGTAAAGTCTCATCGGAGCCGGACTCGAGGCCTATTCCAACACCGTCAACATTCATTTGCTTCAACAACTCTACGATCTCCTCCTTAAGTGCGTTCGCCCTACAGGAAATGGATAATTTTACTCTGTTGTGTAGTCCTTCTGCCCTTATACCGTCGACTATTTCAGCAAGCCTCTTCTTCGATGCAGTAAACATGTCATCATAGAACACTATTGATACAGGCAAGTATTTACTGACAGCATCCTTAAGTTCATGCACAACATAGTTTGAGGAATGGAATCGGATCCTCGACCAAAACCGGGTGGAAGCACAGAAGGAGCAATCGTACGGACAGCCCCTGGAAGAAAACATATGTATGACACCCCATTTCCTTATAGGGAGCAAGTCTCTCGCCGGGAGAGGAAGCTTATCCAGGGGATTAATGAGCTTTCTGGGAGGGGTGCTAATCAACTCTCCTGAACCAGTCCGATACAAAATACCATCAATTTTATTCAGTCTGTCAGTATCAAAACCGCCATTTGAAAGGCTTAAAAGCACTTCCGACAGGGTCTTCTCTCCCTCACCCATAACACCGACATCCATGTCTGGAGATAAAGTCGCTGGCAAAGCAGAAATATGAATACCTCCCATAATTACCGGCAGATCATATTCTTTGCACAGTCGAGCGTGCCGTCTTGCGATATCGTAATCCTGCGAAACAGAAGAGACTCCTACAATATCCGGTTTAAAGAGCCTTATATGCTTTTCAAGATCACGATCTACAATTCGTATATTTATGGATGGAATGTCTCTCCTCAGATTCGAGGCGATATAGGAGAGCCCGAGATGAGGAAAAATCGTTTCCAATCGCTTTTTGATGTTCACTGAATTGACCAGCAATACTCTCATGGAAGAACATCTCCGCAAGGCAATTGAATTCCCCTCTTATCTTTGTTAACGTATTGTACTTATCACCAGGAGGCAACCCGCAAATGAAAATCCTTATCGTAAGCTCCCTTTTTCCTCTTCCGATCGAGGCCGGAGGTAAAGTGAGATTATATAATGTTATCAAGAACTTGTCAAGGGATCATTCAATTTCTCTGCTCTCCCTTATATCCGAAGATGAGTTAAAGTTAATCCCTCTCATGAAACAATATTGCTCTATTGTGGAGACAGTCCCGGTAAGGTTCAACGAAAATCTCTTGAGCAAAATAAGTTCGTTTCAAGATCTCTCAAAAGTATCTTATTTCATGAAAAGATTGATGATGGTTCTCTCCGGTCATCCATACGATATTACAAGATGGTATTTCCCGTTATTTCATCATAAATTCAATAGAATGATAGAAAAAAATTCTTTTGATCTCATAAAGATCGAGCTCCCCTTTGCAGAGCAATACCTGAATCATAACAAATTGAGGGAAAAAGGCATAAGGACCTTTCTTGCAGAATATGAAATCCGCTCTGTTTTTTTTCGAAGAAAGTCGGCTACTGAGAAGGGGCTTTCGAAACTTGTTTCCTACTCGCTTTACAAGCAAATGGAGAGGTACTTGCGCAGCGTTTGGAGACGAGTAGATACAGTCGTAGCTGTCTCAGAAGTAGATAAAAGAAAAATCCTGGATCTCGAACCCGCCTGCAATGTGATCGTCGTACCCAATGGAGTTGATATTTCCTATTTTACCCCCCGACGTAAACGTGTTTGCACAAATGACATCCTTTTCATCGGT
>CAZFWM010000293.1:0-9692 GCA_964522545.1 uncultured Thermodesulfobacteriota bacterium
CGACCGCGTTCCCCTTCCCATCGACGGCCTCGACCTTGATTCCCCCCTGCCTCGGCTCGAGCTCCACATGGACCACCTCGTTCTCGCCCCGCTCGATCTCAATGCGCCTGCCCTGGTCATAGTACCGGGGATCGGTCACAAGGACCTCGTACCGGCCCGGGGCCATCTCCCGCCTTGTGATCGGCGCCTTTCCCTCTACCTTCCCGTTGATCGATACGTCCAGCCCGCTCGGGCGGCTTCGCACGGTAAGCCACCCGAAGTCAGGTCTCAGGCTCCAGCTCACCGCCTCTATCCCCTCCTCAACCTCGACCACTCTACGCTCTGTCAACCACCTCACCTTCTTCATGGCCACGTCATAGATTCCCGGCCGCAGAGCCCGCGAGCAGGGGGCCTCGCAGACCGGCTGGTCGCCGATCTCCACGGTGGCCCCGGCCGGCTCGCTCTCGAATCGCACGATCACCTCGGCCCCGGCCCCGGGCGCCCACGCCTCGCCGGCCTCGCCGATCTCTCCCTCTTTGAAACCCGGTCCTGCCGCCGCGCCGCCCGGATGCATGGTCCCGGCGATCTTGCGAAAAAGGCAGAGCGAGGCCTCCTCGATGGGGCGCTCCAGATCTTCCACAGTACCTGCCCTCGCGATCCTGGTTGCGAGGAGCTGGCTCGTCTTCGTGTCGAACAGCTTCAGCGAAAGTCGCAGGCTCTTTCCGAACCGGATCAGCTCTCCCGAGACGATGAAATCCGCGCCGATGTTCCTGCCGGTCTCGACTTCGCACTCCCCCACGCAGTCGGTCAGCTCCCTGCCCGGGGGGAGAAGTTCGAAGATGCTCTCACGGGTCATGACCAGATACCCTGTCTGTGGGAGTATGGTGACAGCCGCACCTCGGACGAGGTCGGTCACGAACATCACCTCCGGGTCGGTGAGGCCCGCGTAATTGTGAAACTCGAGTACCGCGACCTTTTTCTGTACGGCGCCGGATAGTGGAGTCGAGAGTATCGCGGTTATGAGGGCCAGGAGGATGGTGACTATGCTTTTTACGGGCTTCATTAATTGCTCCGCAAAGTGGATTTTTTTTAATCGATGGATCGCGATTTGAGGTTCAATTCGATTTCCTTTTTTTCTCACCACGAAGAACACGAAGAGCACGATTTGACAACTCGTCGAATTCCATTCTTCGTGTCCTTCGTGCTCTTCGTGGTGAATTTCCCGATCGTCTTTCCCATACGAAATGTAGGTCAGCCATTATGGACGATCCTGGAAAACTGGTTCTAATGATTGTATTTTTCTTCCTCCTCTCTGAAGTGTTCGACGGCGCGGCAGTCGAGGACCGGTGCTTCTTCGTTGTCGAACGAACCGGCACCGATGCAGGCCAGCGCGTAGTGCATCCCGGGCCGGCCGAGCGGGCCGATGCCCTCATCATCGATCCACTCTTTCTCGACTTTCCCTTTTGTGTTCGCGGCCTCCGTAGCCCAGGCATCCACTTTCGGGAAGCTCACCAGGGCCGTCTCCTCCCGGTCGATGTCAAGAAGGACCTGGTCTATCCTCACGGCCAGGGCCTCGGCCAGCCGATCCAGTGCGTCGGTCCTGGCAAGTTCGTCCCGGTCTCCGGGATCGAGCGTCGGACCGGCAAGGCCCAGGGCGCACAGGCTCCCCCCGATTCGAGGCACATTGTAGAGCCAGTCAGGTACATGACGCGTCCCTTGCCTTCCGTCCTGCGCGCCGTCCGCGTCGTCTTGGCAGGCAAGGGCATACACGACGCCGGGCCTGTGCTCCGGACCCCAGCCTGCCCGGTCATACCAGATAGAGACGATCCGCGTCTCCCTGAGAAATCCCCGGACCTCTTGCAGGGTGACTTCGCGTGGCCCGGAGGATGTCTCTGCAAGAACGCTCCTGAGACGAACGCCCAGGGTCCTGGCTGCCAGGGCGTCCCGGGCCTCCTCCTGGGCGTACACGATCGCATCAGCGGGGTGCAGTGTGGGGCCGGATAAACCGAGGGCGCACCCGGCGGGCTGTTCATTCAACCACTCCGGAGCGGGAGGGCAGCCTGAGGGGCGGCCTCCCGCCGGTCGCCCTCGCCACGCGTCGTGGGCGCCGCACCCGGCCGTGAGTGCGACCGCGGCCCCCAGTGCGAGGGCCGCGTGACGGAGCCGAAAGGGGGCCGTTCTCACTGCCCCCTTTCCTTCTCGATCTCCTCTTCGAGTTCGACAAAAGCATTGTCGGCCCTCTCGATCACGGCCTGCCGAATCTCCTCGGTGAGGTTCTCCATCTGGTCCACAGCGCTCTTGAATCCCTCCAGATCGAGGGTTACGAGCACGAAGAGGGTCCCCATATCGGACATCCAGGAGTCGACCATCTCGGTCCCGGAGAGGGTCATATCGGTGATCTGCTTGGAGACCTCCTCAATGTGCTGTTCGTCCGCCGCGGCGGCTCCGTAATCCTCGCCCCCGGTCGTGGTGGCACTATAGTCCTTGAGCATGGACTTGATCTTTACCTGGAGGGTGCGGGCAATTTCGGTCCTGGCCCGCGCTATGGCGCCCGAGCGTGCGAGCGAAATGTTCCGGGTCCCGCCCACGGAGCCCACGCCGCAGATCCTCTTTTCCTCTTTTTCACCCCAGTAGGCGGCGCACCCCTTGATCACCCAGTCAGGCGCGCCTTTGAGCTCGCCGGCTATGGCGGCCCTGGGCTCTTCCGGCTCCTTGGGCTTGTTGCCCGCGCATCCCGCAACGGTCAGGGCCACGGCCATTGCGAGAACCGACATGATCGCTGTGAATCTCTTCATGGTCTCATCTCTCCTTTCTTTTTCTCCGGCGCCGAGGCGGCCGAATTTTAGGTTGATAGTTTCACTGAAAAAGATATTTTGCTTCTTGAGATAACAGAAATGTGTCGTTTCGCCCCCTACTCCAGCTCATCAAAGGCCTTTTGCGCCTTGGATCGGACATCCGAGAAGACCTCCTTGAGTAATGCGTCCAAGCTGTACGGATGTCCAGGCATCCCCTCCATCAGCCATTCTCCCGGCTTTTCGAAGACATCCTCTGAAAATTCGTCCTCTTTCTCCGTCCTGGCCGGTTTGGTCACGATCGGGTCAACAGGCTTCTCTCTCTCCTTACGTGGAGCTGTCGCGACCGGTGGCTTTTCCCCGGCCCCGCTCGGGCGATCGATCACCTTAATCGGCTCTGTCCTTGATTGAGCACCGCGAGGCTCTCGTTCCTGACGCACTGGAGAAGATTTGTCGGGCGGGGCAAATGAGATCAGCACGCCCTGCTTCTCCAGCCATCCTCTTGCCACCGACGACTGCAGTGCGAAGTTGATCCCAACGATGGTCATCCCATCTTCGGCCCTGCGCGCCATCGAAGTGTTCACTCCCACCATCCTCGCCCCCGATTCGAGTAGAGGCCCGCCGGAGTTACCGCGGTTGATGTCCGCATCGGTCTGGAAGACGTCCTTGCCCGGCGTACCCCCGTGATTCTTGCTCAGGGTCGAGATGCTCCCCGTGGTAAGGGTCCAGAGCCCTCCCTGCTCAGGGTGGCCGATCGCTACGACCGGCTCCCCCACTGATACCCGGGATGAATCCACCATGGCGACCATGGGCAAAGGGCCCGCGCAGCCGCTGATCCGAAGGAGGGCAAGATCGAGCTTTTCATCGTGAGCCACCAGCTCGGCCTTGCAGGGTCGGCTCAGATCGCTTCGGACGTCGCCGGTGAGATTTTCAGGCTTCAGGTAGATCCTGATCATTTTATAGGGCTGCTTGGTCTTTTCGCTCGTCACTACATGGCTATTCGTCAGCACCAGGCCTTCTGGCGTGATGATCGTCCCTGTCCCGCCGCTGCACTCGTGCCCGTCGTCGGTGGCAAGGACCATCACAACCGCTTTCGAGGCCTTCTGGTAGATGGCCTTTGGGGAAAAAGAGGGGGCCCCATCGGCTGCAGTTCCGCATAGTGCGGTGAGGAGGAGGGCCGTCAGAATGATCGCTCTGTGATACATGGTGATACTCCTTTTTTGGGCGGCGCGTAGGTCGGTCATATAGTAAAAACTGTTGTGTGTATAACATACAGGTAATCATTAGGCTATCGCTTATCAGCCAAGAGCAAATTTCCGCACCCCACGTTCTTTTCATCCTATACATCCCTAAAAAGGTCCCATCTGTCCGGAAATTTCGAAAAAAAATCAGAACCGGACAAAAAGACAGGCTCAGGGGTTATTTATTGTAGATGAGCAAAGGAGTGTGCTATCCTCGCTCTCCAAACCCAAAGGGCTTGAAGATTTTGGGCTGACACATAGGTCGGCCCCTTCTACGGTTTTTCGCCGGGAGGGCGATGGTGGCGCAGGCACTGCCTGATCTGGAACAGTGCATTCGGTTACTCTGGGATCCGTTGCGGGCGCTCGCCTACTTTAGGACCGGAGACGCCGAGGCATGCAAGGACATCGTGCAGGAGACACTTATCGTAGGCATCAGACAATACGAGCGCTTCGTGGATCAGGGCTTCGATGCCTTCCGCAAGTACCTGAGGACCGTATGCATCAACAAGGCCAAGGATCGCTGGGCCTCGCGGCGACCGCTGGATCCGGACGTACTGCCTGCCCCCAATCCTGCGGTACCGCCGGACGTGACGACTCAAATGAATGAAGTGCGCCGGCAGCTTGATGAGATCGACTATCAGATACTCTTTCTTCACGCAGCAGGCTGGAGGATCAGGGAGATCGGCGAAAAACTGGCAATCCCGAAATCTACTGTCAAGGATAGAAAAGATAGGGCGCAGCAGAAGATACGACGGATAATCGAGCACACCGAGAATGTAAGCCCGGGAGCTGCCTGATGAAACGCAGCAGAAAAGAAGAGATACGGCTATATGCACTCATGGAGCGCCGAGGCCTCCTTCCGGGCCGGGAGGGGAGATCTACCTCTGCGCAAGATCCGGACCTCGAGAAATTCATCAGCGATTGCAAGGCTCGGCACCCGGAGGCGTTTCAAAAGGCCGGCAGCTCCCGGCGCTGGTCAGTTCCTGTTTTCAGGCCCGCTCTGGTTGCCGTATGTCTCCTGATCTTTTTAATCGGAGGACTCCTCTTCGTGTACAAAGACACGATTCGCACAGAGGCATCTCGTCTTGCCCGGGTTGTGGTCCTTGAACGTACGGAACAGACCGAAGAAGAGAAGCCTAAGCCCGGCGAGGGCGAAGAGGATGCGGGAAAGAAGACCAAGCCGAGAGAAGATTTATTCGAAGAGCCGCTGAGGAAGATCGAGAAATCGAGCGAGCGAACCGTACTGGCCGGCCGTTCCGTAGCGCAACCAGGAGCTGCCCCCGAGGACAAAAAGGACAGAGAGGGGGGCGTGACATCCGGCAGGAAGATTGAGGGACTCTGGGGGGAACTCGATGCGCCGGGAGGGGATGACGAAGGCGCCACGAAGATCGCCCTCTTCGCCCTCAGGCCAATGGATGGAGTGGACAGACGGACATGCGGAAAAATCAGCGAATTCATATATCGAGAGCTAAAATCCAGAGGCGTTTTCCAAGTGACATATCAAGATGGAGTTGCAACCCCTGCGCCTGAATGCGTCACCATGGAGTGCTGGACCAGAACCGTGAAGGCGATGGGTGCGGGCATGGCCGTCTCTGGCTCACTCGGCCGTTCGGGCTGGGGATGCAAAATCACGCTCGCTCTCATTGATGCCGAGCATGACACACTTGTGAACAGGGCAACGAGGACGTGCAGTTGCGGTGAGGAAGAATTGCGAAATTCGGCGATCCGGGCGCTGGCATCGCTGCTGGAAGGAGAAGAAGACCGATAAGGAAGATAATGATGCTGAAGGGGGATGAGATGAAAAGTCGGATTGTGGCCGTTGTTACGGTTATCGCGTTCTTTTTTACAGGGTGTCTTTATAGGACCATTGAAGTGCGTGAGGAAATGGGAATCCTACTTAGGATTGAGAAGGTTTCGGAGCAATCTGAAATTTTAGAATTAGAACCAGAGTATTTCATCAATCCCATTTCACATACATCATTAAAAGTAGATAAGAAAATAAAGACCGGAATACCTTCTCGTGAGGTTTATGAAAAGAAAACAGTTAAAACAAAGGTTCAAAGTTCAAATGGCTCTATTTTAGGCGATATTTTATGGATTAGATTGGTTTATATTTTCTTTCCGTTTTTTGGCCAAATAGCACTTATTATGTCATTGGTCGATGGGAGTTTTCTGTATTTGGGTTTAATACCTCCTAAAGAAAGTATACGATGTGAAAATAATAAATGCTATGAGAGAGGATCTCGGAATTCCATGGACTGGGAAGGTAAATGTTTTAAAAGCGAAACCGTCAGCGGAGAAACCTCTATTCCCTCCCACTCAAACATCACCACAATGGAGATTCCAGCCTCCGGGAATGTCCATGTTAACATCTCCAATGGTAATTCGACCATCAACCTTTCAGTCCCCCTGGATGCTGCAGGAGTCGCCTCAGTAAATCCAAACGAGTTCATGAGGCTTCTCAAAGGTAAGAGCCCGATCAACCTCGACTTCTCCTATCAATCCCAGACTTGCTCAACAACGATACCGCCTACCGATTTCAGGAAGGTCATCGCCTCGGCAACCCCTTCCCGTCTCGAGATCAAGGATGCCCGGTTCGACGACTCTGGAGGCAATATGGACAGACGTCTCGATGCAGAGGAGAAGGGGACGATCAAAGTGACCGTGGCGAACCGGCCGGGATTCGGGACCGCTATTGACACGACCCTTTATCTGAGGACCGGGTACAAGGACCTTTTCATTCCGGATAAGATAATAGTAGGCGATCTCAAGCCGGGGAGGAGCAAGACCATCTCAATCCCGGTAGAGGGAAGGCTCAACCTCGATTCAGGAGAAGCCAAGATCAATATAAAAGCCCGTGACTTTACCGGCAATCCGAGTGATCCCTTACACTTCATCCTTTCTACTCGATCGCTTGTGAAGCCGGGGATCGAGATCACAGGGTATACGCTCAATGATAGAACAGGTCTTGCACGCGGAGACGGGGACGGTACGGCTGAAAACGGGGAGACCGTAGAGCTGGCCATAACGATAAAGAACAACGGGAAGGGTGATGCCAAGGGAGTAATTCTCTCTCTTACGGAGACCGGCGGTGCCACCCCCTCGTCAGGTAGCACAAAGGTCGGATTCATTCCGGCAGGAGAAGAGGCAAATGGTAGAGTTGCTCTTGAATTGCCAAAGCTCCTCAACCGTAGCGAGAAAATCAGAATCAGGGTACTCGCAAAAGACAGGCGTGGATTCAAAACCTCACAGCGTTATGACTTACCCTATCGATACAACGAGCCCCTGCTTCGTGTATCAGAACCTGACCTCATGGCCCTGGCCGAGGATGGTCTGCTCCGGCAGGGTGAGAAAGCCACATTCAGTTGCCGTGTAGAGAATCGGGGAAGTGCGGACGCCGAGGGTGTGCACGTTTCGGTCTCCACGTCCCGCGCCTATGTCAGCATCCCTCAACCCGAGGAGACCATTGGAACCTTGAAGGCCGGCGAGTCCAGAGAGATCGACTTCACACTCTTCGTCCAGATGAACGCCGCCCCCGGAAAGATGCCGCTGGAGGTAAAGCTCAGCCAGAACGATTTTTCAGGCACCTCAAAAAGATATTCCCATGCGATCCTTAAGGCAGGGACCATGGTGATAGCATGGGAGCCTGACCAACAGGACGAGAGAGATCGCAGGAAAATTACAAAACCACTACACGGGGACTTCCTCACGAATCTCTCAGTTGTTCCGACGATCTGGAAGGGAGGGAGACCAAATGCGGCTGCCCTGCTAATAGGAATCGGGGCTTACAAGGATACACAGATCAGGCCCCTCCCCTATGCCTGCGACGACGTAGAGAAGGTGAGAGAGCATCTGCTCAAGATGGGAGGCTTTGAGGAATCTTCAATAACCATGCTCCTGGACGAGAGGGCGACTCTTGCAGAAATAAGGAAGGCGGTTTCAGATCTGAGGAAGAAAACCGGTCCGGAATCTCATGTCTTTGTCTACTACTCAGGTCATGGCATAGCTCATTCCGAAGGGCAAAAGGCTCTCGCTTACCTCCTTCCCTTTGATGGAGATCCGACAAGTCCTGAAACCGCCGTGGGGATTTCTTATCTCAAAAATAAGCTCGATACCCTCCCGACACGAAACATCGTACTCGCCATGGACTGCTGCTATAGCGGACGAGGGCGTTCGGTTTCCAAGCCCGGGAAACGCGCCAGTATGATCGTGGTAGAGGACCCCTTTGCCGCACCGGTAAAAGAGAAGGTGGTCCTCACCGCGTGCGGCCCCTCGCAAACGAGCACTGATTGGCCGGAAAAGGGGCACGGCCTCTTTACCTATTTCCTTCTTCTCGGTATGAGAGGGGACGCTGATGAAAGTGGCGACGGCTATGTCGACATAGACGAAGTCTTTTCTTACATAAAGCCAAGAGTGGCTGAACAGGCAAAGCGCCTTGGAGAGGATCAAACTCCGGAAAAACGGGGAAGCGGGTCCGGAATCAAGATTACACAGGTCGCGGCCAAGTAGGGGAATGAAAATGGTGTTACTGACCAGAGGAATTCTTATCTTATCTCTGCTCTTTCCATCGCTGGCCCGTGCGGAGACAAAAAAGTGGGAGATCGGGGAGGCATGGGTTTCCCTGGCTACGCGAACCCAGGAAGAGGCAAGAGATGAAGCGAAACAGAGGGCGATCAGAGAGGCGATCGAGAAGGTTGCCGGGGTTCACATACGGAGCGAGTTGATCGTTCAGGCGGACATGGAATCGCAGCAGATTCTCGAGTACATCAATTCACTCACCTATGCCCAATGTATAGGGCATGAAATTCTGGAGGAAAAGCCTGTCATAGACGCTAAGTCGAACCAGGCCGCCTACTATGTGCGCGTCAAGGCACAGGTCGCCATCGATAAGGGTAAAGGAGATCCCGGTTTTCGCATAGAAGCCAAATTGAACAGGGCCGTGTTCGAAGAGATGGACGAGATGTCGATACAGATCCGTCCGACCCGGGATTGTTACGTGACAATATTCAACGTCATGCCCGGCGGAAAGGCCTCGGTCATTTTCCCCAATCGATATCATCCATCAGGATATGTTCGAAAAGGAGAAGAAATCAAATTTCCTGACAAGGAGGATCTGGAGCGTGGGATACACTTGCGGGCCATGGTACTCACCGAATCCAGACGCTCAATGGACCGGATGCTTGTCGTGGCCACCCTCGATGACGAGGATCTTGTGGGCTCGGATTTTACTGAAGGTATTTACGGAGAATTCAAAGAAGAAGACACATCTCTAGAGGATCTTGTATTTAAAAAGCTGATCCGCATTGACCCGGCCCGAAGGACATGGAAAGTAGTTCCGTTTGAGGTTCGATCGAAGGCGATGTGAAAGCGATGCGTCATTCTGAGGAGCAAAGCGACGAAGAATCCGTGTCCCGGATGTACGCGAGGTACGGATTCTTCGCTTCGCTCAGAATGACATGCACACTATCATTCGCTCCCTATAGTAATGATAGCCCCTCACTCAAAAGGATCGAGCATGTACTCGCGCACATATTTCGCGATGCGGCTCACGTCCACTCCGGTGTAGAGCCGGTGATCGAAGGTCCCGTTCAGGTTGATGGTGGGCCTCACCTCGACACGCCCCTCCACGGCGACCGGCTCGTCCTTGACCTCACCCACTAAGAGAAGCAGCGGGACCCGG
>CAZFWM010000294.1:0-9677 GCA_964522545.1 uncultured Thermodesulfobacteriota bacterium
TGCCCGTAGAGCCAGATCATGAGGAAGCCCCCCGACCAGGCCACGGCGATGCCGGAGAAGACGAGGAGCGTGGTCGAGACCGAGCTGAACTGGAGATAGAGGATCACGAAAATGATGAGGAGTGCCAGGGGAAGGACCACGGCGAGCTTCTTCTGGGCCCGCACCTGATTCTCGTAGCTCCCGGCGAAGGTGAAGCTCACACCGGCCGGGAGATCGAGCCCGCCCTCGGCCATCGCGGCCTGCAGGGAGTCCCGGGCCTGCTCGACCACGTCGACCTCGGCGTACCCGGGCCTCTTGTCGAAGAGGACGTACCCCGTGAGGAAGGTGTCCTCGCTCTTGATGACCTGGGGCCCCCGGACGTACCGGATCTCGGCGAGCTGCACGAGCGGGATCTGTGCCCCACCCGGGGCGGGCACCAGTATCCGCTCCAAGGACTCGATGCTGTCGCGCAGCTCCCGCATGTACCGCACCCGCACGGGGTAGCGCTCGCGCCCCTCCACGGTGGTGGTGATTTGCCGGCCGCCGATGGCGACCTCGATCACGTCCTGCACCTCGCGCAGCCGGATCCCGTAGCGGGCGATGGCCTCCCGGTCGATGTCGATCTCGAGGTAGGGCTTGCCCACGATCCGGTCCGCGAAGACGGTGGCCGGCTCGACGGACGGCACCTCCTTGAGGATCCGCTCGATCCGCAGGCCCACCTGTTCGATGGTCTCCAGGTCCGGCCCCTTGACCTTCACCCCCATGGGGGCCCGCATCCCGCTCTGGAGCATGACCAGGCGCGTGGCGATGGGCTGGAGCCTGGGGGCCGAGGTCGTGCCCGGCACCTCGGCCGCCTCCAGGATGGCGTCCCAGATGTCATCGGGGCTCTGGATGCCGGGCCACGCCGCCCGGCCGTGGTTGATCTCCGGGTCCAGGGGCGGCCGCCAGAGGCGGAAGGGCCTTCCGCCGGAATCGGGGATGAGGCGACCCGCCTCGTCGCGCTCGAATCGCCCCCGCACCCTGTAGGGCTCGCCGTCCGGGGCCGGCACCGGGATCCCCTCTTCATCACGAAAGATGTCATCCCCGTCCCGGTCGAAGCGGAAGGTCAGGCGCCTCCCGCCGCGGTCCGCAACATACTCGGGCCTGTAGTTGATGACCGTCTCGATCATCGAGACCGGGGCCGGGTCGAGGGGGCTCTCAGCGCGACCGATCTTCCCGACCACGGTTTCGATCTCCGGGATGGCCCGGATCGCCATGTCCTGCTTCTGGAGGACGTCCAGGGCCTCGCCGATCGAGGCGTGGGGCATGGTGGTGGGCATGTACAGGAACGATCCCTCGTCGAGGGGAGGCATGAACTCCTTGCCCAGCCCCGGAAACTTCTGCGCCACGGACGAGACCGGTCCGAGCCTTCGCACAGGGTCGGGGAGCCAGCCGAAGATGGAGTCGAAGCCGAGCCAAATCATGCCGCCCAGCAGCACGATGACCAGAGGGATCGAGAGGAAGGCGGCCTTGTGGTCCAGGCACCATCGGAGCAAGGGGCCGTAGAATCGCCGGAAGAGGCGGAACGCCTGCAAAAGGCCGCCGATGAGCACGGCTGCGAAGAGGAAGTTGCGGACAAGCCCTTTCTCCGGCCCCAGGGGGAGCCAGTGCTCGGAGAGCACCAGAGCAACGGCCAGGACGACGAGGCCGGTGGTGGCCCAGGGAACCCATCGCGCGACACGGGGCGGGATCCGATCCTTACCAAGGTGATAAAGGGCTATGATCACGATGACGGCCCCGATCCACCAGACCACCGCCACAGCGGCCGCGATCCCTGCGGCGGTCAGGATAACCGGGCCGACGAGCCGGCTCCAGGAGAGGGCACGGCGGCCCTCCCGCCGTCCTGCGAACAGGATGTGCGCCAGCGGCGGGATCATGGTCAGGGCCACCACCACCGAGGCGATCAGGGCAAAGGTCTTGGTGAAGGCCAGGGGCCGGAAGAGCTTGCCCTCGGCCGCCTCTATGGTGAAGACCGGCAGGAAGCTCACCACCGTGGTTGCGATGGCCGTGACCACGGCCCCGCCCACCTCCCGGGTGCCCCGGAACACGACCTCGAGCCGGTCCTCGGCCGGGTCCGCCTCGTCCAGATGCCTGAGGATGTTCTCGCAGATGACGATCCCCATGTCCACCATGGTGCCGATGGCGATGGCGATCCCGGAGAGGGCCACGATGTTGGCGTCCACGCCGAAGGTCTTCATGGCGATGAAGCAGATGAGCACGGCCAGGGGCAGGAGCCCGGATATGAGTACAGAGCTCCTCAGGTGCATGACCATCAACAGCACGACGATGATGGTCACCAGGATCTCTTCCGTGAGGGCCGTATTCAGCGTTCCGAGGGTCTCGTAGATCAGGCCGGTCCGGTCGTAGAAGGGTACGATCCGCACCCGGCTCTCGGTCCCGTCGGGCAGGACCTTGCCGGGGAGGCCGGGCGAGATCTCGGCGATCTTCTCTTTGACGTTCTTGATGGCGGCCAGGGGGTTCTCCCCGTACCGGACCACCACCACGCCCCCCACCGCCTCGGCCCCCTCTTTGTCGAGGGCCCCGCGGCGCAGGGCCGGGCCGAGGGCGACCCTCGCCACGTTCTTCACATAGAGCGGGACATGGTCGCTCACCTTGACGACCGCGGTCTCGATGTCGGCGAGGCTTTCCACGAACCCGAGGCCGCGGATCACGTACTCGACCTTGTTCACCTCGATGGTGCGGGCCCCCACGTCCACGTTGGAGCTCCGGATCGCCTCGACCACCTCCGCGAGGCTCACGCCGTGGGCCCGCATGGCGTCCGGGTCCACGTCGATCTGGTACTCCTGCACAAAGCCGCCCACCGAGGCGACCTCGCTCACCCCCTCAGCGCTCATGAGAGCATACCGCACGGTCCAGTCCTGGATCGACCGGAGCTCGTGCAGGTCCCAGCCGCCCGTGGGATTCCCCTCGGGGTCCTGCCCCTCCAGGGTGTACCAGAAGACCTGGCCCAGGGCGGTCGCATCCGGGCCGAGGGTGGGCCGCACGCCCTCGGGCAGGGTCCCGGCCGGCAGGCTGGCGAGCTTCTCGAGCAGCCGGGTTCGGGACCAGTAGAACTCGACCTCCTCGGTGAAGATCACGTAGACGGTGGAGAAGCCGAACATGGAAAAGGAGCGGATCGTGCGCACCCCCGGGATCCCGAGGAGCGAGACCGTGAGGGGGTAGGAGATCTGGTCCTCCACGTCCTGGGGCGAGCGGCCCGCCCACTCGGTGAAGACGATCTGCTGGTTCTCGCCGATATCCGGAATTGCGTCCACCGGGACCGGGTCGCGGGGGAGCGCGCCCAGGTCCCAGTCGAAGGGCGCGACCATGACGCCCCATGCCAGGGCGAGCAGCAGCGCCAGGAAGACGACGATCTTCCGGGTCAGGCAGAACCGGATGATCCGATCGATCCAGGAGGGTCCGGCCGATCCCTTTCGAGCCGGTTCGTCACTCATGCTCGCCTCACTCCGGGTGTTGCTGCCCGGGGCCGGGGTTTAGGGTCTCGATCTGCTTGCCGCATTTCAACATGGCTTCGCCATAGTATGGATTCTCGATGTCAGGCCTGTTCTGGAGCCAAAAGGCTCCGCGGCCGTCAAAGGCCATGGAACAATAAAATCGAAAGATCGGCTCTCGGCCGGTCGTTCCGAATGTTATCGCAACCAGGCTGAGACAGTTCGAGAGAAGGGGAAACGCATCTCGGGCCTCGCCGATATCCTCGGCGTCGGCCACCTCTCCGGCACTCTGGTTCAGCTCCTCCAGCTGGCTCATCCACTCCACAAGGGCAGGCCCTTTGAGAAGGCCCGTATCGACGGCGGCCAGTGTTTCCTGCACCCGTTTCGCTCCCGACCGAGCCCCTTCGAGGCTGTCTTGACTCAGGCCGCGATGAGTTTCGAAGTAGGCGGAGAACGCCCGGTCGACCTGCTCCCTGAAGGCATACGGCGCAATATAGGACTCGGCCGGCCTTTTTCCGTGCGGATCGCCCGCCCGGGCGGGAGGGCCGCCGTGGTGATCGTGCCCGGCGGGGGCAACACCCCCTTCGGGGCTCATCATGCTCGGTTTGGCAAGAATCTGTATGGCGCTGTCGATCTTGAAGTTACCGTTGATGACAACAAGATCCCCCTCCTCGAGCCCTTGTCGGACCGTATAGTATTCACCGGCCCGTGGGCCGAGTACGACCTCGCGCCCCTCGTAGATTCCTTCTTGTTCCGGGTCCGCCACATACACCACGGCCCGTCGCCCCGTGATGAGCGGCGCCGAAACGGGGATGACCAGGGGGGCTTCCGCCTTGGCCCGATCGACGCTCTCGTAGCCGAGCGATTCCGGGCGCTCGAGGGGCATGCCGCAGATGTCGCAGGAGCCGCGGCCCTCTTTGATCACCCCCGGGTGCATGGGACAGATCCACTTACCGGTCAGCGTCGAGGCCATGACGGCTCCGCCGGCTGCCACATCGGCTCGGACCCGGGCCCGCACGAACATCCCCGGTTTGAGCTTGCCCTCGAGATTCGGAACATTGACCCTGACCTTGGCCGTCCGGGTCTTTGCATCGAGTATGGGATCGATGAAGGCGATCCTCCCCTTGAAGGTCTCCCCGGGATGCGCCTCTGTGTGGAATTCGACCTCCTGACCGTAGCGAATCCAGGCCAGGTCCGATTCATAGGCATCGAGCTTCACCCAGACGTGAGACAGGTCCGCAATTGTGTAGATCTTGGTCCCTGTCTTCACGTATATCCCCTCGATCGCGTTCTTGTGGATGACGATCCCGCTCATGGGAGCATAGATCGTCATGTGGTCAGAGGGCTCGCCCCGCCTTTCGATCTCCGCGATCTGCCCTTGTGTCAATCCCCAGAGCCAGAGCTTTTTTCGTGCCGACTCAATGGTCCGGCGTGCCGTCTCTCTGGACCTCGCGAGGCCGCTGCGCTCGATGGCCTCGGCCGCTTTCAGCGCCTGGAGGAGCTCCTCCTGCGCCGACAGAAGCTCGGGGCTGTAGAGGGAGACCAGGTGGTCGCCCTTTCTGACCTGTATTCCGGTGTAGTCCACGAAGAGCCGGTCCAGGCGCCCGGGAATCCATGCCGTGATGGTCCCGAGTCGCGTCTCGTCGTAATCGACTTTGCCGACCATCCGTATCTCGGCGGTGACGAATTTCCGCTCCGCCGGGGCGACCTGAATCTCGGCAAGCTTCCTCGCGGTTTCCGAGAGCTTGATCTGTCGCGGCCCTGCTGCCTCCACGTTCTCGCCTCTTGAAACCGGAATGAGGTCCATCCCGCAAAGGGGGCATTGACCCGGATTGGGCTGCCTGATCTGAGGGTGCATTGAGCAGTTCCAGGTTTGTTCCCTGGTCTGCTCCGAAGCGGGCTGATCGTGAAGGTGCGTCGTCTGGGATTCATGCCCGCTGCCTCTGAAGATGTATCCCAGGGCAAAAGCGAGAACCCCGATTACGATCACTCTCGCCACGCGTCCGCTGAACATAGACTTACCGCTGACATTGCTCATGGCTTCCACCATTTTCCTTTGCACATATCGCCCTTCGGGCGGCCTTTTGCTCTCAGAATTTCCCCTCGTTTCCAGGCTCTGCCTTCCCCTCGTTCCCAGGCTCTGCCTGGGAACGCACTTGCGGGAGGCTCCGCCTCCTCTATCGGATTATAGCAACCTTGTTGGCCAAAAGGGGCAGAGCCCCTGGGGAACTCTGTTCCGAGGCAGAGCCTCGGAACGAGAAAAAAGGCGGAACCAGATAGGGACTGATCCCTGGCACCTGACCCCTGATCCCTAGCGGCTTTTCCGCATTAGGGTCGAGAAATCTCCCTGCCGATGAGCATCTCGATCTCGGCCAGGCTCTGAGCCCGGTTGGCAAGGGCACGCTCATGGGAGAGCTCGAATTCGAGAAGAACCCGTTGAGCGTCGATGAGCTCCAAAAAGTCCACCTTGCCGGCGGCGAAGTCCTGTTGGGTGACGCTCAACGCCTGCTCGGCCCTGGGGACGAGGGTGTCTCTATACAGGTCGATCTTTCTCTCCGCATCTTGAAACTTGTACTGGGCCGTTTTCAATCGGACGGACAACCTGTTTTCCTTGTCCTTCCGTTCCTGAAGGGCCGCCATGTGTCTCGCCTTGGCCTCCCGCTCCGATGCGCGGAGCTTGCCGTACCACAGGGGCAGGTTGATCGAGATCGTCGAAATGATCGGATCCTTGCCGCTCTCCGACGTGCCCGGCATCAAGGCGTCGTCGGTGTCGATCACCGCCACGCCCACGTTGATATCCGGATAGAAATTCTTCCCTGCCAGGTCAATGGATAATTTTTCCCTGGCCGCCACAGAGTCGATCGCTTTCAACTCCGGATTGTTTTCTGCGAGCAATGGAAACAGCTGGTCACTCGAAAACAGCAGCTCATCCTCCTCAACCGTACTCGGCCACGGCAAAAAGGTATTCAAGGGTCTGTTGAGGGATGCATTCAATTCGGCCGCCGCCGGCTCCCGAAGATCATTCAGAGACCGGAAACGGTCCTCCAATTTCCCCAGCTCGACCTGGGCCTTTATGACGGCCCCATAGGGTGAGGCGCCCGTCATGTATCTCGTCCTGGCAACCTCTTCGAAATAGGTAATCAGATGGACGTTCTCTTCCGTAATGGCGACGGCACGAGCCAGATACTGATATTCATGGTAGGCAACCTTGACCTGATGGAACAGTTTCAATTTGGCGGCCTCATACCTCTGCCTCTCGACCTCGGCGGCCTGGGAAGCAACATCGCCACGCAAACGAAGTTTCCCGAACCAGGGAAACATCTGGGACAGGCCGAACTTCTGGCGTTGCGGTCCGACCCGGGTTTCCACTTCCTGTATATAATAAGAATACGTGAATCTGGGGTCCGGCAATGCTCGGACTTGAGGAATCCGTTCCAGGGCGGCCTTCCAGCGATTGAAGGCCGCCTCCAGCCCGGGATTGTTCAAAGCGGCGTACGTCAAGTAATCCGATAATGTGGCTTCCTCGTCCAACGTTGGGAGCGGTTGGGGGCGGCTGGAAATTCCCGGTTCAGAGGCCCGGGCTGTGTCTTGAGAATAACTTGCCAGCAGAAAGACGCTGATCAGAACGATGATGGATAACATCCTGCATCGGCCAGGTTCCCAAACTGTCTTCATGCCCCATGTTCCTTTCATTTCCCGTTTTCTTGGTCGTGGCTGGATTGTTGTTTCCCTGTTGCAGAAGAGCCGACCAGCATGATGAGTTTATCTAAATCCAGGGGCTTTGGCAGAAACGCAGTAAACCCCATTCCATCCAGATCGAGAGACTCAATCAGTTTCGTGTTCCCGCTGATGAGAATCACCTTGCAGGTCTGCGGCAGCTTGCTTTTAATTCGTCGCAAGACCATATCTCCTGTCATCCAGGGCATCATGTAGTCGAGGATAAGGACATCCAAAGACCTACCCTGCTCGAGGAAGGAACAGGCTTCAATCGGATTGCCAAAGGTCATTACCTGATGTCCCTGTCTCGAAAGAAGGATCTTCAGGGTCCGAAGGATAACCGCATCGTCATCGACAATTACAACCTTCATTTTTTACTCCCTCCGAGAGCCATTGAATCAATTGTTGATCAATCCTATAGCAACCTTGGACTTCGAATCAAGATTTTCTCAATGAGCAACACCCGTGCCAGGAAGGATGGAATGACGGCACATCAATCATATCAATGAATTGCAAAGGTTCCTCAATCATTGAGCCTATTCAACTCACCAGATTCTGGTCAACTCCGGTCACCAGATTCTGGCGGGTCACAGGATCACGCAGTGGAGGTATCCGCTAGCTTTCTTCTTCCAATGGCTCACGACCATCCCAGAATCCACAGACCGACTCAATCAGAGGGAATCCCCTTCAGCACGCCATCGATCCTGGGAACAACATGGTCGTAGGTGTACCTGTAGAAGTGAGCCCCTGTGAATACGTAGAGAATGGCTCCCGGAAGGCGTTCGGGGTACTTCTTCAGGATTCGCATCAAGAACCCGAAAGCATGGAACCTGTAAAGGGGGGGGAGGTTCTTGAAAAACCTGCCGAGAACCCTCATCTGACCGAATCGAGACCATCGTGGACGCTTTCGTCTTTCCCGACGGGGACGAAGAAGCTCGGCCGTGTAGGGGCCAAAGTACAACAGGTTCTCAAGCCTCGCCTTGTATGAGTCCGGACGGGGCAACCGGGAGAATTGCCGAAGGGTGCGCTCAAAGTACGCTTCCGGCCTGTAAAGGGTTCGCATGACCCTGCTGTAACCTTCCAGGAGTCTTCGATCAGACAGGACGGTCTTGATGTTGGTTGACCCATCCGCCAGATTCTCTTCATTCCCTTCTTTCAGTCGCCCTTCCCGTTTCATTCTCTTGTACAACTCTGTTCCGGGAAATGCCGACAGAAGCTCCATGAATGCATTGGGAATAGCAGCCTTTCGTATGAATTCGATCTGCCGGTCAAAGATATCCTGTCCATCGTTGTCAAAGCCGATGATGAAGCCTCCATGAACGACAATGCCTGCATTCTGGATCGTCTTCACCGAATCGAGCAGAGACCGGCCGATGTTCTGCAGCTTCTTCGCTTCCTTCAAGCTTTCAATCGATGGCGTCTCGATCCCAAGGAAGACTCCCTTGAAGTCCGCTTTCACCATTTGCTCAAGGAACGCTCTGTCGTGGGCCAGATTCAGGGACGCCTGTGTGATGTAATAGAATGGATGCCTGTTGCTTTCATTCCATAACCGCAACTCTTCCAGCAATCTTCTCGCTTGCCTCTTGACCCCTATGAAATTGTCATCCGCCACGAAGATCGCGCCGCGGTGGCCCGACCTGAATATCGTGTCAATCTCAACGATGAGCTGCGAAGGAGATTTTGTTCGCACTTCATGACCGAACAAAGCCGTCACATCGCAGAATTCACAATTGAAAGGACACCCCCGGGAGAACTGGACACTGATGGACGCATAATCAGCGAAATTCAGAAGATCAAAGCGAGGACAGGGAGACTGGGCGAGGTCTGCCTTCTGTTCCGTAGCGTATACCTTCTGCAAATGGCCACTCTCGAGATCCTCCAAGAACCTCGGCCACGTAATCTCGCCTTCGTTCATCACGACCGCATCGCAGATCGGTCTGCACACATCCACACACGCGGTGGCATAGGGCCCCCCAACGACGACAGGTTTACCCGCCTCACGGACCCGGTTCGCAACCTCGAGGAGGCTTCCGGCCTGATTGAGCATGGCGGTGAAGCAAACCACGTCCGCCCAATGCAGATCCTCATCTGCCAAGGGGCGGCAATTCAGGTCGATCAGTCGAAAGGTGAGATCAGAAGGACCCATTGCCGCAATGGTAATGAGCCCTAAAGGGGGCATGACAGCCTTCTTGGAGGCGGCCTCCAGACTGTATCTCATTCCCCAGTAGGTAGGAGGAAATTCAGGGCAGACAAGCAGGATGTTCTTGTATCTCAATGACATAGAAGAAAAGCCTTCCCCTTCCTCTTTTTTTATCGCCCCCTCTCGCCCGAGAGCCTCTCCACCTCTTCTTAAAATCTTATTTGCCCCAAACCTGGCCGGTTTTCCGGGGGCGTGAGGATAGGGGCGGTGTTGATTTTAAAGGATATTTTTAGTCTTGGTAAGGTGGCCCCTTTTGTCAAGACAGAAAACTGCATCATATAAGGTGGATC
>CAZFWM010000295.1:0-9667 GCA_964522545.1 uncultured Thermodesulfobacteriota bacterium
TCCCAGGGGACCGGCGACAATGACTTTCCCGACATTCACGGCTGCCGGGTGGCCGGGTGGGAGTGGGACGGCGAGGACTGGGAGATATTCTTCTTCGACGGCTCCTCGCGGCGGCAGCTCACCGATGATCCGTACAGGGCCTACCCTCCTTACGTGCACGGCGACCGGGCGACGTGGAGCCGCTCCGATGGAAACGACTATGAGGCCTACTTTTTTGACGGGAAATCGGTCCTCCAGATCACGGACAACGAGACCTGGGATATCGTCACGGGGATCTCAGGAGACGGGGTGGTCTGGGAGGGTCACGACGGGAGCGATTACGAGATCTTTGCCTATTCCTGGAACGGACGGACACGGCAGATCACAGACAATCCCTACGACGACCGCGCCCCCGAGCTGGATGGTCCCCGCATCGTGTGGCAGGGCTTTGACGGCGACGATTGGGAGATCTTCTCGGCGACGATCTGCTGGGATGAGGATAGCGACGGCCACGAGGCCGTGGTCTGCGGCGGAGACGACTGCTACGACCACGATCCCGCGATCCACCCCGGGGCTCCGGACGGCCCTCCCCTCCACTGCGACGGCCGCGACAACGACTGTGACGGCGCCGTGGACGAAGGCTGTCCCGGGATCTGCGGCTCTGCCGATGAGGGGGCGATGCCGCTCGCGGCCGGCCTCGTCATGATCTTGCCGGTCCTGCGGGTCGTTCTTCGCCGAGGTTTGGCCCGCCGGCTCGGCTCTTCCTAATGCGGCTGAGCCGCAACCGAAAAGAGAATATCGAATATTGACTCATTAAACCGTGATGTGCCGGATCCGCTCCCGGGCCCTCCTCACCGCAGTGGCCATCGATTTTTTTCCCCCGGGCGCAACGCGGAGCAGGACGAGCCGGAATTCTTCGGCGTCAAGCTGGGTATAGGATTCTATCTTAAATTCCTCAAGCGAATCGAGGATCGACTGTAGGAGCTTTTCGTCGACGCCATGGGCGATGGCGAACCATATCGGTGCGCTCTGATTTTTCGGGGTAATGGCCCTCACCTTAATGGCCTTCCCTTTGGCAGCCACGAAATCCTTTCCGGCTCGCAGCCCGGTCTGGATGATGGCAAGGATCTCGGCGTCCGGAATCCTTGCGTCGAGGATGATCTTATCTCCGATCCGATAGAAGAGGTCCCGTACCAGCTCGATGTTCATCCTTCTCTTTCGCGCTGCATTGAGTAGATGCTCCAGCCGTTGCCGGCGCAAAAAACGGCTCCCCGTATCGAATATGCGCAGGAGTGAGCCGATCCGATCGGATGTCTTGATCGATTTCTCGATCCGGTTGAGGACCTCCTCCTCTGCGGAGACGATCCTGGGGCCAAAGTCGATCTTCTCGAAATCGACCCAGACGTCGATGATGGAGACCTCCTGTACCACCTCCGTCTCTCCCTCTCCATGGGTGATATGGGACGGGATATCGGCCGCCGCGGCGGTGACCCCCTTTTCGCGGTCGATGGCGGCGGCGCAGGAAACGGCATATCCCTGATCCTCGTCCGAGGTGACGAGCACGACCTTTATGTGATCTCGGCGGTGGGGATGCATGTAGACCATCGGAATGCGGCAGAGCTTCTCCTCCTCGAGCATGGCAGGGACGATCTTGCGTTGGATGAGCTCCACGCCGGGCGAGACCTTCTGCCCGGTTTTATCGATCCGCCCACTCAGTATCCTCTCCTCCAGCTCTCGCCGCTCAACCTCTTTTAGCGCCGATCCATCCCCCTTCGTGATCTCGATTCGGTAGACTCCTATCCCGCCGTCGGTGAGAAATCCTTTGTCGTGGCGTCGGATGAACCCGGGCACCACCTCCCCGATCACTCGGAGGCAGTCGACCAGTAAAAACTGCGAGGCATGCGCGGCCACGGTGATCCCGGTGAGGGTCTCCTTCTCTTTGAATGGGAGATTGGCCACCTCGCACATCACGGTATCCGGTCGGGCCTGCGCCTCCTCATGAAACCGCCAGTTGTTATAAATCAGACGCGAGATATCTTCGAACCGGCGCTCCCTGATGTAGAGCTCGGACCGGGCATAGAAGAACTTGACCGCCTCGCCGTTATCACCAAGCAGCTCCTCCCGGGCCTCTGGGTAGCGCTCCTTGATGATATCGGAGATGGTTGCGAAGAGATCCAGTTTCCGGGCCCCCTCCTTCAGAAGCGCGGAGCGCCCCGCATCGATCACGGCCGCCCTGGCGAGATGTTCAGTCAGGTAGTTCTGGAAATTTCGGAGCCGGTCCTGGCTCTCCCCCTCGCGGATCTTGATCTCGATGAACACCACGCCGTAGTCAATACCCCGGAAGTGAAGGACTAAGCCCTGGGAGTAAAGGATGTTGATGCCGAGCTCCTGGAGGATTCCCGTGCAGCTGTTCAGGAAGCCGGCCCAGTCGAGACCGATGATCGCGCACCGCGCCGGCGGCATGGATCCGGTTCGACGCTGCTCCCGGGCCATGTCGGACCATTGGGTCCTGCTCACAAAGACCTGTACTTGCTTCTTCGATTCGATGAGGCGCCAGAGGAGCTCGATGCACATGGCGTGGTCGCGGGGGGTTAGACGCCGGAAGTTGGGATTGTCCGAGAGGATCTCCTCAAAAAGCACAACGGCCCGGTTGGCTGAGAGCCGACCGGCCTTCAGATATCGTAAGAACGCCTGCGATGCCATCGATCAGTGCTCCACTGGAGATGAGAGACAGGCTGGCCAATCTCGCCAATTATAGTGAGATCTCCTGGATCTGGCAACTGCGTATCCGTGAAAAGTGATTCGCTTGACAAAGTGCCGGTGAGCCTATACTTCATAAGTCGACTTCTAACACTCCTCAAACCTCTACAGGAGGCCTGCAGGGATGAACGAAAGAAGAACTGGGAGGCTCCGAAGCGCTCCGCTTCCGATCCTCCCCGGCAAGCCGAGGGGCCGGGCCCTGCTCAAGGTCCTGGCGCTCCTCATCGTGGTCGCCGCACTGGTCGGCGCGATCTATTTATACATCGTGGACGCCCCGGCATTCCGGTCCACAGTGGGAAAGATCGCCGACACGAGCGCCGGAGCGGCGGAGCGGCTTGCCAGGGCCGAGAACATGGTTTTCTGGTATACGGTCGGACCCGACGAAGTGGCGCTGGTCCAGCGCTTCGGCGCCTATGTTCGTGAAGTAGGCCCCGGGCTCCACATGAAGCTCCCCCTGAGCATCGAGACCGTTCGCCACGTCAGGGTCAAAGAGATCCGGCGGGTCGAGGTCGGCTTCCGCACCCTCGACGACGGATACGCCGAGATCGCGGAAGAATCGCTCATGCTCACCGGGGACGAGAACATCGTCAACCTCAAGATCAGCGTCCAGTATATGATTAAGAACGCCTATGACTACATCTTCAAGGTGAGCAACGTGGAGAAGGTGGTCAAGGATGCGGCCCAGGCCGCTATCCGCCTGGTAGTCGGGGGCCATGAGATGGACGAAGTCCTCACCACCGGCAAGGGGAGCATTCAGATAGAAACCATGGACCTCCTCCAGACAATCCTCGACGCATACGGCGCCGGGATCAAGCTCATTGCGGTCCAGCTCCAGGACGTGCACCCCCCCGACGAAGTCATCCAGGCGTTCAAGGATGTGGTGAGCGCCAAGGAGGACCACCAGCGCAGCATCGACGAGGCCCGGAGCTACTACAACGAGATCGTACCCATGGCCCAGGGAAAGGCCAATGAGGTGGTGAACCAGTCCGAGGCCACGAAGCAGGAGCGTACTCTGCGGGCCGAGGGAGAGGTGGAGGTCTTCAATCAACTTCGCACGCAGTACGAGCTGGCTCCTGAAGTCACCCGAATGCGGATCTACTACGAGGGTATGGAGAAGATCCTCGGCGAGGAGGATACGACCAAGATCATCCTGACCGAGGAGGGAAAAGACCTTTACAAGCTGCTGCCGCTGACAACAGCTCCCATAGTCAGGTAAGACCCTGCCCGGCCGGTGCCGGGCGGATACAAGGAGAAGGACCCCATGGAAGGCGCGAACAGAGAAAACCCAGAGCTGAAATCCACCGCCCCCGAGGCGTCGGGCGAGCTCGGTCCCGCCAAGTCCGTACCAGAGGCGGCGCAACAGCAGCGCGGCTGCTTCCGTTCCCTGTGGAGCCTGGTGAAGTTCGTCATCGTTTTCGGCGCGCTCACATTCATATTTTTCTACTTCTTCATCTTCGTAAATTTCGAAGCCGAGCAGACCGTTATCACCCGGTTCGGCAAGCCGATGCGGGTCGTGACCGAGCCGGGGCTCCATCTCATGCTCCCCTTCGGAGTAGAGAACCTCCACCGGTTCAACAAGCGGCTCCAGGAGTACGACATCCCGGAGCGCGAGATAATCACCAAGGATAAGAAGACGCTGGTGATCGACAACTACGTGGAATGGAAGATCACCGATCCGCTCACCTTTCTCCAGACGGTCCAGTCGGTGGAGCGGGCCATCCCTCGAATCGACGACGTGGTCTACTCGGCGGTCCGCAACGTCCTGGGCAAGAACGACTTCGTACAGATCATCCGGGAGCGCAAGAACGAGATCATCAAAGATGTAACAAAGATTTCGAGGGGCCAGACCCTCCAGTTCGGGGTCGACGTGATCGACGTGCGCATCCAGCGGGCCGACCTGCCCGAGCAGAACCGGGAATTCGTCTTCCGCCGCATGCAGGCCGAGCGGAGCAAGAAGGCAACCGAGTACCGCTCCAAGGGGGAGATGGAGGCCCTCACGATCCGGTCTCAGGCCGATCTCAAGGAGAGGACCCTCCTGGCCGAGGCCTTCAAGACGGCCCAGATGAACATCGCCCAGGGAGAGGCCGAGGCCGCACGTATCTACGCCGAGGCATACAACCAGGACCCGGAATTCTACCGGTTCCTCCGCAGGATCGAGGCACTCGAGAAGGTGGTGGACGGCTCAACAACGATCGTCCTCTCAGACAACCTCGATCTCCTCGGCCCCCTCAGGGGTGGACCACTGCCGGACCCGGTGAATATAGGAGAGGAGCAGGAAGAAGCACAATAGTTAAGCGGCTCCCGCGCAAGGTTTACGAGATGCCAGTTTGCCCCTATTGTGGCAGCAAGAAATTAAAAAGGAATCCTTCCGATTCCCGCGCCCTGATACGCCAGTATCAATGCAAGCGCTGTGACGGGAGCTTCCGAAAATTCTCAAAGCGAGAGTTCCGTCAGCGCCTCGCGCGCTCCCCGGGGTATTTATACATTATCTTCTCCGTAATCATTCTTGCCCTCCTGGTTGCCTTCAGATCACTCTGTACATCCTAGTTGATTTGACCACTTGTAGGGCGGACCTGTGTGTCCGCCCTCTTCAGCCACTCATGGCTCAGGTGAGTTTCAATTATCTTCAATTAGTGATATAATACTCTCTCCATGTGTATGAACTTATTTATGAACCGGGTACGCTCCGATTGGGAAATCGGGGTCGACTCTTATGGATTTACAGTTTTGGAGGCAAATCATGATCGGGAAGGGTTATTCGACAGCAATGAAATTGCTCCAGGATAAATTGGATCAACTTCCGAATTTCCTCATCAAGAACCATCCGGTTCAGGACCTCCTTCGCTGGCTTGCTCATGAAGACGAAGAGGGAACAACCCCCCTTTCCCGACTGTTCGACTATTATGTGAATGGAGCGCCGGACGGCGACAAGAGTCTGAGATACCAGATTCCGAGTTACCTGATTGACATGTCGAACCGGATATCCGGGGTCACAAAGGAATACGCGGTCGAAAAGATGTTCAAGCGCAAGTTCGTGACCCATTCCCTCATTCACGTCGTACGAAGTATTGCCGAGCTTGGGGTGACCAAACCTCAACAGTTCATCTCACCCGTCCTCGTGGTGTGGAACTTCACCCAGCGGTGCAATCTGGCCTGTCCCCACTGCTACCAGAACGCCGGGAAAAAGGCCGACGACGAGCTCACCCTTCGCGAGAAGTTCGATCTCGTGGATCAGCTTGCCGATCTCAAGGTCCCCATGATCGCCCTGAGCGGGGGGGAGCCCATGGTGGCCCCTCATTTCTGGAAGGTCGTCGAGTATATGGGCAAGAAGAACTTCTACATATCCATTGCCACCAACGCCACCCTGATCGACAAGAAAAAGGCCGCGCGGATGGCGGACCTGGGTGTCGACTATGTTCAGATAAGCATGGACAGCGTCCATGAGGCCCGGCATGACGCCTTCCGCGGTCCCGGCGCCTGGAAGGCCACGGTGGAGGGAATCAAGAACATCGTCGCCCAGGAGGCTGTAGAGGTCGGAATCGCCTCCACCATGACAAAGGACAACTTCGACGAGCTGGACGACCTGATTCACATGTCCATCGACCTGGGGTGCGACTACTTTTACACATACAACTTCATCCCCGTCGGACGGGGCCGGAGCATGATTGCGAAGGACCTTTCTCCCGAAGAGAGGGAGAGCACCTTCGACACCTGCTACCGATATTTCGATAGGATCGATTTCGGAAGCACGGCGCCCCAGTTGATCCGGCGCTGCATGGAGCTCTCCGGACCCGAGGGGCGGCAGCTCTCCAGCCACCTGGCCGCGGAGATGGGCGGAAAGTTCGGGAAGAACCTGGGCGAGATCTTCGGCGGGTGTGGGTGCGGCAGGGTCTACTGCACCGTGCAGCCCAACGGCATCGTGACCCCGTGCGTGTACATGCCGATCCCCGTGGGCGACCTGAGAAAAAAACGCTTACACGATATCTGGTCGAACTCAGAGATCTTTCACGACTTCAAGGACCGCGAGGGAATGAGCGGGCACTGCATGACCTGCGATTTCAAGTTCCACTGCGGAGGCTGCCGCGCCAGGGCGTACGCCTATTTCGGCGACTACCAGGCTTCGGACCCGGGCTGCAAGTTCAACCAGGATCTCTGGGACGCGATGCACTCCCACGCCGACCTCAAGCCCGCCGACGGCGTGCACTGCAACATGGTGCCGGTGGGGGATTTGTCTTTTCCCGATCCGTCATAGCCGGACAATTTTTCGTTTGGCGTTATAACCCTCCTCACACACTGCGAACATCCTACCTGCGAGGTCCTGCGAGCCCCGTACAAAGCACTCAACGACGCATAGCTCCGCATTATGGGGCTATCGGGATTCTCACTTTTTCAATTTCTCATCAAAACATGGTATAGTCATTACCGATATATTGCCCGGATAGGCCGGGCAAAGCGAAAAAGGGGGAGAACAATGAAAAAGGCAGCGAAAATAGTGTCGGTTCTCTTGGTCGTTTTTTTGGTGGGGACTCTGTCCACACAGAAGATCTTTGCGGGAGAGGACGGCACAAAAAAAGGTCTCCTAACTCTCATAGTAAATATCGCGCAACGAGTTGTGGGTGAACATGATCAGGCTTCCCAGGCCCATTGTTTCGATTTTAATACACTCTGCCGTGTCGGCATCGGGGTGACGGATCCAGAATACACGCTCGAGGTTATGGACATGGGGCGTGGGGGGATGAAGGTTTATCGTACGGGCACTGGCGGCTCTGTTCGGTTCAATATTACTAACGATAGCAGGGATTGGCAATTTGACCATGACGGTGGAAGTCTCGCAATTAGAGATAACTCAGCCGGCGAAGACAGGATAACAATAGATACATCAGGCAACGTCGGCATCGGAACGACAGGACCTCAATACAAATTGGATGTTGCCGGTTATGTACGAGCAGATGGGTATGAGACGGGAGATATTGTCTTCCAAAAGGATGGCGAAAAGCTCTGGCGAATGTTCGAGGATGAAGAGGGGCTTTACGTGGAGAAAATTAAAAACGGCGAGACCTTTAACCTTCACGCCATGCAGAAGCAGCTCAAGGAGCAGCAAGAGCTCATTTTATCTCTTGCAGAGAAAGTTCAGTCCTTAGAGGCATCGCTTAAATAAGATAGTGTGATTCGAGAACATACCTCTTTGAAGCCCTCGCCAATCGCTCGGCGGGGGCTTTTCTTTTCTATCGCACCTTCACCTGAAGCACCCACTTCACAGGGTAGTCTCTCGATCCATCTCCGGGGGACTCACCTCCTGCTTTCAATTCCCGCCCCACTGATCCTGCACGATCTCCTCTTGCCCGTGCATATTTTTACGCTGAATGTGGGCAATAATGTGGGGAACAGGGATTCCAGAAAAGCGAAAGGGGCCGGCCATGCCGGTCAATCCCATGAAATCATGTGGTTATCTCACGCACCGGACATAGTTGTCGTTGTACTTGAAATCGCGGTCGATGTGGCCGTAATGGAAAATAACGACCCACGCCAATTCATTGGAGTAGACCACAGTGGATCCAGACCAGTAGTAAGACGGCTTCGCGTTGGAAAAGTAAGTCGAGTCTATCGCGGGATCATATGCCGTAGTGTCCACGATACTTTTCAGCTCCTTTATATCGGGCAGCCGCCAATCATCGTGTCCCGCAAACTCGAGGTCTTCGCAATAGGCCAGGGCGCCTTCCCAGTCGCATGGGATGTCGCTGTCGTCCTTCTGCCACATGAGGCAGGTCGCGTTGTCCGTGATCGTGCCGTTTCCGTTGTCCAGGAGCCGCGTCTCCCGGGAAGCGACGAGGGTCGGGATCAAGACTATGCTAAAAAGTCCTGTAAAAAGCATCCTTTTCATACTGTTTCCTTCTGGTTAAAGCGAGGAAGAATTCAATGCTATCGAACACACCTGACGTAGTACAAAGCGGCCTTGTTGCGGAGGCTGCAAGTGGCGCCCGACAAGAATCCTCCGACCCATGCGTTATCAACGGATGTGGCGGATGTGGTCGACGTCCAGTAGTAGTACGATTTGGTTCCGAAGAAGTAATTGGGATCTATGGACGGATCGTAGCGGCCATAGTCTACGATGCCCTGAAGCTCGGATATGTCCGGTAGCCTCCAGTCGCTGTAGCCGGCCAGCTCGAGAGCCGCACAGTAGTCGGTGGCGGCGTACATGTCCCTTTTCTGATTGTCGTCTTCCTGCTGCCACATGAGGCCGGTCACGTTGTCGCTGACCGTGCCGTCGGCGTTGTCGGTAAAGCTCATCGGATTGGATGCGTACTGGCTGTCCTGGCCGTAGTATGGCTCATCGGAAGTGGGACAAGGGATTTGCAGGGTTTCGTCATAGCAGTGTTCGGCTCCGGTGTCGGGCAGGTTGCTCAGGTCGCAATGTCGGATATCGACCCAGGCAAGGTCGAATACCTCGATATCTGCCTCTGTAAACAGGCCGGACCAGATCCCGATCCATCCCGCCTTTGGAAAGGAGAAAGACAACGGCAGAGTGAATGGTTGATCGATGACCGGAAGTGGAGCCGAAAAAAGAGGAATTACCTGGATCAGCGGATCGGTCAACAATAGGTAAGTCGCCCAGGTGGCCTCCTCAGGCGCGAGCAGGGTATAGGTCAGACTGAGAGTCCCCTGATCGTACGAGGCGTCAAGTTCGACTGCAAATTCTGATTTCGCATAGGGTGTTCGAATCGGGGTGAAGACGATTACCAGGAGAATCAACAAAATGGAGATGTTCCTCGTGAGCTTTTTCATTCTCTATCATTTCTCCCCCCCCGAACGTCCGGCTTCATCGGATTCAAGAATCCAAGCATAATTTGCAAAGGATATGCCAGAACCTCTACCATGGTTGAACTAAGGCCGCTTCGCGGCAGTTGACCTTTCGAAATCTATCCCATTC
>CAZFWM010000296.1:0-9648 GCA_964522545.1 uncultured Thermodesulfobacteriota bacterium
GAAACCGGTCGCACGGAACGGATGATTTCGATCAAATAAGCCGCGATTAAAGTCGCAATGTGGCGTTCCGTGATGGCCCTGCAGACTTTTTACGAAATCATCATGACTTGATCAGTCCTCTCAACAAAATGGCCTTGGCCGTGTCTTCCAGGGCCTTCATAGAGAAACAATCGGGGTCGAAGATGTACTGCATGATCAACCCATCGAACACGGAGACCAGGATGGAGGCGACTTCCGCCGGACGGAGATCATCGCGGAAGACCCCGGCCTCCTGGCCTTCCATAATCACGCCGCTCAGCAGGGCCCGCATCATTTCGTATACGCGCTGGATCTCGCGCCCCCCTGCCTCGTCCTTCCAGTGCATCTCGGAATAAAAATCGAGCCAGATCTTGCAGACATCGTTCCACCGGTCGAAATGATCGACGCTAAAATCGAGAATCACCAGGAGCTTTTCTTCAGAGTGACTGTGGCCCTCCAGGCTAGTGAGGAGACCCCGGTAGAAATCATCGAAGAACCGGTCGAAGATAAAGCGAAAAAGTGACTCCTTGTTCTTGAAATATTCATACAGTGTGCCCTTGCCCATCTCCGCTTCTTCGGCGATCCCAGCCATGGTGGTCCGGTGGTAGCCCTTTCGGATGAAGACCTTGAGGGCGGCCTGGGCGATTTCCTCTGTCTTTTGTTCTTTATCGACGATCTTGGGGGCCATGCCCTGCTCCTTCACTCAATAATGGCGAGTTTTTTGACCGACGCGTCGGTCAATATAAATGGTAACCATTGCAGATCGGGATGTCAAGCTATATCGGCTCTCGTAAGACTCCTCGGTTCTTCAGTCAAAAACGCTTTATTTTAAGATGGTTACTTGTGCGGACGCCCTGTTTCGTGCTAAGGGAAACATCGGCTGCGGCCTTTTTCTTTGAGATCATTATACTATGGGGGAGTATGGAATGAGCAAACGCAGGAAGGTCGATTCCCGGGAGATCGGTCTGGAGATCGGTCTGATTCTGACCAGACAGTTCCTGAAGACAGATCACCTCCACTACGGACTCTGGCCGGACTCGATGAAGATCGATCTCTTCAATCTCCCCCGGGCCCAGGAAAATTACTCCGATTTCTTAATCTCCCACATCCCGGACGGGGCCGAGACCGTTCTGGACGTTGGGTGCGGTGTCGGCAGGTTCGCCAGGACATTGACGGACAGGGGATATGCCGTGGACTGTGTCTCCCCGAGTCCGCGGTTTGCCTCTCATGCAAGGGAGTTACTGGACGGGAAAAGCCGGGTCTATGAATGCCGCTTCGAGATGATACAAACGGACAGGCGATACGATATAATTCTTTTCAGCGAGAGCTTTCAGTACGTTCACCTGGGAAAGGCCCTGCAGAACAGCCACGGGCTCCTCAGCAGCGGGGGGCATCTGTTGATCTGCGATTTTTTCAAGACCGATGCGGAAGGGGAAAGCGCCCTCGGAGGGGGACACAGACTGAGTCGCTTCCATAAGATCATCTCCGGACACCCCTTTCGACAGGTCGAGGACATCGACATTACCGACCAGACAGCCCCGAATCTCGCTCTCGTGGACGACTTGCTAAAAAATGTCGGGCTGCCCACCTGGGATCTGGCCCTCTATTTTTTTAATCATCGGTACCCTTTGTTCTCCAAGCTTCTGCAGTGGAGGTACAGAAAGAAGATCGAGACGATTCACCGCAAGTACTTCCGGGGCGCGAGAAATGCGGAGACCTTCGCCGCCTTCAAGACCTACCGGCTCCTGCTTTACAAAAAGATCGAGTAGGGGCACAGCAAGCGACGCTCCTACGGTTTTTGAAAATTGGCCTTGGTAAGGGCGACCGCCGGTCGCCCCTACGGTTCATGACGATTGGTCCTGGTAGGGGCGACCGGCGGTCGCCCTGCAATGCCGTCACGGGCCCAGCAGGCGTCGAATTTGACTGGAACGCCAAAATAGTATATTATGTTGCGGATAAAGAGCCCCCGTATGCGAGGAAAAGTATCCTGGTAGAGAAGACTGGGGATCTTGGAGGCTGCCAGGATGTCGACTCAAGGAGGTGGATCATGCCGGTAAACATGAAAAAGGCGGTTGCAATTGTTCTCGGTACGATGCTCGCGCTCTCTGCGGCGCCCGTGATGGCCTTCGACGGCGTCGGGGTGATGGGCGACAGCCTCACAGCAGGCGCCCGGCCGGACTGGTGGCCGGGAATCCTCCAGAACCACCGGGGCGTCAACTTCGGCGGCCCGACCCAGCCCTACAACGTGGCCCGGGTGGGCGAGATGACCTTCACCCTCCTCATGAGCGGCCAGCATACCGATACCGCGGCCTTTGTCCGGTCCGGCGCAGTGGACCTGCCAATTCTCTGGATCGGCGGCAACGACATATGGATGGTGGGCATGCTCTTGGCCATGGGCATGCTTGACGGGCCGGTGCTGGCCGGCATCATCAAGGTCGGCGTCAACATGGCGGTCCAGGCAATCGACGCGGTCCTGGCCGAGAATCCCGAAGGGATGATCGTCGGGGGCGTTCCGGATGTTTCCCTCTGCCCTCTTGCAATATCCCTGTACACGCCCGAACAGCGGGCCCTCATTGCCAAGGCCGTGGACATCGCCAACTGGCTCCTCCTGGGAGAGGTCACGGCCCGGGGCCTCACCTTCATCGACTTCGCAGGCGCCATGCGCGACGGCATGAGCGCCGAGGGTGTTGTGGGAGGCGTCACCATCGATCCCGGAGTGGGCGGCGGGGATCCCCACTACTTCTTCCGGGACGGCTTTCACCCCTCGGTGACCGGCATGGCGATCCTGTCGAACGTCTTCATGACCGCCTTCAATGAGGCCCACGGCGGCACATACGAACTCTTCACCGACTACGAGATCCTCCAGATCGCCGGGATCGAGGAGGAATACACCCACGAGACATTCGGGCCGGCCTACGATATGACCGTCTACATCGTCATGGAGGGCGGGGCGAGCTGCGCCATCGTGAAGAGCGGAAAGGTCGCTGGAGGGCTGATTGCGCCCCTGGCCCTGGCCTTGGCCGGGGCGGTGTTGATCTCGATCCGCCGGCGTCGACTCTAGCGACGGGTTTTCAGATCCGGCTATTTCTCTAGTTTATCAACTAGTTAAAAAAGCCCTTCGCCAAAATAGCGGGGGGCTTTTTTTCGTCTTTATCGAATACATCATTTCGACTCGTTCATCGTCATTTCGACCGCCCTCCTGTCATTTCGACCCCCTCTCCCTGTCATTTCGACCGCAGGGAGAAATCTTATCTTTTCGATTCGATCCGTGCGGCTTGTCTCATGGCCCCCCCCTCGTTTCGATGGGTGCAGGGCTTACCCTGCCTGGGCGCGATGAATCGCGCCCCTACGGGTCGGCCGATTGTTCCATGGTTTGGGCGACCGCCGGTCGCCCCTACTTCGCTGTCCGAATCTCGATCGCCTGCCGCAGGGTCGTGCTCTCGCCCGGCCCGATCTCGGTGCGGGGACTCCAAAGCTCGACCTCAACCTCGCCCAGGGTCTCGGGGTAGGAATAGATCCAGGTCGAATCGATCTGATCATTGTCGAAGCTCTGGGTGAGCCGGAGTCCCTTGGTCCCTGAAAAGGTCCACGAGCCGGCCGGGGCGTCCTGGTCGTAGAAGTGCTCCCCCTCGCGCATACCCGCGATGACGCCGGCCATGTCCTGGTCGACTTCCTGGCCGGCCAGACTGGTGAAGCGGACCCGCGTCTCTCCCACATCCCCCAGGTCCAGCTCCAGGTGGTTTCTCAGGCGGGTCTCCTTGGGATTGTCGCCCGGATTGAGAATCTTCGACTCTACGTGAAGAACGGGCTCGTCCGTCTCCAGGGTGAGGGTGCGCCAGAGCTCGAACCCGTCGAAGGTGGGCGCCCGGGTGGTGAGAGTCGTCTCGGAGAGACAGAGCACGCTGGCCGGCTCGATCCAGCCGTAGAATCGGAACAGGTCGCCCACACGGTCCTCCAGGCCCCCGCCGAAGGGGAAGAAGAGGCTCTTGCGCACATCGTAGGCGGTCACGCACTCCCCGCTCTGAAGGTCGGTGATCCGCAGGGCCCTGCCGGCGAGCATCGGCACGACATCCACGCTCAGCCGGTCGTTGCGGATCGTCACCACCTCCGGGTCGATGCTGAACATCAGGCTCGCCGCCAGCAGGGTGATCGGATCGCCCTCGACCTCCCGGACCGTGGTGAACCCGTGCCTCTCCATCCGATCGACGAAGGCGAGGATCTCCCAGAGCGAGGCGATCTCGCCCCGCCAGACGAGCCGGTCGTCACAAATCTCGTAGCCGTTTCGCGGAAACATCCGGGTGTGCACCAGCGGCATCCGGGCCACCCGCACCCGCTCGAGGTGCACCGGGTCGCCGCGGACCGCCCATTCGGCCTGGTCGAAGAGCGCCTCGGCGGCGCAGACCACCTCGTCCGTGAGGTAGCCCTGAGCCGGGTTCGTGTAGAGGTGCATGTGCACATCGTCGTCTTCCACCTTGTCGTGGAGGAGCTCGATGTAGGCCTCGATCGGCGCCCAGGCCGCGCCGTAGTATCCCTGGAGGAAGTCCCGGCGCAGCGCCTCCGGATCCTGGTCCGGATCCCAGAGGAGTTTCATCCCGTAGTAGGGCCGCAGGAGGCTGAACTCGCCCCCGCCGCCGCCGTGGCCCATGCCCTGGAGGTAGATCCCCTCGACCCCGATGTCGCGGTAGAACCGCAGGTCCGCCGACATGGCCCGGAAGTTCGGGAAAGGGTTGTAGTAGTGGGTAAAGTCGGTGACGTAGTGCCAGATGTAGAGATGGCTCGTGAGCTCGGACCACGCCTCGGCCCGCCGCTTGTAGTCCGCGTCCAGGGGGCAGGTCGCCACGGGGTGGCTGTCGCACGAGGGGTACATGTGGCAGAGCCACACGGCCGCGTTCGGGTGGATCTCGAGGCCCACGGGCGGCTCCTCGGTGTACATGTAGGCGAGCGTACCGATGAGCTTGTCCGGGAAGACCTCCGTGGTGCGCTCGGCGAGCCGGTTCACGAACCAGAACTGGGTCCCCCCCTTGGTGCCGTACATCTCGTTGATGGCCGTGCATTCGGAGCACTGGCAGTAGTTGTAGTAGTCCATCTGCGAGAAGTTGTGCTGCCTCACGTGGGGGGAGCTCTCCATGCGCGCCAGCATCCGCTCGGCAACGATCTCGAGCACATCCGGGTTGGTCAGGCAGAGCTGGGTCTCCTCCCGGATGCGCACGCCCCCGATCTCCGAGAAGTACTCGGGGTGCTCGTCGAAGAACTCACCCGGACTGATGAACCGGAAGTAGGAGTGGCACCGGCCGTCGTGGGCGTGCTGGACGCCGTAGGGGTTATCCGGGCCGCCCGAGCCGTTGTTGTCGCCCATGCGGGACACGAAGTCCGCGTCCTTGCCCGGCCAGGCATAGGAGGTGTGGCGCCACAGGAAGGCGGGGCGGACCAGGCGGTCCACCGGGAAGACGATCACCTGGGTGTGGGAGGGGATCTCGGTGACGCCGGGGGCATACCAGCGCACCCCGAAGTACTCTTCCAGGAAGCGGTAGACGCCGTATAGGGTGCCCGCCTCGGCCGTGCCGGCTATCACGATGTGGGGCGACACGGTCCGCAGCAGATAGCCCTGCTCACCGAGGCTCTCCGGGTCCGGATCGACGCCGAGGTCCCGGGCGGCCGGGCCGCAGCCCAGCACGATCATCCCGCCTTCGACAGCCAGGCCGTGATCGTGAATCGGTATCTCCACCCCCATGCAGGCCTCGAAGTGGCTTTGGAGGACCTCGGCGGCATGCCTCTCGGAGGGGCTTGCGTCCGGATCGAGGACGATCACATGCGTCGAGGGCCCGATCGTCACCATGTGGCCTGTGCTCTGGAGGAGCGGGCCTTCGCAGGCGACTGCCAGCAGGACTATGACAGCGACGGCAAAACCGTTGCGAAGTCTACTTCTGAACACCGAATCATCTCCTTTGGATTTGCCTCTCGTTCCGAGGCTCCGCCTGGGAACGAACGTCTGGGAGGCTCCGCCTCCTCTATCGGATTACAGCGAACATGAAGGCCGAAAGGGGCAGAGCCCCTGAGAGTTCCGTTCCGAGGCGGAGCCTCGGAACGAGGCAAGACTATCCATCAAAACATCTCCTTGGGCGCTTGACCACGTTTTTTTGACAGTCGAGAATAATTTTATTAAACTGTATAGCACTTTTTCTATTTTAAACAGAGCCGTGTTCCTTGAAAAGGGAGGAGAAAAAATGAGAAAGAGTTCTCTACAGGCAAGCTCCGTCCGACTCCTGGCCCTCATCTTTATAATCATTATGGCCTCCCCCGCCTCGACCCACCCGGTGGCCCCTTCAAGAAACGGCGGAGGCACGTACGATGGGGTGACCTTCACGGATGACGAGGCGGCCGCTGCCCTGGACGTCTGCAACCGCGCCACTCGGACCCAGTTCCTCTTCCCGGGCACCATACTCGACCCGCAGCAGACCATCATCATCGACGGCCGGCCCTGGGCGAGCCTCCAGGAGGTGGCCGACGCCGACGGCATCGGACCGGTCACGATGGAGGATCTCCTCGGCTGGGCCCAGGCCACAGGCTACTACGCCTGGGACGGGCCGAACCACGACCTCAACAACGCCACGGCCGCGGAGCTGGAGGAGGTCCTCGGGATCGGCCCGAGCACGTCCGGCTCGATCGTCTCGCACCGTGACGCCTACAGCTACTTCGAGCATGAGGACCCTCTCTCGTTGATAGACGGCGTCAGCGTCGCCGATGTCGACATTTGGACGGCGGCCTCGCCCGGGATCTATGTGACCAACTACACCAGCGGCATCTACGAGCAGGCCGTGGACGAGTACGGCGGCCCCTACCCGCGCTATCCCTTGATCCTCACGGTCGACGAGGTCCTGGCCTACCTGGAGGCCTATGAGAACAAGGTGGTCCGCATCGAAAAGGCGGCCCTGAGCTACATCTACAACCCCGAGACCTCCTCGTCCTTCCAGATCGTCCACTGGGGGGACGCCTCCACCTTCACGCCGGCATCCGTGGCCGAGCTGAAGGTCTACTTAAAGCAGCGAAGCAACTGCATGCTCCTCGATCCCTACGACATCTGGGAAGAGACCGACGGAGAGCCTTACAGCAGGGAGAACTTCTACCGAACCTGGGACCCCATCTCCGGGGGGAGGCTCGATGAGAACTATACCTACTCCATCGAAGGAGTGCTCGTGAACGACCCCACCTACGGATGGGAGCTGGTGGTGCGGGCCGACTGGTATGCCGGGGAGGACCGGATCACGCTGCTCGAGAGCTGGCTGGAAGCCGAGGACTGGGCCGAGTTTCAGGGATTCTACAACAAGCCCCACATCGGGGCGAAGATCAGGCCCACCTACTCCGGCGGCTGGACGATCTCGATCCCGGAGAGGCTGGTCTATGCCCACCCCTGCGTCGCCTATGCCGCCTCCCAGGGCTCGACGCCTCCGCCCGGCTCCCCCTATTACGGCATTGGGGAGCCCAAGAGCGCCTATGTCCAGTGGTTCGAGACCTGGCTCGAGGAGTGGAAGAACGCCCCACCCCTGACGGACAATGTGCTCATCAGCGAGGTGTACATCGATGCGGTCGATGAAGGCGCGAGCGAGTTCGTGGAGCTTCACAATCCCACGGACACCGATATCGACATCGCGGGCTGGGACCTCTGGGACGGGGGCGGCGTCGAGGCCGAGATCGACTTCGGGACCGTCCCGGCCTATGGGTATTTCCTGATCGCTGACGGCGGCTGGTTCGAGGAAAGAGACAGTATGGACTGGCCCGAGGCCGACATCGAGGACGAGATGTCACTGAGCAATACGAACCACGGCATTGCGCTGCGGGATGAGACGGACGCGATCGTCGATGCCTTTGGCTGGGGCTCCCCGGGCGCAGGCGAGCCCTATGAGGGCACGCCCGCACCCAATCCGTCCGGCCAGGGAAATAGCTTCGAGCGCTACACCGGCCAGGACACGGACGACAACTCGGTCGACTTTTTCGAAAATCCGCCCGAGGCCGTCAACCCGGAGGGCTCGGGGATAGCGTGCTGGGACGATGACGGCGACGGGTACGAAGACGAGGCGTGCGGGGGCGACGACTGCGACGACGCCGATCCCGACGTGAATCCCGGCGCCACCGAAGGCCCCCCGGGCGATCCCACCTGCTCCGATGGGGCGGACAATGACTGCGACGGGTACGTCGATCTCGTGGACTGGGACTGCGAGCCGCCACCGACTACGACTCTCCCTCCGACGACCACTACATTGCCTCCGACAACGACTACGCTTCCACTGACGACCACGACACTGCCTCCCACTACGACAACGAAACCACCGACCACCACGACCCAGCCCCCCACAACGACAACGAAACCTCCCAACAACACGCCGCAGCCGCCGAACACGACAACGGTCCCGCCCACCACAACGACCCTGCCCCCCACGACGACCACGTCCACGACCACCACGACCACCACAACCATCCCCTCGGCCTACGATCCCGGAGATGTGCTGATGGACGAGCTCTTTTACGATGCGGAGAGTGCTGACGAGGGGTGGGAGTACGTGGTCCTTTACAACGCCACCGGCGAGGCGATCGACCTGACCGGCTGGGAGCTCCAGTGGGCGGGCACCGACTTTAACTACGGCTCCCTCGATCTGGCGGGAATCACGATTCCGGCGTTCACCCGTCTCGTTCTCGGCGAGGCCCTCACTCCGTCTCCGGACGTGGTGGTCGACTTCGAGCCCGCCATCCAGAACGGTGGCACGGCGAGCGACGGGATGCGGATCGTGGCCCCGGGCGCTGTGGTGATCGACACGCTGATCTACGACTCACCCAACACGAACGGCCTCCCCGGAGACGGCGGTCTCGATCCCTATCCGGACGCGATGTGCGCCCCGGACGCCCCGTCCGGGAAGGCCCTGTCTCGCGTCGCCGGGCACGCAGACACGGACGACTGCTCGGCCGACTTCACGAGCATCCCGCCATACTGGTGCGATGCCGATGGAGACGGCTACTACGACGAGGCCTGCGAAGGCAAGGACTGCGATGATACCGACCCGGCCGTGAACCCGGATGCCGCAGAGGTCTGCACGGGCGGGGTGGATGACGATTGCGACGATCTCGTCGACGGAGACGATCCGGACTGTATGTCGGAGTTCATTCTATCCCTGGATGCCTCTTTCGCGGAAGGCCTTATGAACATGGACTTTACCATCGGCGCTCCGGAGCCGACCACGTGGGCAAACTACCTGATCCTGACATACCCGTCCGTACAGGTGCTTCCGCTCTGGACCGCTCCGCTGCCGGCCATCGATCCGCCGTGGGCTCTGCCGATGGCCTTCCCCTTCCCGAGTGTCGGGTGGGCGGGGATCTGGACGAGCCTCTTTACCGCCGCCGGCCCCCAGGCCTTCGATCTGGTCTGGGTCGATACCGGCTGGTAAACCCTCCAAAGCAAACCGTTCTAAAAGCCCCGCCGGCAATCCGGCGGGGCTTTTTCTTGCCCAATTCCCCATTGAACCGTGAACAAGAGATCACAGTTTTGTGAATGATTGTTGACATTTATGCTATTTTCTGATACAATATTTTAAACAGAAGTTCCTGAGCTAATTCCCCCAAAAACATAATAAAAAAGCAAGG
>CAZFWM010000297.1:0-9636 GCA_964522545.1 uncultured Thermodesulfobacteriota bacterium
CTATCGGGAATCATTGGATAAGACTGTCTTTGAGCGGTGGGAACTCCTGTCTAGGCAAGTCACGTAGGTGCTTCGATAAAGCCATTACCTCCTCAACCGCACGCCCAGCATCCCCGCCCTTCCCACCAGCACGCCCGCGAGACCCCACAGAATCGGTATCGAGACCGGCAGGTGGAGGGGCTTGTAGTAGTAGATCGAGTAAGTCCAGATACCGAGCCGGATTGCGAGGATCTCTCCTACCGTGCCGGCGAGCCCTGCGATGAGAAAGATGATGAGATCGGCGT
The DNA here is from genome assembly GCA_964522545.1 of uncultured Thermodesulfobacteriota bacterium. Classification (GTDB taxonomy): domain Bacteria; phylum Desulfobacterota; class DSWW01; order CAZFWM01; family CAZFWM01; genus CAZFWM01. The sequence continues at coordinate 285 of CAZFWM010000297.1, forward strand.
CGGAGCGCCAGAAATAGGCGGTCAGGACCATAAGGGTGGCCGCCGTGGCCGCGAGGTTCCGATCGATGATCGAGATGGAGAGCCAGAAGTAGGCGAGGATGAAGATCTTGATCCCTGCAACGATGACCCGCTTGACCGGAAGGAGGCGGCCCCAGGCCTCGTCGCGCACCCGTGGAGCCACGAGGCGGGTGGTCCTGTGAAAGAGGAGGAAGATGACCCCCCAGGAAAAAGGCATCCAGCTGGGGACCTGCAAGACGTTGCCCGAGCCGTACTGGTAGATCGATCCCGCGCAGTACCAGTCCGCCACAAGGCCGATGCCGACGGCGGCGATGTAAACAAAGATATCGGAGAGCCTGTGCCAGGCGATCAGGAGCGCCGCCGACAAAACAATGAGCCCTCCCGTGAGTATCACCGGCCGGTCCCACAAGATCAGGATGAGGGCCAGGCAGAAGGCCGAAAATACGAATAACCGGACCAGCTCTTTCATTGTGCCTCCTGAACGGATAAAGATCTTTGTGACTATATTGCTTCCGTAGGGGCACGGCATGCCGTGCCCCTACATCCCCAATCGTCAATTGACTCTGCTCTCACGATGCCCTATTTTATGGCATTTCTGCAATCATCAATTCAACAGGAGGAAATACAATTGAAGATCATCGTCACAGGAGGTGCTGGATTCATCGGGTCCCATGTCGTGGACCGCTACATCCGGGAGGGGCACGACGTGGTCGTAGTGGACAACCTCGCGACCGGCCGGGTGGAAAACATCAACGAAGAGGCCACATTTCACAAGATCGACATCCGGGACGAAAAACTCCGTGAAATCTTTCGAGACGAAAAGCCGGACGCGGTCAACCACCACGCGGCCCAGATCGACGTGCGCAAGGCCGTGAGCGATCCCGCCTATGACGCGGGCGTCAATATCCTGGGGACCCTGAACCTCCTGGAGGCGTGCAGGGAGCTCCAGGTGAAGAAATTCATCTACATCTCCACGGGCGGTGCCGTCTACGGCGACATGAATCGCCTCCCGGTGACCGAGGACGGAGTGATCGCCCCCATCTCTCCCTACGGCATCACCAAGCACACAGTGGAGCACTACCTCTACGCCTACAGGGCCAACTTCGGGCTCGACTACACGGTGCTCAGGTACCCGAACGTCTACGGCCCCCGCCAGGATCCCCACGGCGAGGCGGGCGTGGTGGCGATCTTCTCCCTCCAGATGCTCAGCGGCGCCCAGTCGACGATCTTCGGCGACGGGTCGAAGACGAGGGACTACCTCTACGTGGGCGATGTGGTGGAGGCGAACTGCCTCGCCCTGAAGCGCGGGGACGGGGAGATCTTCAACCTGGGGTGGAGCAGAGAGGTCTCCGACTTCGAGATATTCGATGCGGTCCGCAAGGCCGTGGGCGCGGACGTCGAGCCGAAGTACGGCCCCTTCCGCACCGGTGAGCTCATGCGGAGCTGCCTCGATGCATCCAGGGCCAGGGACGGCCTCGGGTGGGAGCCACGAGTGCCCCTTGATGAAGGAGTCCGCCTGGCGGTCGAGTTTTACAGAAAAAAGGTAGCCTCGGGCGATCCCGGATGATCGCTCGCCCGGTCCCGCCTCGTCGGAGATCGATACTCTGCTGTCGAGTGCTGCGTCGATCAGGTCCCTGAGGAGGCGGCCTCTCTGAGGGTCTCGATCTTCTGACGCACCTCGCCGCTCAGACGCCTCAGCTCGTCGGCCTCGGCTTCGGGGATCTGGGGTTTTCCTTTCGACGCCTTGGCCTCGAGCTGATTGTCGAAAGCTCTCAAGATGGCCAGGGCTTCGTCCAGGGCCTCCAAATAGGCCTCCGTCGAGATGAGCCCCTCCTCAAAGGCCTCGACCTTCTCTATCAACAAGAGCTCGATCTCGTAGAGTTTATTGACCATCCCTTGATAACCCATGAGCGTGGGAATCGATGTGAGGATCTCCACCAGGTCGGCAATATCCTCCGCGATGGCATCGACTACCGCGCCTGGATCGAAAAGGTCACCATTGGGCCCGCCGGGCGTGCTGACATCGAAAAATCGCAGGTCGGCCGCTCCATCCGGATAGCGACCATAGCTGACATCCATGTACTGTTCTTCAAAAAGGACCACATCGATGGGAACGTTCTCGAAGGCCGCGGTCGAAAACAGCCACACCGCCTCCCCCGACTTGCTCAACTTGAAATTCGTGTGGAATTCACCCTGCTCCTGATCTTCATCGGCCCAGAGCAGAAGATGCCCCTTGGCCGGAATGGAAACAGCGGGGAGCGGCCACTTCAGGGGATTGCCGAGCCTGTCCGAAAGATACATCCCACCCAGGAAGACCGGCTCCTCTTCGTCGTTGTACAGCTCGAACCAGTCGTCGTACTCTCCCGCCTCGTCTGGAATCACGTGGTCGTTATCGGCCATGAACTCATTCACATAGATCCTCGGCAGGCCTACCGCGTACGCGTGGGTCACCGAAGGGGCGCCTTCCGGATCATGGCTGATCTGGCCGTCCATGTCCCCGGCCCGGATGTAGTAGCGCACTACGGTCTCGTTCGAAAATCCGGGCAGGACGGCCCCGAAAATGTTGTCCCATGGCATCCCGTCGCCGTGAAGGCCGTCGTCGTACATCATCGCTTCCACATATCCGGTGCCGCAATCGTAATATAAGGATACATATTCAGCGGGGCCCATATCGTCGATGACGGCGGCCGTCACCACGGCCGGCTCTCCGGCCCGCGGAAGACGGGGAGAATGGATGACGTCCGTGATCGTCAGGGGCTCCAGTGGGGGAGGATCGTTGGACTCCCCCGGAGACGGCTCGGTGTCGAAAACAAATTCCCACGATCCATCTCGATCCCGGCTCATGCTGATATCGGGGCTCTGCTCGCCGAAGCTCACGGCGTCGATGAGGGCGTGCCCGTTCTCTTCCAGATCATACAGGCCGATGTACTCGCCGGAGGCCCCCAGCTTGAAGTTGGCGTGGAACAGCCCCTGCTCCTCGTCATCGTCGGCCCAGATGAGCAAAAACTCGCCCGGCCCCAGGGTCACCTCGGGGAGCACCCATTTGTGCGTGTCCGCGGGATCATCGGTCAAGAACATCCCCCCCAGGTCGATGGGAACATATCCGCCGTTGTAGATCTCTATCCAGTCCTCGTATTCCCCGTGCCCGTCCGGGATGACCGTCACGTTGTCCGCCATGAACTCATTGATATAAAGAACGCCCTCGAGCTCCGGCATGTAGTCGTAGAGCTGCCACAGGAGCTCGGTACGCCGCCCTTCATGCATTTCCGATAGCAGATCCGGCCCCACCTCGAAGATATCGTTCCACCCTCCAAGGCCCTTCATGAGGTCTCGCCTGACATCTTCGGAGATCCGGTCGAAGTAGGTCTGTGCCATGTACGCGATCTGATCGCCGGTGGCTATGGTGTTCAGCAGCCGGCGCAGATTCTGGCAGTAGGCGAACCGGAACTGGGGAACGGAAAGGAAGCGATCCACAAGCTTATTCACCTGCCCGAACAAGAAATCCGGCTGCGCTTCGGTCCCGTAGTCAATGGGTAGCGGATCGAACAACGTGAAGTCCAGATCCCAGGGGATCACGGTCCACCGACCGTCCGATGGATTTTGGTACAGGTAATAATTATTGGCGATGAATTCCCAGTTCGCCGTTATGATCTGGATGGAATAGAAATCGAGATACTCCGGTATGTTCAAAACCGAGGCCAGGGTCTCGGCCAGATCCTCCTGTGGGGTAAGGTTGATCGCCTCCAGGAAGGCCTGCAAGTCGGAGTGATCAGTCCCCCGGTTCGTCTTTTTCTCGAATTGAGAATCATAGGCACCGGGATCCGGCGGCAGCGACAGATCACTGAATACAATCTTGTAAAGATTCCCGTTCTGATCCAGTCCCCTGCGCTCCAGAAATACTTTGTCGACATTTTCAATGTCCAGGAATTCGCCCCTGAATTTTCCGTTTACCTCCAGTAAAACCGGCTCGGCGTGGGGAGAAGGTGTCCTGAGAAGCTCGAAAAGATCAAAACATATCTTCTCTTCTATCTTTAAAAAGCTGCCGAATTGAGATTTCAGGTTCAACCTTCTCAATCCGTCGAAACGGTTGTCGGGCTGGAATTTTACCTTCCAGGATTTTTTGGAGGCCTGACGTCCGGAAGCAGATGAACCTCGATACCGGATCTCGGCGTCGTAGAACAGCTGATCCTCAAATTCAAAGACTGCCGGATAATAATCATCCGAATAAGGATCTGCGTCCAAAGCAGCCAGGAGATTATTGTCCAGAGTAAGATGGTAAATATCCAGGATGGATTCCGTTATCTCATGGGGGCTGAGGATGACATCATAGGATTGAGGACCTTCATTTCCGAAGACATCCACTGCAGCTACACTATATATATAGCTCGATGAAGGCACGACATCATAGTCAAGATAAAACGATACGAGGACCGGGTCCGCGTTCAGCTGCTCGAAAGAGATGACATTCGGATCATACCTGTAGACATTGTACCCCGCGATGTCTTCTTCCAGGCTCGGATCCCAGTAGAGGCCATTGACGCCGTAGCTCTCTACTCCGAACAGATCCACGAGGGCACCGGGCGGGCTTGAATCCGGCTCATGCTCGAACACCTCGATTGCATTGATCTGAGGTGTGCCGAGCGCCGGAATCAGCTCCACGTTCAGCTGGCCATCCGTCACCCGGGCATGAGACCCGACCTTGAGGGCCACATAGCGGCCGGCCTCTGAATAGACATCCAGCCCATCTATTACGGAGTATCCTTCGATCACCAGGTCGAATGCGCTCTGCCCCGGGCCGTGAGATTCGGTCTCGCTCAAATGGATCTGGACCACATAGTCGCCGTCCGGCAGATCGAATCGATACTCCTGCGGATCTCTCCGCCCCGAATAGAACAGCGCACCCTCCAGTACCTGGTCAAATGGCCACCCTCCCCACCATTGTAACGCCCTGAACTCGCAGAGATTTCCGCTCCAGAACCAATCTCCCTCCGATGTTCCTCCGATATGCCCCGCCCCATCCGGTCCGGGATAGGCATGATCGGCCGAGAACACCCTGCCATCGTCCAGGACAATGTCCCCTCCTCCGCAATTGATGCGCTTGACGATTTGCGAAAAGGCCAGCGAAGGAGTGAGGGCAAGCATCAGAATAGAACAAGACAAATAGATATAAATTGATTTTATTTTCATGTTTATTATGTCCTTTCCCTTGGTCGAGCTACATCTGTAATAGAAGATTAGCCTTATGAATATAGCAATGGATATGCCAAAGCATTCAGCGCAAACAATGACTAGACTCAACCGGTTAAAAACATTGACATTAATGGCAATTGTCGACAAAAAAAATCGGATTAGGCCGCAATTTCTTGATGAGACAGTTTTTCCAGTTTCCCTTAGACGGATATGGCCGAAAGGATCTGTAATACATGTTAAATTACAATATGTTGTCGAAGACGAATGGAGTGACTCACATGTCCCGTTTTGTCCCATTTAAAAAAGAGACATTGTGTCTCATAAAGAAAAAATCGAATATTCTCATTAATGAAAGCGAGAGTTGAGCAGTCTTTACTCTGATTGAGGCAAATAACTCGAGGGAATGAAACTAGAAAGCGACTTCATTGGGGGAAAATCTTGGACTTTCGGACTTAACCCGAAAAATGCAGTAGCCACCTACTGCGGCACAGAAAACCTTGCTGCAACGCTTGTTTCACGATTTTGGTCCTCGACGTAGTTTCCAACTACGCCTCCGGGCCAAAATCGCTCCAACTTCGCGTTTCGCTAAGGTTTTCGGCGCCTCGCTACGGCGCCTACTGCATTTTTCGGGCTAACCAGTTCTGAATAGATCGACTCGAGACGACGCGTCTGGGTGCGGATGTCGAAGCGCTCCTCCACGTTGCGCCGGGCAGCCTCGCCCATTCGGCGCCTCAGAGACTCACTGGAGAGGATCTCCGCGAGGGCCGCGGCGAGCGCATCCGGGTCTCGCTCCGGCACGAGAAGGCCGCTCTCCCCGTCCCGGATCACCTCGGGGATGCCGCCGTGGCGAGTCCCGACCAGCGGCACTGCGCAGGCCCCGGCCTCGAGCAGGACCATGCCCAGACCCTCGGCGTCGCCGTCGCGGGCCGTGACGCTCGGTAGACAGAACAGGGTGGCCCTCCGGAGGTGATCTCGTACCTCGTCATTGTCCATAAAGCCGAGGAAGCGAATCCTGTCTCCCAGGCCGAGCGATCCTGTCCTCTTCTCCAGGTCGCCGCGAAGAGGCCCGTCCCCGATGACCCTACACGTGAGGTCGGGAAAGCGGGGGGCGATCCTGGCAAGGGCGTCGACGAGATAGGCCGTTCCCTTCTTCTCGACCAGGCGCCCTACTGTGACGATGCACCGATCACGCACGGATCGGGCCCCTGACAGAGGGGCGAACTTCTCGGTGTCGATCCCGATGTACAGAGTGGTCACCCGGGAAGGTGGAAAGCCGAGCCTGACGAGGCGGTCCCGGATGAAGGCGGAGACCGCGATGAAGTGGGCCCCCTCCCGAGCCAGCCGGCGCCGGCCGAGCAGGTAGCGTATCCAGGCCGGCTTACCCGAGGTGAGCAGGGCCGCTGCCGAGCGCGTGGCGTCGAAGCCGTGGAATGTTGTAAGCAGCGGGATCCCGGCACGGCGGGCCAGGTCGAGGGCATAGAGGCCGTCCACGCCGAAATGAGCGTGGATGAGACGCATGCCGGTCCTGCGAACCGTACGCAGCAGGGGGCGGCTCCGGGCGGTGAGGGTGTAGGAAAGGCCGCGCACCCGGCCCGCGATCCCTGCACCGGACGCGTGGCAGTGGACATGGGTAAGGGGGAACCGGTCGGTCTGCTCGCGTCCCAGGAAGTGGACCTCGAACCGCTCCACGAATCTCGCCTGCTCGTAGATGAAGGTCTCGGACAGTGGGAGCAGGGTGTTGCGAAAGATGCCGATCGGTATGGCCATGAACTCTAATGTACTCCATCGGCCGGTCAAAAGGTAGAGCTTTTCTCCAAGAAAGGGTAGACTGTAAATCTGTGACATGGACTTACACGACGGAGACTCCTATGCGAAAAATGACTCTCCTCTCCATCCTGGCCTGCGTGATCCCCTCGGCCTGCGTGATCCCTCTTTTCGGATGCGAGCCCATCAGGCCGCACCTCGGCTTCTGGGCCCACCCCGAGAGCATCGGGTATGCCGAGCTGACCGGCTGGCTCGAGGTCTTCGCGGAGAAGGACGCCTCCCTCTACATAGCCGTGGACAAGGTCCAGATCATGGGGCGGGACGAGAACATCGCGAACCTTATCAGGGCCGCCGGGGACCACGGAGTCGAGATCCGCACCTGGATCCTCGTCCCCTATGATGAGGGGTACTACCCTAACGAGGAAAACTTCGATTCCTTCTTCGAGGCGGTCCGGGAGATGATCGCCTGGGCCGACGAGGAGGGGCTCCCCCTGGAGTGGATCACCGTGGACATGGAGCCCTCCATCCAGTTCCTCACGGAGATGACCGGCTATATCGAGGAGTTGATGCTCACGGAGGCGGTCCGGCTCCTGGCGGCCCAGCTCGACCCGTGCGCCTTCGAAGAGTCCCTTCTGAACTATGCCTCTCTGGTGGAATACTGCCACGACCGCGGCTACAAGGTGCACGTGGTCACCTTCCCGACCGTGCTCGACGACCTCGGCGACGGCGACTCGGCCCTCCAGGACGCCCTCAACATCCCGGTCCACCCCCTCCCTCACGGAGAGTGGGACGACGTGGACTTCATGGTCTACCGGACCGAGATCAGCGGGATCCCGGACCTCCCCTTCGGCCCGGACCTGGTCTGGTCCTACGCCAAGGACGCCGTGGCCGCCTTCGGAGACAAGGCCGCCCTCTCCCTCGGGATCGTCGGCCTCGACGGGGCCTACGACAACTACAACACCCCCGCGGACATCATGCCCGACATGAGCGCCGCCGTGTCCGCGGGCCTCGAGCGCCTGAACATCTTCTCCTTCACCGGCGCCCTGGCCCTGCCCGGGCCGGCCGAGGCCTGGTTCGACATCGAGGTGCAGCAGCCGGCGCTCCCGCCCCTGCTCGACCCCATCACGCGGGGCATGCGGCTGCTCTACGAGATCGGGGACGCCCTCGTGGATTGATCCTCTGCGGACGAGCCCGGATCGGCCTCCGATCTATATCCGCCACCGGCCCCGTAAAGCCTTCTTCAGCGGCGGGAGGCCGTGAAGCCGGAGCCGCTTGGCCACGAAGGCGCCTTTGCCGATGAGATTGATAAAGAAGTATTTGTCGAGCTCGGCAAAGTAGGAGACGTCCATGTAGCAGGGGATGTCGCAGCCCTCGCAAAAGGGCCACTTGCCCACCTTTTCCACCTCTCTCCTCACCGCCTCGGACGCGAGCAGCTCCTTCAAGCTCCCCCCGATCGGGACCTTGGCACGGCTGATGTGGAAACAGGGGAAGTAGAGGGCGTCGTCCGGGGAGAGTACGAGCACGGAGCGGCCCACGCGGCACTTGGGCTTCGAGGCCCTGTTGCCGCCGTCCAGGACGAACCGGAGGTGGGCAAGGTTCACATAGGCGTTGGGGTGCCGGAACCATTGCCTGAGCCCGCGGACCTTGTCCCTGGCGAGGCCGGAGTTCCCGAAGTAGGTGAACTCGGGCGAGAGCTCCACGATGACACCGAGCCTTTGGGCGAGATCGACCATGCCGGGCAGGTCCTCGAAGTTCTCATTGGTAACCGTGTGCTTGATGAGGACACGCTCGCCCAGGCTCGCGGCGAGCTCGATGCTGGATATGACCTTGTCGAAGCACGGAATGCCCCGGATCCGGTCGTGCTCGTCCGGGCGGGGAGAGTCGACGGAGAAGTTGAGGAAGGTGACGTTTCCGCGAAGCGCCTCCGCGTGGCGCGGGTAGAGGAGGCCGTTGTTGGTCAGGGCCGTCACGAAGCCCATCCGGCCGGCCGCGCGGATGAGCTCGGGGAGCCCCTTGTAGAGCAGGGGCTCCCCGCCGGTGAAATCGATCGATTTTATTCCCAGGCCCTTGAGGTCGCGGAGGATATCGAGCCTGCGCTCAAGGGGGCTCTCCGGGGTCTTCTTGTACTCGTCCTTGCGCCAGATGTCACATGTGATGCACCGGGAGTTACACCGGGTCGTTACGTAGTAGTGGGCGTGGATGTAGCCGAACATGGAGTCTGCCATACACTCTGACGGCAGGAATCGTAAGGGCGCTGTTTTCTGCGCCCATTCCGGGTATGCAAGGGCGACCGCCGGTCGCCCCTACATGTCCTCGGCGATCCTGGTAGGGGCGCGATTCATCGCGCCCGGGCCCTGGGTTTGATGAATCAAACCCCTAC
>CAZFWM010000298.1:0-9323 GCA_964522545.1 uncultured Thermodesulfobacteriota bacterium
CGGTAGCCATTCGCACTCTTATTCCAGGACACGTTCTTCCCGCTGATCCGGTAGGTTGGAGTGAACCCCTCGCGCTCCGACATCCAGTTACAAAACCTCACAACGTCATTCCAGCTTACGCAGGTCACCGGGTGAGCATCACCTTGTGTAAACCCGGCGTTTTTCCAATATGCACCTTTTGTTTTCCCCCATTTGCTGCCATTCCACGTCCAGGCCCATCCTTCCTTTTCCGCCTCTGTTTTGTAACCACTCCCCCCAATATATCTCCGAAACTGTTCGACCGTAACTTCATACTTCCCGGCCAGGAAGGGCCTGCTGATTACCACCTCGTGCTGCCGCTCGTCATCATCCCTCCCCTCCTCCGAGCCGGGCGAGCCCATCGTGAACCGACCGGCCGGGACCTCGACCATCTCGATCCCCATTGGGCTTATGCCGGCCCCAGATCCAAGGGCCACGGTTACGGTCTTCACCTCCCCCTCCGCCACATCGACTTTCTCTCTGCCCGACTTTCCCTTGGCCCGCACTTCCACCTCGTACCCGCCCACGGGAATCCCCTCGATGGTGAGCGGCGCACCCCCCTTCTCCTCGCCATCGAGAAAAACCTTGGCCCCGGGCTCGGGCGGATCGCATAGCACCAGGAGCGAGCCCACAATTCGCTCGAGCACGGCCTGGTCCGCTCCGATCGAGATCCTCCGGTTCCGCGCCACCGTGATCTCGTAGCTCCGGCCGTGAAACCCGCCCTTCTCGATGTCCACCTTGTACGTACCGGGCGAGAGCTTGAGCTCCAGGGGCGTCCCCCCCCCCCGTTCCTTCCCATCCAACCTGACCTTGGCCCCTGAAGGGCTGGAAGCTACAACGAGGGTCCCGAAGTCCGGCTCGAGGCGAAAGGTCCTGTTCGTGCGTTCCCCATCCCTCACCTCGACGATCTCGTCGCGTACCCCCTCGTACAGGTCCATCTCCAGGGATACGAGGTGACGGCCCGAGGGGATGCGCTCTTTGGTGTACGGCGTCACGCCTACCTCCGCGCCCCCGAGGGTCACCCTGGCCCCGGACGGCTCGGAACGAATATCGAGTGAGCCGAATGCGGGCTTGAGCTCGATCCCCTCGTACCGGGCGATCCCGGGCCGGAGCGCCACGTCGAAACTGACCGGGTGATAGTCCTCTTTGCGTAGGGTGACCCTGATCGTATCGCCCGGCCTGAGATCGGCCCGCTGGAAGGCCGGATCGGTGTCCCCGACCTTCACATCGCCGATCAGGACCACTGCGCCCGTGGGCTTTGTCGTGATGTATATCCCGGCCGGACCGCTCTTGGCTTTTGGCCGTTCTGTCGGGCTGACCTCTACCAGTTTGCTCTCACCCGAACCCTCTCCCTGTGTCGCGGGAGCCACGAAGGTCGGCCCGGCCCCCGGGCTAGGTCCCTTGGAAGATCTTTCCCCCTGATCTGTCCGTCCGCCGATCTTGCGAAAGAGAATGGAAGATGAAGTCCGGATCGGCTCTTCGAGCTCCTCTACTGCACCCGCTTTTACTGTCTGCGTCCCGAGCAACCGGCTCGTCTGGGTTTCAAATAGCTTTAGCGATAGACGAAGGCTGGCCCCGAACTGGATCAACTCCCCGGAAACGATATAGTCCGCGCCGATGAGCCTGCCGGTCTCCACCTCGCACTCTCCCACACAATCCGTCAGAGTCTTTCCCGGAGGCAGGAGTTCGAAGAGCGACTCCCGGGTCATCACGAGAAATTCCGAGGAGGGAAGAACCCGGACCGCCTCGCCTCGCACCAGGTCCGTCAGGAACATCGCCTCGGGATCACTGATCTTGGTGTAGTTGTGAAACTCCAGCACGGCCAGCTTCTTCGGGGTGGCTGAAAGAGTGTGGGAGGTCGCGAGTGTGACTGCGATTAGGAGTGAGCCGATCGCTGATAGTTTCCTCATCTGCCCCTCTTTACTTTTTGCATGATGGTTAAGAGGTCCGGCTGGGAAGCTCAGGGAACGGATTCTTCGTTCCCTTTGGTCGCTCAGAATGACAAATCCGGACATCTACTTGGTCAGCCTGTCTATATAATCCTTTCCCTCTATGCCAAAGATTCCTATCACTTTTAATCTTTTGTCTATCAGGACCGTTCTGGGCAGTTCAACCTTCTTTTCATCCAGATATGTCCCTTGCATCTTGCCGAAGGGATCGAGGACAACGGTGAAAGGGAGGCATTGCTTTTTTATGAAGCGGGCGACCAAGTCAGTCTCCTCTTTGAAGTCGACTAACACCACTTTTACCCCGGCCTTCTTTAACCGCCGTTCGGCCTTTTTGAGCATTTGCATGCCCTTTATGCACGGGTCACACCATGTTGCGAAGAATACGAGTGCCACGCGATTGGTGTCCGGTTCGGCAAAGAGCTTTGTGAGGTTCACCACCTCGTTGTCAGGGGTCCATCCCGAAAACCAGGGTGCCTCGGCGCCCGTTCTCGCTTCGCCGGAACTGGACAGGGCCACTGTGCCGGATTTTTTCTGAGATGCCTGGGCGGCCTGGACGGCGCAGCCTGGAAGCGATGTATGAAGCAAGACCAAGAAGAGCATTGACAATATCGCTGCGGCCAACCATTCGATACGATTCTTTCCCATTTTTCTTCCTCCCGTATTCAGGTCTAATTCACCCGGTCGATCGGCAGGGCCGTGGCCAAGCCCGCGCTGAGCCTCGGCAGAAGCAGGTTCGCGGTCACTCTCTCGTACATGGCCTCCATGGCCTTTGCCCGATCCCGGGTGTGCATCCCTTTGAACTCTTTGTCGTTGAGATCGAGCTCAGCCAGCACCCGGCCCGAGGCGCAGTGGACCAGCACCCCGGCCATGCCTATCTCGCACTGGGGTCCGAAGGAGCCGCGGCGGCAGGTCACATCGACCTCGACCTTCAAGGTGTAGCTCCGGGGCCCGCACGCGCCCGGCGTGGCCGTGAGCCCGAGCCGGGTAAGCGCCGTGGTGAGGGCCACGAGCACTACCTCCCGAGTGCTCCCCGCCTTCTCGCCCGAGATCTCCACGGTCATCTCCAACTCGCGCAGCCGGTCCAGCCGCATCTTATCGAGATTGTAGTAGAGCTTTTCGTCTCTCCCATAGTCTGCATACTGTCGTCGTGTCACGGCCCGTATCTCGAAGGCCTTGGCCCTGAGAGTCTGAAACGAGGACTTGGCCTGGCGAAACGCAGCCGTGTAGGCCGCAATATTGTCCAGGGCCGGAAGCACGTCCGCAGCCCGTCTGAAGGCAACCGCCTCGGCTTCGTAATCCGAGCAGAGCACATCGAATATCTCGGCCCGGGAGAGGTAGGCAAAGGCTCGGTACAGACCCTCGAATCCTTTGGCTGGTGCGGGTTCGACTCGTATCATCTCGGCGTGGGAAAAGCCGGTCCTGGATTTTACCTCCGAGTAGAGCCGCTGGAACGCTTCGGTACTCCCCCCTTTCGTCACCTCCTCAATTTCGGACAGGGTCACTGACTCGATCTCGGAGCGCACCTGCTCGGCCACCCGTGCCCGGGCGTCCAGCTCTGCCTCCCGGGGGCCTCGCTCGCTCATACCCACCGAAGTAATGTAGGCCGACGGCGGGAACTTCGGGTGTGCCGCCGGGTTTAGGAGGTGGTCCGGGATGGTCGGGGTGGAGGCGCAGGCGGATAGGAGCGCTATCATGGCCGGAAGTGCCAGGGTTATTCTTTTCGTCATTCTGAGTTCCTCGCGTTTTGCGCCATCATTAGCTGAGCAAAGGTTTCGCCTAGTGAGTCCGGGATACGGATCCTTCGCTCTGCTCAGGATGACATGGACGGACCTGTCGTCCTGAGTGCCAGGAGGGCGCGAAGGACCCGTTCCCCCGCTCCGCGCGTGGCAAAATCACTCATTCCTCATACCACCCATCGCTCAAATCCTTCCATTCCGGATTCTTCGACACGATCAGGGCGACTTTCTTGGACCTCAGCCACCCCTTGATCCGCTTTTCCCGGTCGATCGCTTCCCGCACATCGTAAGTCTCCTCCCAGTAGACCAGCCGGTTAATCTCGTACTTCCCGGTGAACCCGGGCACGAGCTTCTGCTTGTGCTCATAGATGCGCCGTTTCAGGTCGTTCGTTATCCCGGTGTAGAGGGTGCGGGACTTGTTGGCCATTATGTAGACGTAATAGGACTTCATGGCAATTCATTCTCGAGATATGGATTCTTCGTCGCGGAGTTTATCCTTGAGCGAAGCGAAGAGCTCCTCAGAATTACCGGTCCGGACTTGTCCTCCCTTGTCGTTCCGGGCGAATAGCTGGACGACCGGTACGGAGATGTCGTCCTGAGCAAAGCGAAGGACCCGTGCATCTTGCTCCTTGCGGTACACAGCGCCCCCACCACGCCGGGCCCGCGCGCGCTTTCCGGCTTACGCTACGGGCGCGCGCGGGCCGCAGACTCCGCCTCCCTGCGCCGATCGTTTGCCCCCAGGCCCTCCCCCGCCGTGCAAATGGTAAGATGGTAAAATCGCAAATGGTTATTTGGACCTGAAGAGGCGGAACCCCAGGCGGAAGCTACGGTCGCCAGGATCGAACCCGTAGCGATTGGCGGACCGGCAGCTACGGGCGAAGACGTGCCAACCGCCGCCGCGGGAAACCCGGAACGAGCCCGATGAGGGGCCGGCCGGGTCGGTCACCGTCCCCCTCGGATAATCTTTGTCGTACCAGTCCCAACACCACTCCCACACGTTGCCGTGCGTGTCGTACAGCCCCCAGGCGTTGGGGGCCTTCTGCCCGACAGAATGCGTCTTTGAGTTGGCGTTGCCGCAGTACCACCCCGCTCGGTCAAGGGCGGGATCATGCCCGCATTTCTCCTCCGTTATCCTCCCTGTGTAAAAGGCACTTTGGGTCCCGGCCCTGCACGCGTACTCCCACTCCGCCTCCGTTGGGAGCCGGTAGCCATTCGCACTCTTATTCCAGGACACGTTCTTCCCGCTGATCCGGTAGGCTGGGGTGAGCCCCTCGCGCTCCGAAAGACGATTGCAGAAGTTCACCGCATCGTGCCACGATACATTCTCCACCGGGCAGTCGGCCCCGCACTCCTTGGAACGACTCGGTTTCGTCCCCATCACATCCCTCCATAATCCCTGGGTCACCTCGAACTTAGAGGCAAGGAACGACTGGCTGATCACTACTTCGTGTTGTCTTTCGTTTTCAAATCTCCCTTCCTCTGACCCGGGAGAGCCCATCATGAATCGGCCGGCCGGGATCTCCACCATCTCGATACCGAGGGCGCCCTTCACGACTCCCCCGGCGCCCGATCCCAGGGCCACGGTCACGGTCCTGACATCCCCCTCGATCACTTCGACCTTCTCTTTTCCGATCTTCCCCTTGGCCCGCACCTCCACCTCGTGCCCTCCCGCCGGTATCCCCTCGATGGTGAGCGGCGCCCCCCCCTTCTCCTCGCCATCGAGAAAGACCTTGGCCCCGGGCTCGGGGGGGGTGCAGAGCACCAGGAGCGAGCCCACAATTCGCGCGAGCACGGCTTGGTCCGCTCCGATCGCAATCCTCCGATTCCGCGCCACGGAGATCTCGTAGCTGCGGCCATGATAGCCGCTCCTCTCGATGTCCACCTTGTACGTACCGGGCGAGAGCTTGAGTTCCAGGGGCGTCGCCCCCCGTTCTTTCCCATCCAACCTGACCTTGGCCCCTGAAGGGCTGGAAGCTACAACGAGGGTCCCGAAGTCCGGCTCGAGACGAAAGTTTTTTCTCGTGCGCTCCCCGTCCCTCACCTCCACGATCTCGTCTCTCATCCCTTCGTACAGGTCCATCTCCAGGGATACGAGGTGTCGGCCAGAGGAGACGCGCTCTTGGGTGTACGGCGTCGCGCCGACCTCCGCGCCCCCGAGTGTCACCCTGGCCCCGGACGGCTCGGAACGGATATCGAGTGAGCCGAATGCGGGCTTGAGCTCGATCCCCTCGTACCTCGCGATCCCGGGCCGGAGCGCCACGTCGAAGCTGACCGGGTGATAGTCCACTTTGCGGAGCGTGACCCGAATCGTATCGCCCGGCCTTAAGTCGGCGCGCTGAAAGGCCGGGTCGGTGTCCCCGACCTTCACATCGCCGATCAAGACCTCCGCGTCCTTGGGCTTTGTCGTAATGTAGATCCCGGCCGGACCGCTCTTGGCTTTTGGCCGCTCTGTGGGGCTGATCTCGACCAGCTTGCTCTCCCCGAATTGTTTGCCCTCCGCGGGCCCCTCTCTTTGTGTCGGGGGGCCCTCGAACGGGGGGCCTACTCCGGGGCCGGGAGACGGCCCGACTGTCACACCCCTCACAATGCGGAACAGATCACGCGATATCTGCTCTATCGATTTTTCAAGTGAGACCAAGTCGTCGCCGGCCGCCTTCCTTGTGACGACTAGGTCGCCCTGTGCCACCTCGTAGGCCTTGATGATCACACGGTAGCTTCCCGCGAACCTGATCAGCTCCCCGGTAACGATGTAGTCGGCGTCGATCATCTTCCCCAGCTTTACCTCGCAACTCGCCGTGGTACACTTGTGAAGGTCCATGCCCGGAGGCAGGAGCTCCTCGATGTTCTCCCGGGTCATCACGATATAGCTCTCACGGGGAAGGCTGCTTCGCGCCGCCCCCCGCACCAGGTCGGTGAGGTAGTATGCCTCATCATCGCTCCACCCGGCCGAGTTGCCGAGCTCGATCACTGCGATGCGCTGGAGATCGGCGGCATACAGGTCCGGCCGGAGTGCGAAGAGGGTCATTGCAAGGAAAATCATTGTCACTCTTTTCAACATCGGTGCACTCCATTCAGTCCGGGATACGGATCCTTCGGCTTCGCCTCAGGATGACATGGACGGATATGTCGTCCTGGTGAGCCGAAGCCCTGAGCATAGAGAAGGTGACCGGAGGGAGCGAAGGACCCGACCGGGCCTGCCACCGCTCATGCCCCGCTTTTTGGTGCGTTACGCTTCGCTAACGCACCTTACATCATCCGCATTCGATCGAAAAAAGCCCCGGCGGCGACGTTCGAGACGCTATGGCCCTACCGGCCGCCGCCGGGACGGGGCTTATTTGTCCGCCCACAGAAGGAGGCGGAGCCGGTCCGGGGCGATGGTCATGGCGTGACGCAGGAGCGGCGTCCTTGAACACCTCTCTTCGGGCCGTCACCGTGAGCTGAAGAGGCGGAACCCCAGGTTGTTGTTACGGTTGCCAGGATCGTTCCTGTTGCGATTGGCGGACCGGCAGTTACGGGCGTTGTTGTTCCAACCGCCGCCGCGGTTCACCCGGTTCGAGCCTCCTTTGCCCCTGGCCGCTCTAAAAAATTTGCCCGCAGGTTTCTCGTGTTTTCATGCTTGAGGTGCCCCACCAGACTCGACATGGAGCGGGTGAGGGCCTCTTCGTCAATGAATCCGCGTGAAAAATCACGCTCCCGTGACATCACCTTCCGGCGGAACCTCCTCCAGCCTGCCCGGTCGATTCGCACCACAGACGGGAAGATCCGCATACCGAGAAACGGGATGCCCTGGTATACGGGCGCCAGCAATACCGAGCCCTTCTTGATCGAGAGGAGGAGCCGCCTCTCGAGAAGTTCTCGCACCATCTCCAGGGATTTCCATAATGTTCTCTTTTCGTCTGCGAAAAGGACGAGATCATCCATATACCTCAAATAGCCCGTCAGCCGCAACTTTTCCTTTATAAAGTGGTCGACAGGATCAAGATAGAAATTAGCGAAGTGCTGGCTTGTTAGGTTGCCGATGGGTATCCCTTTTCCGGGGGCACACCACGGGACCGGGTGATCCACGAAAATATCGAGGAGCCGGAGAAAATCCGGGTCCTTTATGCACTTTCGAAAGGCCGCCTTGAGAACCTCGTGATCCACACTGTCAAAAAATTTGTGAATGTCCAACTTCAGAAAAAAGTCATGCCGGCGCGCAAACGCCTGCGCCCTGCGTACGGCTCGATGCGTTCCCTTTTCCCTGCGACAGGCATAGGTATCGTAGATGTACTTACTCTCCAGGAGCGGATCCAAAGACTTGCACGCCGCGTGGTGCACGACCCGGTCACGGAAATCGGCCGCACAGATTCGACGATCCTTCGGATCGTGGACCATGAACGTTCTGTAGGGAAGTGGCCTGTATATCCGGGAGCGAATCTCCTCCTCCAGGCGGAGGACCTCTGTCTCGAGATGGAAGATAAACCTTGCCACGCGTGGACTACCCTTCTTTCCCCTTGCCGCTTCCCTTGCGGCCCTGCAAAGGGATCGGAAGCTGAAGGCTTGATCAAAAAGGAATCCGGATCGCTTCATACCTCATTCTCTGTCTGAGACTTGATCCACCCCCCGGTCATACGCCCCGCCTCGTCTATTTTCCGGCTTGCGTATTCATAGCCCTTGTGGTCGAGATAGCCCATGCGGTTACAGATCCTCAGAAGCACGCGGAGCTTCTCAAGATCGAGGTTCAACCGATGTAGGACCTGCTTCCTGGAGCTTGAGTAGCGGGCCACGATCAACTTTTCGAGGGCGTCGAGGGCGAGATTGTCGATACGGCTGCTGAAGGTGAACCGCACGCTTTTCGGAAACTTCTCCGTCTTGTGGAGCAGCCATTCCAGGAACTCCGTCCAGAGGACGAACAGTGGAAGCTCTTCTTTCATTTTTTTTCGTCCTCTTCGGTATTTGGATTTCGATTCATTGTGGAAATGATCTCATCCCCGTAATGCTCCGCCTTTGTCTCTCCTATTCCGTTGACCATTGTGAGGGCCGCCTTGCTCTTCGGCCGGAGCTTGACGATCTTTGCGAGCTGCCGGTTGTTGCATATAAGGTAAGGGGGCACCCCTTCAGCCTTTGCTTTTTCAGATCTCCATTTCCGCAGCGCATCGAACAGAACACGCTCATTTTCATCAAGCTCCGTACGGGGATCGTTACGTCTCTGCGTATGACGGGCCTCGTCGGGTGCGATCTCCCGGTATGTGACGATCACGGAGAGATAAGGTCTGTTTTCGTGTATGAAGAAGTGATCGCTCACGGAGATGATCTCCTTGCCGGGAGCGAACTTTTCGATCACGGCGTCGTTGAAGCCGTTGATCGATGGGTCGAATGGTAGAGTGAAGATCTTGAGTTTCATGTTGGGACCTAATGGCGCCTCTGGTTGGGCCGGGATACGGATCCTTCGCTTCCCCTTCGCTTTGCTCAGGGCTTCGGCTCACCAGGATGACATGGACGGACCTATCGTCCTGAGTGCCCGTAGGGAGCGAAGGACCCGTTCCCCTTGCTCCGTGCTGTACACGCCGCGCCCCCCACGCCGGGCCCCCGCGGGCGGTGCGGCGTAAGCAGCCGGGGCGCCCGGGGGGCCCCCCGCCCC
>CAZFWM010000298.1:9333-9583 GCA_964522545.1 uncultured Thermodesulfobacteriota bacterium
GAGTATTTTCAAGTGCGAAACGAATAACGCTACGGGCGCGCGCGGGCCGACCGCCTCCCACGCCTCGCTTTTTGGTGCGTTACGCTTCGCTAACGCACCCTACATTATTCCCACCCCTGCCCTCCCCCGCCGTGCAAATGGTAAGATGGTAAAATAGCAAATTGTTATTTTGACCTGAAGAGGCGGAACCCCAGGTTGTAGTAACGGTTGCCAGGATCGTATCTGTTGCGATTGGCGGACCGGCAGTTAC
>CAZFWM010000299.1:0-9573 GCA_964522545.1 uncultured Thermodesulfobacteriota bacterium
GTTGCATTTCTTGGCAATGCTTTTGGAGGTGCCTTTTATATGATTATCAGAGCCTCGGAACGAGGAAAGGGAGCGAAGGACCCGTTCCACTTGCTCCGCGCGGCACACGGTACGCCCCCCCTCGCCGGGCCATCTCCCAATGCCGATCATTTTCTCCCATGCCCTCCCCCGCCGGGCAAATGGTAAGATGGTAAAATCGAAAATGGTTATTTAGACCTGAAGAGGCGGAAACCGAAGTCGTAGTAGCTGTAGCGGCGACCGGGATCGCGCCCGGCTCGATTGGCGGACCGGCAGATGCGGGCGCCGTAGCCCCAGCTGCCGCCGCGGGACACCCGGACCGAGCCCGACGAGGGGCCGTCCGGGTCGGTCACCCTTTCTCCCGGGTAATCACCATACCAGTCCCAGCACCACTCCCACACGTTGCCGTGCATGTCGTACAGGCCCCAGGCATTGGCGGCCTTCTGCCCGACCGGGTGCGTCTTTGAGCCGGCGTTGCCACAGTACCACCCTGCGCGATCAAGGGCGGGGGCATGCCCGCATTTCTTCTCCGTTATCTCCCCTGTGTAAAAAGCGCTTGCGGTCCCGGCCCGGCACGCGTACTCCCACTCCGCCTCGGTGGGGAGCCGGTAGCCCTTCGCGCTCTTGTTCCAGGTCACTTTCTCTCCACTGATCCGGTAGGCCGGGGTGAGCCCCTCGCTTTCGGAGAGGCGGTTGCAGAATTTCACTGCGTCGTACCACGAGACATACTCCACAGGGCAGTCGTCTCCGCACTTGTCGAAGTGGCTCGGGTTGCTCCCCATCACCGCACTCCAGAGCCCCTGTGTCACCTCGTGTTTGGCCGCCAGGAAGGGCCGACTGATCACCACCTCGTGCTGCTTCTCGTCATTACCCCTCCCCTCCTCCGAGTCGGGCGAGCCCATGGTGAACCGGCCCGCCGGGATCTCCACCATCTCGATCCTGAGGGCGCCTTTCACGATCCCCCCGGCGCCCGCCCCAAGGGCCACGGTCACGGTCTTCACCTCCCCCTCCGCGACCGCGACCTTCTTCTTGCCCGATTTCCCCTTTGCCCGCACCTCCACCTCGTGCCCGCCGACAGGGATCCCCTCGATGGTGAGCGGCGCGCCCCCCTTCTCTTGCCCATCTAGAAAGACCACGGCTTCGGGCTCGGGCGGATCGCATAACACCAGAAGAGAGCCCACGATTCGATCGAGCACGGCCTGGGCCGCTTTGATCACTACACTCCGACCTCGCGCCACCGAGATCTCGTAGCTGCGGCCATGGTATCCGCTCTTCTCTATGTCCACCATGTAAGCGCCGGGCGAGAGCCTGAGCGCCAGGGGCGTCACCCCGCGCTCGATTTCGCCCACCTTCACCCTGGCCCCCGATGGGCTGGAAGCGACATCGAGGGTCCCGAAGTTCGGCTCGAGACGGAAGGTCCTGCTCGTGCGCTCCCCGTCCCTCACCTCGACGATCTCGTCACGCACCCCCTCGTGCAGTTCTATCTCCAGGGATACGAGGTGACGGCCCGAGGGGATGCGCTCCCGTGAATACGGCGTTACGCCGACCGCCGCGCCCCCGAGGGTCACCCTGGCCCCGGACGGCTCGGAGCGGATCTCGAGGGAGCCGAAGGCGGGCCTGAGCTCGATCCCCTCGTACCGGGCGATCCCGGGCTGAAGGGCCACGTCAAAGCTCACGGGGTGGTAGTCCTCCTTGCGCAGCGTGACCCTGATCGTATCGCCCGGCCGGAGGTCGGCCCGCTGGAAGGCCGGGGCCGTGTCCCCGACCTTCACATCGCCGATCATGACCTCCGCCCCTGTGGGCTTTGTCGTGATGTAGATCCCGGCCGGTCCGCTCTTGGCTTTCGGCCGCTCGGTCGGACGGATCTCGACGAGCTTGCTCTCACCCGGGCCCTCCCCCTGAACTGCGGGGGCCACGAAGGTCGGGCCCGCACCCGGGCCGGGAGACGGCCCCCCGGTCTCACCCCGGACGAGGCGGAACAGGTCGCGTGCTTTCTCTTCTATGGATTGCTCGAGCGATACCAGGTCCCCACCGGCCGCCTTCCTCGTGCCGACAAGGTCTCCCTGGATCACCTCGTAGGCCTTGATGATCAAACGAAAGCTTCCCGCGAACCTGAGCAGCTCCCCGGTGACGATGTAGTGAGCATTGATCATACGCCCCAGCTCCACCTCACAGCTCGCCGTGGTGCACTTGTGCAGGTCCATGCCCGGCGGCAGGAGCTCCTCGATGTTCTCACGGGTCATCACGATGTAGCTCTCACGAGGAAGGCTTTTGCGCGCCGCCCCCCGGACCAGGTCTGTGAGGTAGTAGGCCTCCTCATCGCTCAGCCCGGCCGAGTTGCCCAGCTCGATCACGGCCAAGCGCTGGGGCTCGGCGGTGCACGGGTCCGGCCGAATTGCGAAGAGGGCCATCGCGAAGAGGGCCATCGCTAGGAAAGCCATTATCACTCTTTTCGTCATCGGGTCACTCCTTTGGGTCCGGGGTACGGATCCTTCGCTTTGCTCAGGATGACATGGGCGGACCTGTCGTCCTGAGTGACCGCAAGGAGCGAAGGACCCGTTCCCCTTTCTCCTCGCGGAACACGGTGCCCCCCCCCGGGCCCCAGCAGTGCCGCTCGTTTTCTCCCATGCCCTCCCCCGCCGTGCAGATGCTAAAATGGTAAAACCACAAATGGTCATTTAGACCTGAAGAGGCGGAAGCCCTGGTAGTGGTAGCGGGCGCCGGGAACGTCGCTGTTGCGAGAGGCTGACCGGCAGATATGGGCATAGAGGCGCCAGCTGCCGCCGCGGCCCACCCGGTCCGAGCCCGACTTGGGGCCGGCCGGGTCGGTCACACTCCCTCCTGGGTAATCACTATACCAGTCCCAGCACCATTCCCACACGTTTCCGTGCATGTCGTACAGGCCCCATGCGTTCGGGGCCTTCTGTCCAACGGAATGAGTCTTCGAGTCGGCGTTGCCGCAATACCATCCTGCGCGGGCGAGGGCGGGGTCGTGCCCGCATTCCTCCTCCATTATCCCACCTGTATAAAAAGGGCTTTGGGTTCCGGCACGGCACGCATACTCCCACTCCGCCTCGGTGGGGAGCCGGTACCCGTTCGCACTCCTGTTCCAGATCACATTCTTCCCACTGATCCGGTAGGCCGTGGTGAGCCCCTCTCGCTCGGAGAGTTGGTTGCAGAACTCCACCGCGTCGTACCATGAGACGTTTTCAACCGGACAGTCTTCCCCGCAGTTCTTGAAATCGCTCGAGTTGTTACCCATCACAATCCTCCACAACGCCTGGGTAACCTCGTGCTTGGCGGCCAGTAAGGGCCGGCTGATCACCACCTCGTGCTGCCTCTCGTCATCCTCCCTCCCCTCCTCCGACTCCGGCGAGCCCATGATGAACCGGCCGGCCGGGATCTCCACCATTTCGACCCCCATAGAGCTCTTCACTACCCGATAGGCACCCGCCCCCGGGGCCGCGGAGCCGCCCGTCACCCTTGCCTCCACCACGGCCACCCTCTTCTCCTCCACCTCCACGCTTCCGGACCAGCTCCCCCGGCCCGATCGCACCTCCACCTCGTGACGGCCTATGATCGCGGCGATCGGGGCATAGGTGCGGCCCGCCTTCTCGCCATCAACATAGACGTCCCCCTCGACCGCGTCCATCCAGACGTCGACCGCTTCAACCCTGATCTCTCCCCGCCTCGGCTCGAGCGCCACATCGACCACCTCGTCCTCGCCCCGCTCGATCTCGACGCGCCTGCCCCGGTCATAGTAACGCGGATCGGTCACCAGGACCTCGTACCGGCCCGGCGCCATCTCTCGCCTCTCGACCGGCGTCTTCCCCTCGACCTTCCCGTTGATCGACACGTCCAGCCCGGCCGGGTCGCTACGGACCGTGAGCCACCCGAAGTCGGGCTTTAGATTCCAGCTCACCGCCCCCATACCTACCTTCACCTCGACGACGCGGCGCTTGGTGAGCCACTTCATCTTCTTCATTGCCACGTCGTGAATTCCCGGCCCCAGGGCCCGCGAGCAGGGCGTGGTGCAGACCGGCTGGTCGCCGATCTCCACGATGGCCCCGGACGGATCGCTCTCGAAGCGCACCACCACGTCGGCCCCGCCACCTGATGACCACGCCTGGCCGGCCTCGCCGATAGCCCCCTCTTGGAAACCGGGTTCTGCCGCTCCCCCGGGCACGGGCTTCTTCATGGGAATGATACGGAAAAGGGAGACCGAGGCCTCCTCGATGGGGCGCTCCAGCCCTTCCACTGTGCCCGCCTTGGCGATCCGGGTCGCCAGGAGCTGGCTCGTCTCCGTGTCGAAGAGCTTGAGCGATAGGCGCAGGCTCTGGCTCTCTCCGAACCGGATCAGCTCGCCGGAGACTATGTAGTCGGCGCCGATGTTTCGGCCGGACTCGACCTCGCACTCCCCCACGCAGTCGGTCAACTCCCTGCCCGGCGGGAGGAGCTCGAAGATGCTCTCGCGAGTCATGACCAGGTAGGTGGTCCGGGGGAGGATGGTTACGGCCGCGCCCCGGACGAGGTCGGTCACGAGCATCACTTCCGGGTCGGTGAGGCCCGCGTAGTTGTGGAACTCGAGGACTGCTACCTTTTGCTGGGGGGAGGCGGATGATGGGGAGGTCGCGAGCAACGCGGCGGTGAGGGCCAGGAAGAGTGGGATTTTTTGTTTTGCTGGCTTCATTCATTGCTCCGTGTTTTTTGGGGCCGGGTGGTTCTCCGGTGCCTCTTGTTGCGAGTGGACTTGGGACACGGATCCTTCGCTTCGCTCAGGATGACAGGTCCGTTCTGGTCGTCACGGGGCAGAGCCCCCTATAGGGCTTCGTTCAGAGGCAGAGCCTCTGAACGAGGAAAGGGGCAGGGCTTGTTCCGCCCTTGCCGGGCGCGATGAATCGCGCCCCTACCGGTCCTCTGTCGATTCAACTGTAGGGGCGACCGCCGGTCGCCCCTACAAGTCTCCCAACGATTTCTTGACGACCGTCTGGTCGCCCATTCATCGATCCCCGTTCCCCTTGAGCGACTCGTCGTCATAGATGTAGGCGGGCTCGTCCGAGGCCGCGATCTCGGCCTTGTATTTCTCCGCGAACTCCGGGTCCCACTGCCAGCGCCTGGGATTCTTCTCGAGAGGCACCCCTTCTCCGAATGTGTGCGCAGAGGATTCTATGTAATCGACCATGCTCACCGAGCTGATCATGGGGGCGTAGCCCCGTATGAGCTTGACGAAGTCCCGGAGCCAAGCCAGGGCCAGCGGGCAGCACCCCGGCACGTCCACGTACCCGGGTATCGGCTTCCACCAGGGTCCGATCTTTTCGGGCCGGGTCCTGTACGCGTAGTTCCAGGTCGAGTAGATGGCGCAGTCGCCGAAGACGAAGATGAACTTGCGCTCAGGAGGGGGAGGAGGGTCCATCCCGCACAGGACATAGAGGGGGCCCAGCTCTCTCAGGTCTCGGCCCAGCATCATCTTGAAGGAGTCGATGATGTAGCTCAACGGCATGCCGCACCCCCCCTTGCACACATCCCCCCTCAGGACGACCAGGCCCCCCTCGTCGCCCCGCTCGATCTCCCCGGACACGGCCCGGGTGAAGGCGTGTCCGTGATCCTCCAGGTGCTCGCCCTTGATTTGGATCCGGCCCAGGTCGGCGACTCCGAGGCCCCGCTCCTGGGCCATCCGGGGAAGGGGGTTCTCCAGATTGCCGAACCCCATGAGGGCGTCCACCACGGCGTCGCAGGCCACGATGTCTTCGCTCGCCACGACAAGGCCCATCTCCACGATCCCGCCGAACCCCGGGCCCTGTCCCTCCATGGCGTGAAACATGTCTGTCACGCATAGCCCGGGCCGGGCCACGGCCAGGATGTCGATGAACTTGTCCCACAGGCTGCTCCCGTGTGAGGGGCGGGTCCGGTGGTGCCGGGCTTTGTCCTCGTCCGCAAGGATGCCGTGGCTGTTCTTGATGCCGAGGGTGGAGCCGGTGGCCACGTGGGTCTTGGCCACGGGCACGGTGATCCAGAGGTCCGCTTCGGCAAGGGACCGGGGGATGTGCATGTCCTTGAGGCACCGGTTGCCCTCGCCCCGACGATAGACCCACTCCTCCTCGTCGAAGAAGGCGAACCGGACGCCGAGGCGTTTCAGCGCATCGTAGTAGCCGGTGTACTCGAACTGCCTGCGCGGCTCCAGGCCGCACACGGAGTTCTCCCCCACCGTCACCTCCCGAGCCCCGGCGTCCCGGCAGAGACGATAGAGCCCCTTGAGCATGTCGATGTGGGTGATCAGGGGGGCTCCCCCGGCCGACATGATATTGGGCTTGAGGAGGATCCTCATCCCCGGCTTCACCCACTGCTCGATACCGCCGAGATGCCGGAAGGCATTGTCGATGCATTCCACGCGGTCTCGGCCCTTTGCGATGGCAACGGTTGCTGTACGATCTTCCACGGTCAGAACCCCACAGAGATGTTCAGGCCGGCATTCAGGATGTACCCTCCGAACTCCAGGCCCGGTGCGTATAAGTTATCGGCCGAGACCTTGCGAAAGGTTCGGGTCTCCATGTGCTGATACTGGAAGTGCCAGCTCGCGATGACCGGCCCGAAGAGGAACTCGGAGCCGACGGAGACGATGTGCCGGTCGCCGTCCAGGTCGTTGGTCTCCCATCTCTGCTCCGGCACCGGCGAAGGGACGTAGGCATAGCCGAAGCGCAGGCCCATGTCCGGGGTCAGCTCGTACTCGAAGCCCACACGGGGAACATAGGTGTCCTGAAATCTCGGCTCCGGCTCGGGATAGAGCGACCTTTCCACCTCCAGGCAGTCCGACCAGTCCATCCAGGTCAGGTCCAGGGAGAGGTGCAGCCGGTCCATGGGCTTCAGCCGAAGGCCGACGGCGACCTCGTGAGGCGTGAAGTAGTGGGCAAAGGCAAAGTCGAGGCCGAAGGCGATCCCGGGTATCGCCTCGGTGGGAAGGCCGGGCAGGACGACTCTAAGAATCGGGTCGGTGGTGCCGTAGTCGTGGAGGAACTGCTCGCCCCGGTAGGTGACGCCCATCTGCAGGAAGTCGGTCGCCTTCCACAGCACGCCCACGATAGGAGCGAAGTCGACCTTCATGTCGAAATCGATGCCCGCGTAGACATCCTCGCCCCCCGCGTCAAAGACCATCCTCTCCGGGTCGAATGCGCCGAGGCGCAGGTTCAGCGGACCGTAGAGGTTCGTCCAGAGGGTGTACAGGATACTCACTCCGGCCCCGATGGCGAGCTTTTCGGTCACCTTATAGGCCGCGGCGGGCTGAATGATCATCCTCTGGCTGTAGTCTTCATGAAAGATGAAGTGGAGTTCCTCAGGGAACTGGGGCCTCCACCAATATAGTCTTTGAAAGGGGACGTGAAGGCCGAGGCCGATGGTGAAGGCCTTTCGCGGCAGGAGCCCTCCAATATCAAAAGGCTCGAAGACGACCCCGAAATTCAGGCCCCACACCTCTCCCGGGTCGATCACACCCCCGGGAAAGGCCTCGCGGCCGGGGAGCTTGAGCACGAGGTCCTGATCGTCCAGCCCTTCGGCCCGGAAGAAGGGATGGGCGTACATGAACCCCACCTCGATCCGGAAGCCCTTTTTGTTGTAATAATACCGGGGCTGCCGCTGCATGACCAGTCCGGCCGGGTTGTAGTAGACGGCGGAGAAGTCGTCCGCCACCGCGGTGAACGCCCCGCCCATGGCCGTGGCCCTGGACCCGAGGCCGTACACTTCCGGCACGGATGCCTCGGCCACGCACGGAAAGGCCAGCAAGACGAGCAGGCCCAGAAGAGACCACCTGTTGTTCATATTATTCTCTTGATCATGAGTTACACTCGAGAAACGGATCCTTCGCTGCGCTCCGAGGGTGCCCGGGGCACGGATCCTTCGCTTCGCTCAGGATGACATGGGCGTACCTGTCGTCCTGAGGGACCGCAGGGAGCGAAGGACCCGTTCCCTTTGCACCTTGCGGAACACGCTAAAAATGGAGAACAAGCTCGATCCCCCCGTTGATGATATATCCCGAGATCTCGTAGTCCGGGCCGTACTCCGGAAACTCGACCCCGTTCCGGACGACCGTGGCGCCTGTGTCGATCTTATCTATTCCGCGCTCTTCGCAATGATGGTACTGAAAGTAGCCCCGCACGGTAAGCCTCCTCTTTCGGAGGATCGGCCTCGGAATGGTGTAGGATCCCCCGAGGGAGAAGGCGTGCTTGTCGAAGTCGAGGAAGTTGCTCTCCTGGTCCTGGTCCGGCACCGGGGATTTCTGGAAGAAATAACCCGCCCACACGGCGATGTTGTCCCCTGGCCTGTACTCGAGGCCCAGCCTCGGCACAAAGGTATCCTCAAAGGGCTTTTCAGGGCGCCGCCCCAGCCCCTCGACGTAGTCGGACCAGTCGTTCCACGTCACATCAAAAGATAGGTCCCATTTCTCGAGGGCCTTCCAGGCGATGCCCAGCGTGACCTGGTGAGGATTCACGAACCCTTTGAAGACCAG
Source organism: uncultured Thermodesulfobacteriota bacterium (assembly GCA_964522545.1). Taxonomy (GTDB): domain Bacteria; phylum Desulfobacterota; class DSWW01; order CAZFWM01; family CAZFWM01; genus CAZFWM01. The sequence continues at coordinate 8,516 of CAZFWM010000299.1, forward strand.
GGGGTCGGCCTGGGCTATGAAGAGGGTGTGCTCCTCGCCGGTGGCGGGATCGATCAGGTTCAGCGGGAATATCTGAGAGCCCTCGATCTCCGCCACCATCCTGCCCCGGTACGACACGCCCAGGCGCAGGGAGTCCAGCGGCCTCCACAGGATGCCCGCGTGGGGCGAGGGATTGATGAACATCTCCCGGTTCACCACCGGCACGGCGTCCGGGTGGTTGATCGCCTCCACGATCCCGTCGCCCAGGATGTCGGGCGTGGCCGTTGCATAGGTGTCCGCGGTCATGGAGAGGAAGATATTGACGCCGGCGCCGATGGAGAGCCGGGGGGTTATCTCGTAGGCGAGGCCGAGGTTGATGACCGGGGTCCTAAGACGGAAGATGTAGAGTGGGAAGTGGGGAAAGGTTGTGGTCATCGACACGGTCGACAGCCGCAGGATCGATTCATACGGGATGAAGAGGGCCAGGCCCATGTACGCATTTTCAGGCAATCCGAAGAGGTACTCCATGCTCGCGGCCAGGCCGACGACCGCCCCGAAAGTGGACTCCATCTCCACCGGCGGAATGTCCAGGCTGGTGATCCCTCCGCCGATTCCCCGCATGGCCGTGATCCGGTGGTATTGGTTCACCCTCTCTCTCCCGGAGAGGGTGAACTCGGGTGTTGCGTAGAGGGTCATGAAGGAGATCTCGGCCCGATCGATCTGCGTGAGGCCGGCTGGATTGTAAAAGACCGCGGAAAAATCATCGGCCACGGCGGTGAAGGCCCCGCCGAGGGAGGTCGCACGGGCGCCCAGGCCCAGGTCCACGGCGAGGTTGGCGTGGAGTGTGGCGGGAAGAAGGAAAAGGAACGCCGGGAGGAACAGGGCGATCCGCCGCCGCCTTCTCAGTGGAAAGAGGTTCGGATTATGAAATATTTGTTTTATTTGCGCTAATAAGGTCTCCACTTCAATCGATACTATCTTCTTGCCGCTCCAGTGTCAACAAAACGGACAATCCATCTAATTATGCAAGAAAGGGCTATCCACTTTACTGTACCACCGAGTTGTGCTAAATTCGCGGC
>CAZFWM010000300.1:0-9539 GCA_964522545.1 uncultured Thermodesulfobacteriota bacterium
AAATGAGAATATCGAACAGCAGAACAAGGAACCGCAGAATTTCGAAGGAAAAAAAGATCCCTTTGAGTATTCATAGACCTCTACGGTTCGATATTCCTTGTTCAATATTCGATATTCTCTTTTCGATTGCGGCCCGGCCGCATCAGCTTCCGTTCTTCAAGTACCGGCGAAGCAGGCCGATCACGACCCCCTGGATGGCGACCTCGCGCGCCGGAACCTCCATGGGGGCCATGGTCGGGTTGGAGGGCCGGAGCTCCACGAGGGCGCCCCGACTGTAGAACCGTTTCACCGTGGCGGCCTCTCCGCGCACCAGGACCACCGCGGTCTGGCCGTTCTCGGCGGTCTCCTGCTTCCTGACGATGATCAGGTCGCCGTCGTGGATCCCGTCGTCCACCATGGAGTCGCCGCGGACGCGCAGGGCGAAGTGTTCGCCCGTGCCGAGGAAGCTCTCCGGGACCTCCACCAGGTCGCGCTGCTCCACCGCTTCGATCGGCCGGCCCGCGGCCACCAGTCCGGCCAGGGGAATGGCCGGCGCGGGCCGCCCCCGCTCGATCAGCTCCACGGCCCGCTTACGGTTCCCCCAGGGGCTCCGCACATACCCCTTTTGCTCGAGCTGCCGGAGGTGTTTGTAGACGGCGTTGTGGGAGCGGAACCCGAGGGCCCGGCGGATCTCCTCGTACGTGGGAGCCATCCCCTCCCGGCGGACATAGTCCCGAAGGAACTCATAGACCCGACGCTGTCTCTCCGTGAGCATGGCGGCCTCCTTATTTTGGAGAAGAAGGGAAGGGGAATTTTCTCTACTGTACAATATAGGTGAAAGTTAGGTGAAAGTCAAGAGGGAATTCGGGGCCGGGGGGATTTTTTTATCTTGGTCCCACAGGGAATCCAATTTTTTCCGCTAAAGAGTTTTAACGCAGAGTCGCAGAGACGCAGAGGATTGTTAATAAGTCGATTCAAGCCAATAAGCTTAACGATTGTTGATTTCATAACGAGTAGGACCTGTCATTTCGACCGCAGGGAGAAATCTTATCTTTTCAGATTAGTCCCCCAGTTAGATTTCTCGCTTCCCTTTCGCTTCGCTCAGGGCTTTGGCTCACCGAAATGACAAAAAAATCATACGACATAGGTTTCTTTCTCTCTGCGTCTCTGCGTTAAAATTCTGAGAGCCAAAGTCCGCCCAAAGGGCGATAAGTGCATGAGAGGCGTGCCCGGCTTGATTTTCTCGATGGCGATGGATAAAGTTTTTTCGGACTGCAATCCTCTTTTTTTGCGTGAGACAAAGTCTTTGGGAGTGGAGAGATGGCCCGCGAGGGAGCGAAGATCTGCGTGCTGATCCCGGCCTATCGCTGCGAGAGGACTATAGAAGATGTAGTTCGAGGCGCCCTGAAAAGCGGTCTCCCGGTGGTCGTGGTGGACGACGGCAGCGGGGATCGGACCTTTGCCCTGGCCCACCGGGCGGGCGCCCGGGTGCTCTGTCACGAAAAGAACCAGGGAAAGGGGGCGGCTCTGGCCACGGGATTCCGGTGGGCCGGAGCACACGGCTTTAGAGCGGTGATCACAATGGACGCCGACGGCCAGCACGACCCGGCCGATATCGGCGCCTTCGTAGAGGCCTTCCGGCCGGGCGCGGACGAGATCATCCTCGGCTCTCGCATGAGCGATACGGCGAGTATGCGCCCCCTGAATCGGTTCCTGAACCGGGTCGGCGTGAAAATTCTTTCCCGGGTCCTCGACCAGCCGGTGGCCGACACCCAGACGGGCTACCGGCTCTATCCGCTACGCCTCTTCGATCTTGTACGGATCACCGGCGTCAGGTTCGACGCGGAAAACGAGATCCTCGTCAAGGCGAGCCGCCTGGGATGGCACTTCCGGAGCGTGACGGTCCGCACCATATACCACCCGCACCACACCTCCCACTTGAGGCTTTTTCTGGATACCCTGCGGATCGCCAGGACGGTGGTGAAGAGCCTCGTCTGGAGACCCCGCTAAACCTGAAAAATACAGTAGCATTTCATCGTAGCATCTACGCGGTTTGCGTAGATGTTGGCCGAATGTCGCAAAGTTGGACGGAGTTTTTTTGTCTCGCGCAGAGGCGCAGAGACGCAGAGGTTGAGGGAAATTTTATTCGATCCTCTGCGAGCTCTGCGGCTTTGCGCGATAAATTTGGTAGGGAGGGGGGAGCGATTCGGTTGCGACTCAGCCGCGTTAGGCGTCTACTGCATTTTTCAAGTTGAGTCAACCGCCGCCGGCCAGACATCCGAGCCCCAGTATTCTGCGCTGGGCCTCCACGATTTTTTCCGGCTCTACCGTCGGGAGCTTGAGAATGGAGGGCTCTGTAAATCTCCCTTTGTGCCGGCGTCTGCCTATCCAGCCGTTGCGCCGGCAGAGGGCGTAGAGGGCTGTTCCGGGGTAGGGTGTGAAGATCGAGCAGTAGACCAGGTCCGTCTCGATCCGCTTGACGAATTCCACCGTCTCGTTCAGGGTCTGCGGAGTCTCGCCCGGCACTCCGATCATGATGAAGGCAAGGGTGTAGATCCCCGCCTTTCGACACCAGCCGAAGGCCTTCTCGATCTGTTCGTTGGACATCTCGCGGCCGAGGACCTCGCGGCGGAGCCTGGGGCTGCCGGTCTCCACGCCGATGCAGGCGAAGGCGCACCCGGCTTCGCGGTGTTGCCGGACCAGGGCCTCGTCCAGCAGATCCGCCTTCATGTTGCATGTGAAGCGGGTCAGGAAGCGACGGGGGAAGGTTCTGGCAAACTCGTCGAACCATTTGCGGTTCCATGCGAGGATGTCGTCGTGGAACTGGATCAGGGCCAGCGGCCTGGAGGCATCCACGGCCGCGATTTCCTCGATCACCCTCCCCACGGACCGCGTGCGCAGGTAAGGGCCCAGACCCCTGTATCGATTTCTCTCGGTCGAGGCGTAACAATAGGGGCAGTTGAAGGGGCAGCCGCGGCCGGCCATGAAATCGGCCTCGTAGATTCGCTGGATGGGACCGGAGCCGGCGACGGGAAGCGTCTCTCCGGGAAGGTCGATCAGCCTCAGCGTGTCGTCCGCGACCTCCTTGGGGACGGCCCACGAGCGGTCCGGGTCGGGCAGGGCATCGAGATCCCTTATGGGCGGGCGCATCGGATTGCGCTTCACCCCGACGGTCTCTCGCACCCACATTCCCGGCACCTCCGGGGCTCGTTCGCCCCGCTCCAGACGCTCGCAAAGCTCCGGCATCGCCTCTTCCCCCTCGCCCGTGCACACGGCAAAAGCCCCCTTGAGGCGGATCGTCCCTTCCGGGTCGGCCTTGGCGTGGGCGCCCCCTATGACCACCGGTATTCTGTGGCGGCCGCCGATGCGGCGCACCACATCCTTGGCGAGCGACAGGGCATCGGTGGCCAGGCTCACGCCGACCATGTCGGGTCTCAAGGTCTCCACCATGTCATCGAGGCCCTCCCGGTCGAAGCGGGAGAGGCCAGTTACCTTGACCTCGTGGCCTGCCTGCCCGAGGACCGCGGCGATCGTAGAGACCCCAAGGGAATAGCGCTCTTTGCGCAAGTGGGATGGGTGCTGGGGAATGAGGAAGAGAATTTTCATGAGGAATAAAACCGCATCTTCGATGCGGACCTAATTGAGGGACGTTGCGAGGACCGAAGGGACGAAGCAATCCACTGAGCACCTTGGCATGTTAAGCTCGGGGGATTGCTTCGCTTCGCTCGCAACATCCTCAAGTTGCTCAATTGTCAATATTATATTTTCCTATGCATCAAGAAAAAGGCGGACATCCCATGATGCCCGCCGGTTGGTTTCGTGTCAATGATTAGAGCTGCCAGCGATCAGCTGTCAGCTGTCAGCTTGGAAGTTTAGACAAAGGTTCTTTAGTTCTTCCTCAGGGCGAGGCGCCCCGCAAGACGGAGGCCGAACCATGAGAGCAGTAGGGTCAACAGTGTGCCAGTCCAGCCCATCGGCCCTGCCGGCGAGGCCCCGCACGGTCCCTGCTCATCGATCAGTCCGTCGCAGTCGTCGTCCTTGCCGTTGCCGGGGACCTCGGGGCGGCCGGGATTGATCAGGAGATCCGTGTCATCGCAGTCGCCGCTGCATATCCTCCATGTATCACCGTCCGCGTCCGCCTCTGTCTCGGGGATGTCGCTATCACAGTTGTTGTCGATGCCGTCACAGATCTCCGTAGCGGATGGGTAAACGGCCGGGTCGGAATCGTCGCAGTCGACCTGGCCGCACCCGCCGCCCTCCAGGGCGTATCCATCGCCGTCGCCATCGGTGCAGCAGTCGGGATCGGCTTCATCGGCCAGGCCGTCGCAATTGTTGTCGATGCCGTCGCCGCAGTCCTCGTCGGCGCCCGGGCTGATGGCGGGGTCGGCGTCGTCGCAGTCGGTGCCGCCGCACGCCTCGTCACTGTACCCGTCCCCGTCCGCATCCCAGCAACTCCCGGCGGCGGCAATGCTCAGCGTGTAGTCGCCCGGCTCGGACTTGCCCGCCACGAGGATCACGTAGGAGGAGCCGGGCGAGAGGACCTGGGTGATCGTCTCGGGGTCGTGGACATAGGAGCCCTTGATGAAGGTCACCCCGTCGCCACCGAAGAGCCGGATGTCGAAGTCGCCTGTTCCCGCCCACTCGAGGGTTATCTCTATGGTGGGGTCGTACCCCGGGCTAGGAGCGGTGAACCGGTAGTAGTCCAGGTCTCCCGAGTAGTCTCCGCTGAATCCCACGGTGCAGAGGCTCCCCTTGGCCACCGTGGTGCCTGAAACCGTGCCCAGGGAGAGAGCCTGGACAGCGCTCTCGTTGGGGTTCACTTCCATGACGCCCCCGTCGCAGGCGCGGTCCCCGTCGATGCAGTCGTCGTCGTAGCCGTTGCCGCAGATCTCGGTGGCGCAGGGGTGGATGTTCGGGTTGGAGTCGTTGCAGTCGTTCCCCATGCAGACATCATCATCGTAGCCGTCCCCGTCGTCGTCCCAGCAGTTGGGGCAGTACCCGTAGATCGCCTGGATCCCGGCGATGTCGTCGGCCTCGAGGGTCCGCTCGCTCGTGCCGGTGGAGCAGATGCTGGCGCACATGGTGGGGCGGCTGCTGCACGATACGCTGCACCCGGACGTGTGGCCCAGGCCGAGGGCGTGGCCGAGCTCGTGGACCGCGATTCCCTGGATGTCGTAGCGCGAGCCGAGGCACAGGGAGATTCCGTGGTCGTAGAAGACCATGTCCCAGCCGTGGTCCACCGAGTAGCCGTCGCACATGGTGGCGGCCAGGGCGCCCCCGCCGCTTTCGCTCGTGGCGTAGATGACATTGTGATCGTCGTAGAGGCTCGCGTAGGAGATCGAGGTCTGCCCCCCGTAGATGAACTCGAAACAGGCCTCCCCGGCGACGGTCCACTCCTCGGCGGCCGCTCGCATCGCTTCGATCTGGTCCGTGGTGCTCCCGGCGCACGTGTCGCCGAAGTTCGGGTTCACCTCGAAATAGGAGACCCCGTTGTTGTGCTCGCCGCACCACAGGGAATAGCCGTAGGCCGCCGCGGGGAGAGACATGGCCAGGATGATGCAGGCCTTGAGCAGCAGGATTTTTCGGAAATGATATCTCATTCTTATGTCCTCCTATCGCGATCGAAAAGATGTGTAAGCAAGGGAAAAAGGGGAAAGGGGGAAAAGGGGAAATTTTTCAATTTCCCCTTTTTCCTCTGCTTACACACATGTACAAGTCCTCTTTCAGCCCTTAGTGGGGGGCGGCTGTGGTGAACCGGACCACCTCGCGGACCCTCTGGAGCGAGAAGCCGTCCGCCACATTGAGGTTGACATCGCTCTTGAGCACCTCTTCGCCGCTGGCCCGGCGCTCGACCTGAAAGAGCCCGTGACTCCACCCGTAGACGATGTAATAGTCAGTCTTCTCCTGGCGGGCCAGGAAGACGAGCACCCTCTCGCCCTCGAACACCTCGGCCGTGTCGGAGACCTCGACCCGTGCCACGCCCGGCACTTCGCCGCCGGGAATGACGAACTCGACCTTGCGCAGCGCCTGGGAGCCCTTCATGGCCTCTTCCACGGAGATCTCCACGTGGGTGAGCGGGATCTGGTGTGCCACGCCGGGCCAGGAGCCCATGGCGGTCCGGACCGTGGTCACGGTCCCCTTGAGGACCAGATCGGCGTTGCCCGTGAGGGTCTGGAGCGTCATGTCGGGCCTCACGAGGGCAGAGACATTGCCCGCGGTCAAGATGAGTGCGGTACCGAACAGGATCGAAACAGCCCATGCCACTCTTGAAGTATGCCCGTTCATCATTCTTTCCTCCTGTATATTGCAAGCATTTTAAAATTCGACAACGGCAAGACGATTATTATTACAATGCGGTGCGTCAAAAAAGGTCAACAAAATGTCAAATCTGATACATTTTGATACATGTATAGGGATTCCCAATAAAAAACGGGCTCCCGAGGGAGCCCGTTTTTCAGTGCCTTTCATCAATTTGCGTAGACACAAGCTCAATGTCAGGCGTTATTTAAGTCGAGAGTCGAGAGTCAAGAGTTAAAAGCTGGAATCCCAAAACTCTCGACTCTGAACTGTTGACTGTCGACTTCCTTTTCCTTACTTCCCGGTCTCGACCCACGGCATCTCGATGATCTGCGGGCCTGCTTCCGTGAACAGTCCGGTAAAGATCCCTACCAGGTCCATGGGGTCCAAGGGGAACGATACCGGAACATCCATGGGGGGATTGATGACCGGAAGGGGAACCATCCAGAGCGGAATCACCTGCAGCGTCGGGTACATCACGATCAGGTAGTTGTACCAGCTGGCCGGCTCCGGAGTTCCCAGGGAGTAGTCCAGACTCAGAACCCCACCGGAGTATGAGGCATCGATTGTAAGCGTGAAATCGCCGACACAGTCCGGGTCGGCACCGTCTGTGAGGCCGTCGCAGTCGTTGTCGACGAGGTCGCCGCAGTCCTCGTCGGCGTCTGGGTTGATCAAGGGGTCGGAGTCGTCGCAGTCGGTGCCGCCGCAGGCTTCGTCACTGTAGCCGTCCTCGTCAACATCCCAGCAGGTAACGCCCGAACTGACGGTCAGGGTGTAGTCGCCCGGTCCAGCCTTGCCGGCCACGAGAATTATATAGGAGGTGCTGGCAGAAAGGACCTGGGAGATCGTCTCGGGCTGAAAGACATAGGAGCCCTTTATGAAGGTCACCCCATCGCCCTCGAAGAGCCGGAAGTCGAAGTCGCCGGTGCCCGGCCAGTCGAGTGTGATGTCGATGGTGGGTTCGTAGCCCGGATTCGGCGTGGTGAACCGATAGTAATCCAGATCGCCCGTGTAGTCTCCGCTGAAGCCGATGGAGCATAGGTTCCCCTTGGCTACCTTGGAGCCGGTCAACGTGCCCAGGTTCATGGCTTGGGCCGGGGTTTCATTGGGGTTTTGCTCCATCGTGCCGCCGCTGCAGGAGCGGTCTCCGTCGAGGCAGTCGTCGTCGATCCCGTTTCCGCAGATCTCGGTGGCGCAGGGGTGGATGTTCGGGTTGGAGTCGTTGCAGTCGGGCCCCCCGCAGTTGTCGTCGTCGTAGCCGTCCCCGTCGTCGTCCCAGCAGTTGGGACAGACCCCGTAGATCGCCTGGATCCCGGCGATGTCGTCGTCCTCGAGGGTCCGCTCGGTCGTGCCAGTGCTGCATACGCCCGAGCACATGGTGGACCGACTGCTGCACGAAGTCCAGCAATCCACGGACGTGTGGCCGAGTCCGAGGGCGTGGCCGAGCTCATGGGTGGCGATCCCTTGGATGTCGTAGCGCGAGCCGAGGCACAGAGATACTCCCGAGTCGTAGAAGACCATGTCCCAGCCGTGGTCCACCGAGTAGCCGTCACACATGGTGGCGGCCAGGGCGCCCCCGCCGGATTCGTTGGAAGCATAGACCACATTGTGGCCGTCGTGGAGACTCGCGTAGTCGATCGAGGTCTGTCCGTCGTAGACGTACTCGAAGCAGGCTTCCGCGGTCAGGGTCCACTCGTCCGCCGCCGCCCGAATCGCGGCGATCTGCTCGGAATCGGAACCGGCGCAGGTGTCGGAAAAATTCGGGTTGACCTCGAACTCGGAGACCCCGTCGTTGTGATCGCGGCACCAGAGCTCATAGCCCAGTGCCCCGGCCGGCAGGGCCAGGACGAGGCAGATAGGGAGAAGTAGTAATCTTTGGAGATTGGATTTCATTTGCATATCCTCCAATTCGTACCGCCCTGTCGTGCGGGCGGATCGCTAATTCCTCAGCGGGGGGCGGCGGTGGTGAACCGGACCACTTCGCGGACCCTCTGGAGCGAGAATCCGTCCGCCACGTTCAGGTTGACCTCGCTCTTGAGCACCTCTTTGCCGCTGGCCATACGATCGACCTGAAAGAGCCCGTGGCTCCACCCGTAGACGATGTAGTAGTTGGTCTTCTCCTGGCGTGCCAGGAAGACGAGCACCTTCTCGCCCTCGAAGACCTCGGCCGTGTCGGAGACCTCGACCCGCGCCACGCCCGGAACCTCTCCGCCGGGGATGACGAACTCGACCTTGCGGAGGGCCTGGGAGCCCTTCATCGCCTCCTCCACGGAGATCTCCACGTGGGTCAGCGGGATCTGGTGAGCCACGCCGGGCCAGGATCCCATGGCGGTCCGGACCTTGGTCACGGTCCCCTTGAGGACCAGATCGGCGTTGCCCGTGAGGGTCTGGAGCGTCATGTCGGGCCTCACGAGGGCCGAGGCACTCCCCGCAAAAAATCCCACGAAGACGAGGGCGGTCCAGAGCAGGATCGCAACGGCCCGTGTCGCTCTTGAAAGACGTCCATTCATTATTCTCTCCTCCATACGGTTGGCAATGCACAATTTTTGGCTGTTTTGGCTGAGCGTAATAAAGAATTGACTGCGGCTTGGCAAAATTTATTACAAATCGAAAAAAAACGGGCTCCCGAAGGAGCCCGCTGATCAGATCTTTTCATTCATACATCTACGCCAATTGCGTAGATATAAGCTCAATGTCAGACGCTATTAAAGTCGAGAGTCGAGAGTGAGAAGCTGCTAACTCTCGACTCTCAACTGTTGACTGTCGACTTCCTTTTCCTCACTTCCCGGTATCGATCCAAGGCATCTCGACGACCTCTGGACCCGCTTCCGTGAACAGCCCGGTGAAGATCCCAAGTAGTCCCACGCTGGGTACAGGGAAAGAGACCGGGAAATCCTGGGGCGGAACGAAGACCGGTAGGGGGACGACCCAGAGCGGGATCACCGCCATCGTCGGGTACATCAGAATCGCGTAATTCGCCCATGTGGCCGGCTCCGGAGTTCCCACAGTGTAATCCAGATACAGGATACCACCGGTATAGGAGGCATCGATAGTGAGTGTGAAATCCACTGCGCAGTCCGGGTCCGCACCGTCGGCGAGGCCGTCGCAGTCGTTGTCGACGGTGTCGTCGCAGTCCTCGGCGGCACCCGGGTTGATGGCGGGGTCGGAGTCGTCGCAGTCGTCGCCGCCGCAGGTCTCGTCATCATACCCGTCGCTGTCGCCGTCCCAGCAGCTACATTCAGGGTCGGCCCAGTCGATCCATC
>CAZFWM010000301.1:0-9350 GCA_964522545.1 uncultured Thermodesulfobacteriota bacterium
GAGGAATTCCGTTAGGGAAATTCAGGCAGGAGAACTTCTGACTGTCGAGTATATATAAGCACTCCTCATTATCAAATCCCTATCCCACAGTCAAGCATACATCCTGACCGGAATACCCCGCCTCACGGGTGGTGTTTTCGATTGAATCGGCAACCAAAAAGGCAAGATGGTGTTTGCGGAGTTGCAGATCAGGATCGCATCATATCGTCTGAAGAGGGCGTGAATAACGCATAAACATGTGTGGACCACGGTATCAAAGTACTTGTGCTTGATGGTCGGAAGTACGACCAGACGCACTCCCAGTTAATAGGGCTCACTCCATGTGATGAAGTGGGATCGTCCATAGACCGTCACATGGTGGCCCCGCTTCACAAGGCGCGAGGACATCTCCTCTGCAAATGTTTCAAAGCCGCCATAGTTTGCGGCGATTCCCCGAATCCCCATGATCGCGATGCGCATTCCAAACCTTTGTGTATGATAGCGATCTAACTCTGATAGAATCGCCCGATCGTCTCTACCACGTAGTCCTGCATCTCCTCTGTGAGCTCCGGATAGACCGGCAGCGCGAGGGTCTCTCGGGCGGCAAGCTCCGATTCCGGCAGGTCCCCTTCGCGGTAGCCCAGGTCGCGGAAACATTCCTGAAGGTGCAGAGGAACCGGGTAGTAGATCTCACACCCGATCCCGTTCGACTTGAGGAATTCTACGAGGGCATCCCTCCTCGGCACTCGAATCACGTACTGGTTGTATATGTGCCGCCCCCTCCCGAACTCGGTCGGGGTAACGAGGCCTGCCGAAGACCGCAAATTCTTGAGACGTTCATTGTACCGCTTTGCGTTCCGCTGCCTTCCTTCGGTCCATGCATCCAGGTGCCGGAGCTTCACTCTGAGGACCGCCGCCTGCAGGGCATCGAGGCGGCTGTTTATTCCCACCACCTTGTGGTAGTACTTGGGTTCGCTTCCGTGGACGCGGAGTATCCGGACGGCCCCGGCCAGCTCCTCATCATCGGTTACCACCATTCCCCCATCGCCGAAGCCGCCGAGGTTCTTTGAAGGGAAAAAAGAAAAACATCCGAGCGTGCCTACCGTGCCCGCTTGCTTCGGAGTGACTGCATCCTTGCCGGATGGCCGGTAGTCAGCGCCGATCGCCTGGGCCGCATCCTCCACCACGGCCGCCCCGAAATGCCGGGCCACTTCCATGATCGGATTCATGTCGGCCATTTGGCCGTACAGATGGACCGGCATGATCGCCAGGATAGGCCCGCTCCCTGCTTCAATATACCGTTCGCACGTCTCTTCAAGTGCCTTTGGGTCCATATTGTACGTGTCGGGTTCGATGTCTACAAAGACAGGCCTGGCGCCCAGCCGGCTTATCGATCCGGCCGTGGCAAAGAATGTGTAGGGAGTGGTGATCACGACATCCCCGGGTCCTATCCCCAAGGCCATCAGTGAGACCAGGAGGGCGTCGGAGCCCGAGGCGACACCCACGGCGAAACGGGCCCCGCAGTATGAGGAGATGTCATCTTCCAATTGCTTTACGCCAGGGCCGAGGACAAAGGCCTGCGCCTCGCACACCTCGTCGATGGCCCGTCTCACTTCATCCCTGATCGTACGGTATTGGGCCTTCAAGTCCAGCAGTGGTACTTTCATAACTCACCTCATTTCCCCCAAACGTTGCATAAAATCGCAGGCAGAAACCGCTTTCACTCACACCAGAGCACGTCATATGGCTCATCTTGCGCGCGAGCGGCTCTTCTGCGGTGTGATCGGTCTATCCAGAGCGTCCCCCTGGCACAGGCGGATTCCCTGGTTCATCACCTCCCTGAGGAATGGTTCAGGCTCCACGCACGCCTCCGGAGCACTCACCCCGGGCGACTGGATCTCTCCCCGGCCCAACATTACGGCCCCCACGGCAAGAGGCACACCCGTGATCTGACCCATATGCCCTACGGCCCCGTAAGTTTTCTTCACCCGCCGCCCCTTTCGCTCTCCCTTGATATCCACCCGCAGCGCCGAGCACGGCCGCACCCGCGGCCGTGCTAAATTGAGGGCCGGTTCGACCGCCTTGAAGGCCCGGACGACGAACTTCCTCCGCACTTCGCTTGTGGAGAGTTTCGCCCGTACAAGGCCGCGCGCCAGCCGGTTCATGGAAGGCTCGGCAAGTCCCCCTTTGAGCGTTACCGTTTCGATCCCGTCAATCGTGCGGGGTAGAGTGACCGGCTCCGGGTGGCCGAGGTGAAAGACGTCGAGAGCGCCGACCGGCTCCGGAAAGAGCACCTTTTCACGGCCTGATCCTGCCTGGACTTCAACGATCCTTCCCCCCTGGTAGCTCGGCACATTTCCGGTGAAGATATGTATGGTGTGGTAAACCACGGCCAAGCCCTCGGAATCGTACGCGCTCCCTGCCCAGGCCACATTGATCTCTCTTGTGTGATCGAGATCCGCCGCACCTTTGCGCGCGAGCACATTGGAAAGGCCGGGCGTCCAGCCGAGACCGGTAAGCACGGTCACTTCCTTTTCCCGGGCTTCGGCATCCAGGGCAAAGACGGCCTGGGCAGCATCATAATCGTCGCAGATGCTCACGTAGTCCAAACCGGCCTCTACCGCAGCCTGGGCCACTTTTGCCTCATATTTGTAGAAGGGGCCCAGCGCGCTCGCCGCGACATCATAGCCCTTCATACAATGGACCAAACCGCTGAAGTCGTCGGCATCGACTTCGACCGCATCAACCCGGCTGCACCATAGCTCACGGGCCAGGCGTGACGCCCTGGTGCGATCCCGGTCCGCTACAGTAATACGCTCCACCTCCTCGAAATCGGCAAGGCAGCGCACAGCCCTGCTCCCCATATCTCCCGCCCCCCCGATAACAATTATCTTCATGCCAACCTCCTCGGCCTCTGGCACTACATCAGTCCGTGTCGATGCGGAAGCAGCGATTTGCATTCACGGTCGTAATGTTCGCTGCGTCCTCCACGGAAAGGCCCTTCAGACCTGCCAGGGCCTCTCCCACAGCCACTACATGGGCCGGCTCGTTTCGCCGCCCCCGAAACGGCACCGGGGCCAGATAGGGCGCGTCTGTCTCGATCAATATCCGATCGGGCGGGATCCTTCGAACCACATCGCGCAGGGCCTCGCTCCTCTTGAATGTGATCACTCCAGTGAAAGATAGGTAGAAGCCGAGGTCGAGACAGTCACGAGCGAAGGCATAGCTCCCCGTAAAGCAGTGGATCACTCCTCCCGCATCTCTTGCTCCCTCCTCCCGTAAAATCGAAAGCGTGTCGGACTCGGCTTCGCGGCTGTGCACTACAAGCGGCTTCTTCTGTTGTCGCGCCATGGATAGAAAGTCCCGGAAACGCTCTCTCTGCACCTCGCCCGGGGAATTGTTGTAGTGGTAGTCGAGGCCGGTCTCGCCCAGTGCGACCACCCTCGGAGATTCAGCCATGCCCTCGATGGCGAGGAGCTCCTCATCGATGGTCACTTCTGCGCGGTGGGGGTGACTGCCGATCACTGCAAAGATGTCCGGATGAACACGGGCCAGTTCAAGAGTCTCGGCGTTCTCCTCAAAGCGGTCCCCGCTGCCGATTGCGATCATGGGGGAGACGCCCGCCTTCCTGGCCCGGAGGATCACATCCTTCCGATCCCGGTCAAACGCCTTCATGGCAAGATGAGCGTGAGTGTCCATGAATCCGCTCATGATCCTCACTTTCGGCCTTTGCCTCTGTGGGGGCTTCGCTCCCTCCTCTGATCTCCCTTTCGGTCAGCGTCGCCTTTCCGGGGGCTTCGCTCCCTCCTCTGATCTCCCTTTCGGTCAGCGTCGCCTTTCCGGGGGCTTCGCTCCCTCCTTTGATCTCCCTTTCGGTCAGCGTCGCTTTTCCGGGGGCTTCCCTCCGACGGCGGTTTTTTTTCAGGGGATTGGAGCTCGTCGACCCGAACTGCGACAACCTCCCCACTCTCGGTCTGGATGGCGACCGTCTGTTCGAGGGTGTTCTGCTTAATCACGACGCCGGAGCAGTGAGCCGTATGGACCGTAGTCCCACACCGGGGGAGGTTTTTCTGCAGACCGACATACGTGGACTGCTCATAGTTCAGACAGCACATCAGTCTGCCGCAACGACCCGAGATCTTTGACGGATTCAGAGTGATGTTCTGGGTTTTGGCCATCCTAACCGAGATCGGCTCGAAGTCATGTAGAAACTTGTTGCAACAGAGCCGGTAGCCGCAGCTCCCGACTCCCCCCACAATCTTCGATTCATCGCGCACACCGATTTGGCGCATCTCGATCCGAGTGTTCAGATTGCGGGCCAGGTCCTTGACGAGCTCGCGAAAGTCGACTCGCCTCTCAGCAGTGAAGAAAAAGACCGCCTTTGTCCTGTCAAAGAAATATCGGACCCTTATGAGCTTCATATTGAGCCCGATCTCCTGGATTCGCTTCATACAAAAATTGTATGCATCGCGCTCGAGCACAAGATTGCCCCTGATGCGATCCAGGTCTTCCTTGTTTGCCCGACGGATGATCTTCGGGAGATTCTCCTTTGGGGAAATCTTCTTGATTTTGTCCTGATCGCTCACCAGAGCAACGACCTCCCCGATCCCCAGCCCCTTCTCGGTCTCTACCACGACCATTTCTCCGAGTCTGAAAATCTGGCGGTCGCTGTCGAAGAATGAGCGCTCTCCGACCTGGTAAAATTTTATACATACGGCTGTCTGCAGGGCATGCCTCCTTTTACTAAAGGGTTCATTAGATACCCGACATGATATCCCTAGCTGTCATCGCGAGAAGCCGCAGGCGACGAAGCGATCCACCGAGCCCAATTGGCAAGGGCTCCCTGGGGATTGCTTCGGCACTCCGTGCCTCGCAATGACGGCCGCTTGGGGCGAATTGTCTATGTCGGGTAGCTTTTGTACTGATTAGTAATGTCCCATTCGTGGAATGGATGTATTATTTTCAGTGGCGCCTCTTGTTTGCCATGCCCCCGAGTGCGCCCCTGAGGCTCAGCATCATGGTCTCCAGCGCAAGCTTTCGATTGGCGTTCGCCATCATCGCCTCGGCGGTCTCGGCTACGGCCGCAGCTGCGGCGAGGATCGCGTCGGTTTGGCATTGGGCAGCTAGTTTTTTTACCTCATCGAGTATATCCACATTTTTCACGAGCCGGTCTGATCCTGTCTCGCGTATTATCACGGCATCCCGCAAGAAGAGCAACGCCATGTCGAAGAAATCGTCCAATCGCTCCCGGTCCGCCGCCACCTCGCGGGCCAGGGCAAACAGCCCGGCCATGTCGCTCTGCGGGACCTCGGCGATCCCTCGCAGCCAGCGGGGACGGATCTCCTCGAGGAACTCTCCGCTCTCACCGAACTGGAGTGCTCGCCCCAGGCTGCCGTCCGAGAGGGCCGCGACCAGATCCGCCCGTTCCCGCTCCATCCCGGCCCTGTCCATCAGAATCTTATGTATCTCCTCAAGAGGGATGGAGCCGAACCGGAGGGCCTGGCACCTCGAGATCACGGTCGGGAGCAGGCGATTGAGCGCGGCCGTGACCAGTATGATCATCGATCCGGCCGGCGGCTCCTCGAGGGTCTTGAGGAGCGCATTGGCCGAGGAGATGTTCATCTGATCGGCGCCGTCTATAATGGTCACCCTGCATCGCCCTTCGAAGGCCCCGTATTGAAACGCCCGCTGGAGCTCACGCACCCGCGCGATCTTTATCACCTTCGATTCGGCCGGCTCGGTGATGGAGACATCGGGGTGGCTTCCCCGTTCGATCTTCTCACAGGATGTGCACCTGCCGCAGAAATCATCTCCCCCTGTCCGGTCACCACCCGGCCCGGCGCAATTGAGGGCCTTGGCCAGTGCCAGGGCCGTAGTCCTTTTTCCCACGCCCTCGGGTCCGGCAAATAGATAGGCATGGGGTGTGCGGCCCGCGGAAAGGGCCCGTCGGATACGTCCGATCGGCTCTTCCTGGCCTATAATGTCGCAGAAGGGCATTTATTTTTTTTCCGATATGCCTCAATGTGGCCTGAAAAGGCCCTGTACCGTTTTCAACACGGCCGCATGGACATCCTCAACGCTGCCTAAGGCGTCCACGATGCGCACTCGCTCAGGCTCTCGCCGTGCGATCTCCAGGTACCCATCCCTGACCCGCTGGTGAAAGGCCAGCGCCTCCTGTTCAAATCGATCCTCTTTCCCTTCCCCCTGGCGGCGGATACGCTCTCTGACTCGATCGAGGCCCAGGGCCGGGTCCATGTCCAGCAGAATCGTCAGATCGGGCCATGCACGGTCCGCTGCCAGACGATTGAGGGAGTTGATGAGCACTTCATCCAGCCCGCGCCCCCGGGCCTGGTAGGCAAAGGTTGCGTCGATGAACCTGTCGCAGATCACGACGCAGCCCGCGTCGATGGCAGGGCGGATAACAGAGCGGACCAGCTCGGCCCTTGCAGAAATGTAGAGAAGCATCTCGGCCACGGGCGCAAGACCCTCGTGGGCCGGATCCAGGAGTATCTCGCGGATCTTTTCGCCCACAGGCGTACCCCCCGGCTCTCTGGTCAGCCTGACGGAGCGTTCCTCCCGCTCCAGGAATTCGGCAAGCATGCGAACCTGGGTGGTCTTCCCGCAACCCTCCACCCCCTCGAAGGTGATGAAATACCCTTGTCGTCCTTCCTCTCGAATCGTCCCCGGCATAGGCTCTCCCCAGCGTCATAATGGATCCGCGCATCTCATGACAATATAAATCGCTACATAATCTTATGAATTATAAAGAAATTGGCGTGATCCTTCAAGGAAAGGTGGGAGTTTTCCGATTATCGAGGACGAATACCTATAAATGTCTCTCTTTCCGGCACTACCTCCCGGCTACGTACACTCCGAATAGCCGCAGGCGCGGCAGACCGCACAGCCTCCCTCATGCTCGACCGGACCTCCGCAGTCAGGGCAGGCGCCCAGCAGAGTCTCCTCCGCTGCTTCTTTATCCCCTAAACCTCCATGATCCCCTAAACCTCCATGATCCCCTGGGCCTTCAGGCACGGATCTTTCACCCATTCTCTCCTCTTGATGAAGCCGCAGAGCCCTTGCGACGGCATCCGCGCACGACATGACTTTATCGGGGCCTATCCCGCGCGGCTTGTGGCAACGAATCCCATGAAGTTGCCTTATTACCGCCGGCAGCTCGATACCCGAACGCAGCGCCAGGGAGACGAGCCGGCCGATCGCCTCGGACTGGCTTGAAGCGCAGCCTCCCGCCTTTCCCATCTGATTGAAGATCTCAAAAGGGAGTCCTTCATCGTCCTCGTTCACCGTGACATAGAGGTCGCCGCAACCGGTCTCCATTTTCCGCGTCGCACCGGTGGTCACGGCCGGTCGCGGCCGGGGTCTGACTGCGTGAGGAGCGACTTCGTGTGCCTGCTGCGCGGCCGGGCCGATATTGATCACCTGGGACTCGCGGCTCCTGTCTCTGTAGATGGTCACCCCTTTGCAGCCGAGTCGATAGGCCAGCCGGTAAACTCGATCCACGTCCTCTCTGGTTGCGGAGGCGGGAAAATTTACCGTCTTGGAGACCGCGTTGTCCGTGTGCTTCTGGAAGGCGGCCTGTATTCGCACATGCCAGTCCGGGTCGATGTCATGGGCCGTGACAAAGAGGCGGCGCCAGCGCTCAGGAACGATTTCAATCGTTCGCAGGCTGCCCTCCCCGGCGATCCGCTTCATCAGGGACTCGCTGTAAAAACCTTCCCGCATCGCGATCGACTTGAAATGCGGGTTGACTTCCACCAGTCGTGCATCGTCCATTACTCTTCGAACAAAGGAGATCGCAAAGAGCGGCTCGATCCCGCTCGAGCAGCCTGCGATTATGCTCAATGTGCCTGTGGGGGCGATGGTGGTGACGGTCGCGTTCCGCGGTGCGCCGTCGCCCTGCTTTCCGCCGACGCCGCAATTGGGAAAAGGGCCGCGTCGGGCCGCCAGCTCTCGCGATGCGCGGTGTGCCTCATCGCGGATTTCTCGCATCACCGATTCAGCCAGCTCAACCGCTTCATCCGAGTCGTAGGGGATCTCCAGCTGGAGGAGAAGGTCGGCAAAACCCATCACGCCGAGGCCGATCTTCCTGTTCCCCTTGGTCACCCTCTCGATTTCCGGCAGGGGGTAGTGGTTCGTATCGATTACATTGTCAAGAAAATGGACCGCCGATCGGACGACGCGGCAGAGCCGGCCGCGGTCGATCTCTCCGTCGCGCACCATCCTGGCCAGGTTGAGGGAACCGAGATTGCATGACTCATAAGGGAGAAGGGGCTGCTCGCCACAGGGATTCGTGGCCTCGATCGGGCCCAGATCCGGAGTGGCGTTATTCCTGTTTATCCGGTCGATGAACAGTATGCCCGGCTCCCCGTTTCGCCACGCTCCCTCTACGATCCGGGCAAAGATCTCAGCGGCATTGTACCGGCTGACCGCCTGTCCGGTGCGGGGATTGACCACTTCGTAATCCTCATTATTCTCCACCGCCTCTATAAACGTGTCGGTCAGCGCCACGGAGAGGTTGAAGTTCTTCAGCCGGTCGTTCTCCTCCTTGGCACGGATGAACTCGAGAATATCGGGATGATCGACTCGCAACACCCCCATGTTCGCACCGCGCCTCGTCCCACCCTGCTTGATGGTCTCTGTGGCGGCATCAAAGACTGTCATGAAGGAGATCGGCCCGCTCGAGACCCCCCTCGTTGAGAGCACCGTGTCATTGCGAGGCCGTATGTGTGAGAAAGAAAAGCCGGTGCCTCCGCCGCTCTTGTGGATAACCGCGGTGCTCTTGATCGCCTCGAAGATGCTCTCCATGGAATCTTCGATGGGGAGGACAAAACAGGCGGAGAGCTGGCCCAGCCTGCGGCCTGCGTTCATCAGCGTGGGCGAATTCGGCAGGAACTCGAGCCGGGAGAGCATCCTGAAGAACTCGAGTCTCGTCTTCTCCTCGTCCGGTTCATCCTCGTATAGAGAGTCCGCTCTCGCCACGGCCTCCGCCACTCGCCAGAACATCTCTACCGGCGACTCTACCGGATTTCCGGCCTCGTCCTTCTTCAGGTACCTCTTCCTGAGCACCGCCAGTGCATTGTCTGAAAACACCGGGGCGGGAAAGGGCACTCCTTTCTCCATCTCGGCCGGGCCGGGTCTCCCGGGTCCCGATTTTTTTCCTCGCTGTTGGATGGAGTTCATCTTTAGAGCCTTCGGGCGTTTCTCCAGATCGGCTCAAGCCGAACACTATATCTTGTATGCAAAAATCATTCTATCACAACATATGGACATGTCAATAAAAATTTGGCTGATGCGCCATGATGGATAAATAAGGATTTTCAAGCCGCAATAGATGGCTACTGTATTTTTCGGGT
>CAZFWM010000302.1:0-9346 GCA_964522545.1 uncultured Thermodesulfobacteriota bacterium
CGATGGGTGGGTTGATCACAGGCAGCGATACGGTCCAGAGCGGAATCACCTGGATTCCCGAGTGGGTCAAAATCAGGAAGTTCGCCCACGCGGCCGGCTCCGGCGCGCCCAGGACAAAGTCCAGACTGAGAGAACCCCCGCCGTAGGAAGCATCCAGATCGAGCACAAACTCCGCGGTCGAGTCGACATGGCACTGGGCCGTATCACTTGTCACGGCTCCGCAGGTCCCTACCAACGTGTAATCTCCTGCATAGGTCGGTGTGACAAACGATCCGTTGTCCGGGTGTGAAATATAGCCGGAAGGCCCGGAAAATGTGAGCGTCACATGCCCGTCGTCGGCCAGCATCCCGGAGCCGTCATAGAAGAGCCCCACACGGATATCCTCGCCGAGTTGGATCGTCTTGCTCGTCCCCCACGGATCGCTTACATCTTTCTGCAGCCTCGCCTGCAGAGAGCCATAAGGACAGCTCCCTCCTCCCTGGACCTCGACAGTGGCCGTGTCGCTCGAGAGGCCGTCGCAGCTTGCCGTGAGTCTGTATGTCCCGGCGGACGGGGGCGCGACATACGAGCCGTTCGCAGGGTGGGAGGTGTAGCCGCCCGGGCCTGAAAAGGTCAGGACCACATATCCGTCGTCGGCCAGCATCCCGGAGCCGTCAAAGAAAATCCCTACACGGATATCCTCGCCGAACTGGATCGTCTTGCTCGTCCCCCACGGGTCGCTTACATCTTCCTGCAGCCTCGCCTGCAGAGAGCCATAAGGACAGCTCCCTCCTCCCTGGACCTCGACAGTGGCCGTGTCGCTCGAGAGGCCGTCGCAGCTTGCCGTGAGTCTGTATGTCCCGGCGGACGGGGGCTCGACATACGAGCCGTTCGCGGGGTTGGAGGTGTAGCCGCCGGGGCCTGAAAAGGTCAGGACCACGTACCCGTCGTCGGCCAGCATCCCGGAGCCGTCAAAGAAAATCCCCACGCGGATATCCTCACCGAGTTGGATCGTCTTGCTCGTGCCCCATGGATCGCTGGCATCTCTCTGTAATCTGGCCTGAAGAGAAGAATAAGGACATTCAGGGCCGCCCGCACATGGGTCCTGGATCGGGTAGTGGGCGTACTCGATGTGGTCGATGTGATTGAAGTGGCCCGGCCCTTCCCAGCCGATCCAGCCGTGGGCCTTTGAGTACCAGAACTTTTCTCCTGAGCCCGAGCCCCCGACCATGTCCGTCCGTATCACGTCGTACTCAGTGTGGCCGGAGGGAAATGTGTAGGAGTCCCAGTGGCCTCCCAGCCTTATCGTGTGGCCTGTGTATCCCTCGAAGGGATTGTCGCAGTCCGTGCAGCTGCTCTTGCGGAAGGCCCGCACCTCGAAGGGGCACCAGGCCTCCTGCCCTGTTGACATAAACCGGGGCGACCACCAGCCCCCCTCCGTGCCGCTGTCGAAGAGGCTGAAGAAGGCCGACTCTCCCGTGTCATCGCAGGTCTTGTCCCAGGAAGTGTCCCTGAGGTGGTAGATGTTCGAGCCGTCGTAGTTGAACTCCTCGAAGTTCGCTCCTGAGATGTTCTTTGTGATGGTGAAACCGGCCCTGCCGTGGATGGTGGCGAGGTCGGTGTGGATGTGCTCGCCGTTATCGAACACCACCGTGATGTTGAGATCGTCCGGGACTATGTAGTCGATGAGATCATAGGCCTGGCCCGTTCCAGTGCAGAGGATGAGACTGAAGGTTACTACAAACACAAAGGCCGGCAGACTTTTTCCGATCATGGTTTCCCCCTCCCATTCTTTTGGACCCAGGAGCCAATGCGGCTGCTGTATTGTTGATGATAGCACACTTTTTCTTCGATCTCAAAAGCTTTACAGCGTTTGAACTTCAATTTATAATCTTGGAAGTGTGCAATTGTAGCGCCGGCATCTGGCAGGCATTACCAAAAAGGAGAAACAGGATGTCTTCAAAAGCGAATCGTCGTCTCGCCGAATTGATCACTTGCAAGGCCCGGATGGCCATAGTGTTTCTCGTTGGCTTGATATTGTGCGCCCCTTGTGTGGCCTCGGCCTCCGGCGACTTTCACGGGCACGCCCGATTCGAGAAGATCAAGGGGGACCCGTCCAAGGGATACGTAGAGCTCTACGAGTACAAGGCATTCCTCTCCCCGAACGGCTCGGGCACGGGATACAGCTACCACGTGGGGGACCCCGGAACGGCCATCCACCCCGGCCACGGCTGCATTACCTTCAGCGATATACCGGCCGGCACATACTCCCTGCTCACCTGTTTCCCCGAGTTCTTCCCACGCGGCAAGGTCGTCTCGGGCGTGGTCATCACTGATGGGATGCAGACGAACCAGGATGCGGACGAGCCGATCGACTACAGCGGCTACTACACCAAATCGGAGTGGGACCCGTCCGGGAGCAACCCCATCTACCAGACCTTCACGGCCACCGGCTCTTCCATCGTCCGGGCGAGCTTCGCCAAGGCGGACAGCACCGGGGGCGGAGAGATCGAATTTTCCATCCACAAAGACGCCGGCGGGGCCGTGGAGACCTGGCCCCAGGTGGGACCGACGCGAAGCTGCGGGCGCGGCGGCTACGGGGCCGACCACTGGGTGGGCTGGCAGGCCGGCGAGGTCCCGACCCTTCCCGGGCAAACCTACGCCGTACGGCTCTTCGCAACGAATGGGATCCACATTCAGCCCTACTGGAGCGATGACAGCTTCTACCCCCTCGGAACAGGCTTTCGCGGGGGGCAGGCCGGGCCGGCCGGACACGACTACTACGTCGCCGTCTTCTCCGATAGCGACGACACGAGGGCGACCCTCATCGTCCGCTCCGCGGGCATCGGCCCCCTCGAGGGGTGGTACGAGCGCTGGGCCCAGGCCTACACGGCTCACGGGACCTCCCTGGCAGGCGCGGCCCTGTTCGGGTCGCGGGGGGGCTCGGGCGGATGGGACTTCTCGGTCAGGGTCAAAGTTCGCGAGGGCACTCCGGACGGCCCCCAGGTCGGCCCCACCAAGACCATGCCTTGCGCCTTCGCGCCCTTCTTCGGGCTGGCCGGTGTCTCCTACAGCCGGGGCGAGGTGCCGACCACCGCGGGCCGGACCTACTGGATCGTCTACGAGGCGGCCGACGGCGGGGGATTCAGCGCCTCACGCATGAACGAGGGGGAACTCTATGCGGGCGGCACGGCGGCCCACTACAACGGCTCGTGGAGTATCCAGGCCTTCGACCTCTGCATGAACATCTACGAGTGGACTCAGGCCGCCGAGGGGAACGGCGCCGCCTTCGAAGGGGAGACAGTGCCCGCGAGCCTTCCGCCGGCAGGGGACACCTCGGTAACGGTGACGGTGCGAAACACGGGGACCACCGTATGGACCCGATCCGATCTGTACCGCCTCGGGGCGACCGAGGCCAACGACATGGTCTGGTCCGACTTCGCCGACGGAGGATATTGCTCCGGCCCGGGCGACTGCCGGGCCTATCTCGCCGTGGGAGAGGGGATCGCGCCCGGGGCGGCCAAGACCTTCTCCTTCCGCATCACGGCTCCGTCCACACCGGGGAGCTACACATTTGCCTGCCGCATGGTTCAGGACACAGTGGAATGGTTCGGCTCGAGCCTTGAGATCCCGGTGGTCGTGGAGGAGGTCCCCTGTCCCTACGGCTCTCTCCAGGCCCGGATGCAGCGCGACGTTGCGGACCACTGGGGGCCGGACAAGACCATCGGCCTGGGCCGAGAGATCCGTCTCGGGATCTTTCACGACGGCTCAGGGATGCTCGCCGACGACGCCCATGTGGAGCTCACCCTCTCCGGGCCTAGCGGATACGCTGTCCACCCCGAAAACGGCGCCTTCGTCTCACCACCCTATCCAGGAGATTACATTTTGACAGGGACCTGCGGGGCCGTGACGAGTGACACGGCCGTCTGTCACGTCGAGGCGACCGCGGAGTTCATCCTCGATCTGATTGTCTCTTACAGCGCCGGGACGCTCGGCCTCGACTTCACCCTGGGCGCACCCGAGCCGGCCGCGTGGGCGAACTACCTCATCTTGACGTCCCCGGAAGTCCAGGTGATTCCCCTCTGGACCGTGCCGCTCCCGGCCATCGATCCCCCCATGGACATCCCGGTCTCCTTCCCCTTCCCCGGCGTAGGGCTGGTAGGGATTTACACCGGCCTGTTTACCGCAGAAGGACCACAGGCAGTAGTTCTCGAATGGGTCGATAGCGGCTGGTGACTCTGTCATTTCGACCGCAGGGAGAAATCCAATCTTTCCAACCTGTTATAATCTACGGCCCCATAGCGTACTTTGTTTTAAATGTGAAACCGGTATGCTTGCCGGAAAATTTTTCGGCATTCCGGGGAGGATGATGCCGATCAACAAACGAAAGGAGGGGTCGCCATGCCGGCCAAGGACTCTCTTAAGCTCACTCTTGCGGGTCTGTTTTTCTTGCTCGCTCTCTCTCCCACCGGGCTCCCGGCCTTGGCGAACGTCCAGCCGGCGGAGCCCCGCCCCTGCATTGTTCCGGACACGCACGCCTACATACAGGATGCCCTTGACGACGCCGCCCTGGGGCACTGCGAGGAGGATACCGTCACGGTCCTTCCGGGGGATTACCACGAGTACCTTGTGTGGCCGGCGGTCGACGGGATCACCCTGACAGGGACTCCGGACGGCGAGACGATCCTCGGGTCCGGCCCCATCGAGGGGACGATCATCACCTTCGATGGGGCGACGATCGTGCCGATCACAGAGGCCACACGGGTGAGCAGGCTGACAATAGAGTTCGGCCTCGCCGGCGAGGGAGGAGGTATCCGCTGTATCGGCGCTTCCCCGACGATCGAGGATTGCCACATCAGGCGGTGCTGGGCCATGAATGGAGCGGGGATCTACTCCGAATCGGGATCCCCGGTCATCACCCGCTGTCTCATCGACGACAACTACGCACAAGAGAACGGCGGAGGCATCTACGCCCTGAACGGGTCGGCCAAAATCTCCGACTGCACCGTAACCGGAAACGAGGCCCACGAATGGGACGGCGGCGGGATCTGGACTCAGTACTCCGAAACCGTGATCAAAGGGTGCACCATCGGCCGCAACCGGGCGGGCTTTCGAGGCGCCGGGATCTTCGCCGAGCATGCCTCCCAGACGATCGTGGCCAACGACATCTGGGGCAACTCCGGTCCCTCCTACTACGGAGGGGGGATCGCGAGCCGCAACTGTACTCCCATCATCACGGACAATGTGATCCACGGAAACGACGGGGGTGACAATGGCGGCGGGCTTTTCTACTGAATCCCCGGGCCGCTCCGCAGTTGCGGAGCACGCGATACCGTATCGGAGAGGGAACTCAGTGGTGCCTTCGAGCCGGTCCGGATCGACGAGCCGAGGGTCATGAACAATCTCATCTATGACAACAGCGCAATCAACGGCGGGGGGGTGCGGTTCTGCTACTTCCTCGTTCCCGGCCATGAGCCGGTGGTGGCCAACAACGTCATCGTAGACAATCATGGGGAGAACGGCGGAGGCGTGCACGTCTTCGAAGCGTACCCCACCCTCCTTCACAACACGATCTCCGGGAACGAGGCCGCGAACGGCGGGGGACTCTTCGTAACCTCCTTCTCCTCTCCCATCTTCATCGACTCGATTCTCTGGGGCGACTCTGCCCCGACCGGCCTGGAGATTTACATCGACGCCACCTCCTCCCTCGATATCGACTACTGCGACGTGCAGGGGGGAGAGGAATCGGTCTTTCAGGAGCCTGGCTCAAGCCTCCTCTGGGGCGAGGCCAACTTCGACGTAGATCCCCTCTTCAGCAGCCCCTCCGACTTTGACTACCATCTGCGACCTGCATCTCCCTGCATCGACATAGGGATCTACGTCCGGATCGACGAAGACATGGACGGGGATCCGAGGCCCCTGGGCGTGGCCGTGGACGTCGGGGCCGACGAGGTGTCGGTTTTCACCCTCGACCTGGATGCCTTCTATGATGGGAGCGAGCTCGCGCTGGTCTATACCCTCGGGACGCCGGAGCCGGCCACGTGGGCGAACTACCTGATCGTGACCTACCCGATGATACAGGTCTTTCCTCTCGGGACCGCGCCGCTCCCGGCCATCGATCCCCCCATGGAGATAACGATCTCCTTCCCCTTCCCGAGCGTGGGCTGGATCGGAATCTACTCGGGTCTCTTCACATCCAGCGGGGCAGAGGCAGTAGTACTCGAATGGATCAATACCGGCGGGTGAGGCAATCTGGCAAGAGATGTCGTCCCGCTGGCTTATCACGACGAACAGATAAAGAGGGTTAGCGGTTAGATAGGCCAAAAATTCACCGTGTGTTGCACATCTCTCGAGCGTGAGTGCCGATCAGTCAGGTTGTATATGTTTGCGCTTCACCGTCCAGTCCGGGTCGTTGCAGATGCTGCATCCCTCGAAGAAAGCGACCGATGCGACAGGGTCTTCAAAAAGGCAGGAACCTAGGAAGGCAGTGACGTAGCCGCGGAAGCCGTCCCCGTGTCCGAGCGGGTCAATGTGGCCCGCCCCGTCCAGCACGCCGAAGATCGTGGGGACGTGCGAGGGGTTGTAGATCGCGGACGCGATCCAAATCAGCGGGACCAGCACGTCCTCGCCGGCGGCGGCGATGAACATGGGGCCGTGGAGCCCGCTCAAGTCCCCGGGAATCGGGGTGATCGGGACGACACAGACGACCCGGGGATCGTTCCCGGCGTTGATGGCCCCGCCCCCGCCCTGGGAGTGGCCCACAGCGCCGGCGTTGTCGACGTCGAGGAGACCGAAGAAGAGGCTGCTCTCATCGTAGTGCCTGCCGATCATCCAGTCGAGTGCCTCCAGCATCTCCACGCCGCTGCCCACAAACGGGTCGTTCGCCGCGACCACGACGAAGCCGTGAGATGCGAAGTGCTTGAGCAAGCCCTCGTAAAAGAAGGGGTGGCATAACGTTGCGTTACCCCATGTTATGATAGGGTGCAGCTCGATCCCGCCCGTCCCGAGCTCTTCCGGATAAAAGTAGCTGTACTTTTCATTGGGGCCCACGAGGTACACGGCCTGGGGGGTGAAGGAGCCCTCGACAGCGAAGAGCGCCTCGACGTCCACGAGGGTGTGCTGTCCGGAGACCGACCCGATTTCGTGGCAGCCAGCACAGACCAGCACGAGACAGGCGATGAGAAAGTTCCGAAACTTCGAGCCGCTTCTTGCACTCATGTAGACTCTCCTTTATATAAAAAGCCCAGGTAGATTCCCCCTCCTTTTTCAGCGCTATTTCCTTGTGGATCATCTGGATCCAGGGAGGTTCCCCAACCCGCGATTACATTATTTTTGA
The DNA here is from genome assembly GCA_964522545.1 of uncultured Thermodesulfobacteriota bacterium. Classification (GTDB taxonomy): domain Bacteria; phylum Desulfobacterota; class DSWW01; order CAZFWM01; family CAZFWM01; genus CAZFWM01. Next base: position 7,316 of record CAZFWM010000302.1, read on the forward strand.
CCCTGGCTTAAAACCTGAATTGAAGGCTTTAACGGATCAAAATCTGCTCGCTCTCCTGAAAGCCCTGGCCTGAAGGCTCCTCGATGCGATAGGTCTTCTGGATGGCGATCCCATCCATGGGCTCTTCACTGAAACAGAGTGCCTGGGCGACCATTACGAGTCCAGGCTCAATCACTGTGCACATCTCCTCTTCATGGGTGCGGATGACCTCACCAACATCATTAAAATATTTTGTGAGGCAATATGTAAGGACCTTGTCGTCTTCACCCATATTCGCAAGGCCCTCAAACGTCTCCCAGTAATATCCACAAGGGCCTCCCATACAGCTGTAACGATACCATGATAATTCGAATTGGTATGGGATATCTGTATCCTGGAGCTGGAGATCTATCGAAAGAACGCCCCCATGGCCAGGAATCTCGATCGGCTCCGGGTGCAGAGAGTCCTTGAATCCTGTTTTGTAAGCAAAGAGACGATAGGAGTCAGCAGGGGCCGAAGAGAACAGATCATCGATGCGGAGGAGATATCTCCCTGAGAGACTGGTGGGAGCACATCGATTGATCTCCGCCTCTTCCCCCTCATCGAGGCTCTCGATACATACCATGGCGTCAGGGATCGGAAGGTCGGCAGAGTCTGTGACCTCGCCGTTAATGCATGCCGAGATCGAGAAAAGCGCGAAGAGAAAAGACCCACAAAGTAGTGATCGGAATCGTAAAGTCATCTCATACTCCTTACCGAATTCAAGTTCTTGACCCCCCGGAGAAGTCCTTTTCTCGCCAAAACGACGATATCATCCGGCGTGTCATCGAGCATGTGCGCGACGTCGTTGGAGTTGAGAAGATCGTCTTTCTTGGCCAGCGCCATTTTGAACCTCCTCTTTTTATTACGGACTGGAAGTATGTTTCTCTCACCTTTTTACCCAGAAGGGAACAGAAAATCAAGATAAAATGGGTTCTCAGCGGTGTGGAAAAAAGGGTGCCGAAATCGGGAAAAATAAGGTGTGTGATTTTAAATAGTTATAGGCGGTCGTTTGGCAAGGAATTATTTATAGATTTTTCCTCAATAAGGGAACACACGATCTAAACAATCTTCTTCCAGCGACTGCTTATCGTAACATTTCGTTCCAATGATTGTCAGACCCCGGAGTTTACAGAGTCCTATGAAACATTTGGACGATTTATGCATACAACCCCAACTTTTAAAGTTACTTTTTGCGTAGCCTATTAACCTGCTGTATAAAATTTTCTGATTGAACAATTTCCGAAATAAATTTTACAGACCATACCTTTGAAAGACCCGTATTCTCTTCAAAGATTACCCGTGCTCTTCCGGTCTGTGTACTTATTGCAGTCTCTCTATATGTTATATAACTTCCAATAATACCTATAAACTTACCCCCTAATTTATCATTTCCGAATTTAATTGTACCAAATTCAAAGTCCGCAGAAGATGGCTTTAAAAATACGGGACTTCCACTGTTACCAGGGAAAGAGAACCCATCAATATAAAATGTGCCATCTTGATGAAGTAGGCTTAAAGTCCCAGTTCTTATAATTGGTGATATTTTCCCTTCAAGCTCGAGCCCCGGCTGATATGAAAAGAAAAATACATCATATAGCTCCAATAGGCCGCTAGGTCCGAAGTGGAGATGATCTGGTATTGTTCTTACGTCATCTTTGCCTACCTCGAGACCAAACGGGATAATTGCAATATCAACATCTGCGTTTTCGGGGTGAAAAATCCAATTGACCTTGTGATTTTTTTTTATCGCATCCAAAGAACGCTTGCCGAGCGTCCCATCTTTACAATTAAAGAAAATAAACATATCTCTATCTCGACGCTCTTCAGTGAACTTCCCATCTTTTTTTTTCATTACGACGTGTTTAGCTGTTAAAAGGTGGTAAATTCCTTCTATGTTTAAAAGACACCCTGTTGCCAGAAATACAGGCTTTTCTTTTTTTTCTTTTTTTTCGATTTTTCCTATTACTACAGCGACATTTCAATTTTAAGATTCTCCAATAATTCGAGGCG
>CAZFWM010000303.1:0-9275 GCA_964522545.1 uncultured Thermodesulfobacteriota bacterium
TCCTTGGGTCGTTTGCCTTCTCATAGTTGGACAAATTCTCTGTTCTGCTACTTATCTCCCAAAGAATGAACTGTAACTCTGGATTCTGAGGGTCATAGTCCTCATGTGGGTTGTAGAAGTACACGGGGAGTACCAAATCGTTGGCGCCACAGAGACAGAAGCCATTATCTCTGAGATGAGCAATATAAGCCCTTGTCTCCCCATGAATGATATAGGGCTCCATCCGATCGATAAGGGCATCCGGTTTTGCATCAGCTGTTACATGGCGAACCCATGTTTCGACTGCAATACGAACATCTTCGGTCGCAATCTCTCTGGCGTAAAGAAAAGTAGGAGACAGAATCAGGGATAATGATAATAGGAAGCCAAAAGGAAGGCCCGATAGGTAAGTACTATTTGAAATTCGTTTCATTATTGCACCTCTCTTTTCTTGGTTCCATGTGCCGGGCTGATCATTGCCCTTACTGTATGGAAAAATCACTGGAGCGCCACGAGGACCAGCACCAGGCCTCTCCCTTCCCCGAGGGCCGACATGGCCTTGCCGAGGATGGCTCCCTGGGCCTTCTCATAGGCCTCGACCTTCATGGCGTGGCCGCGGGTCCCGGAAGTGGTCAGCAGATCGCCGGGCCGTATGGGGCCGCTCGAGGCGTCGGCCCAGCAGTATACGCGCCCGGTCAGCGCCACGGGGTGGGAGCCGTCCGCCACCGAGCCCTTCTGCCGGAGCATCAGTCCCGTATCGATCCCTCCGGCCCCGCTGACGATTCCGGCCACCTTGCGGTCATAGGCCTCACGGCTCAAGGCCAGGCTGCCGGGTCTTTCCGGATCGATGCTCACGACCATTCCGGCCTCTATCTCCTCGCTGATTTCCTTGATGTCGAAATGCTCGGACAGGTCGCTTCCACCGGTGATTTCGAGCTCATCCGTTATAACCCGCCCCTTTCCGTTTAGATCAGCGTCCAACTCGATAGTCTTATTATTATCGAAGTCGTAAAGTTTAATAGTCGAGCCCTGACCGGTGCCCTCAGCAGCCGTTATCTCGACGGTCGTTTGTTCGAAGGCATCAAAGAGCATGATCTTTCCGCCGTCGGATGGACCGTCCGGATTCAATTTGATGGTCTCTACCCCGTTGCTGTAGAGTTTCAGAGCCCCTCCGTAGAGCTCCCCAACAGGGCCGCTTCCGTTAGCTGTCACTTCCAGGGCCGGCCCGCTTCCGTTTGTCGAGGCGTACAAGGCGGAGTTGCTGTTGCCGCTGTTGTCGATCCTGAAACGGCCGGCATGGCCGCTGCCTCCACTGTTTTTTGCATAGATGGTATTGCCGGTTCCGCTGGTCATGGCGTACAAGGCAGCATCGCTATTGATGGTGTTGTCGATGCTGAAAAAGCTGGCATGGCCATAGATTCCAGTGTTCTTTGCATGGATGGCATCTCCGGTTCCATTGGTCTCGGCGTAGAGGGCATGAAGGCTGTTGGCGGTGTTATTGATCGTGAAATATCCGGCATACCCGGAGCCCTCTGCCATACCCATGATGGCGTCCCCGTCTCCAAAGGTGAATCCGGATATGCCGTTACCGGAGCCGAAATTAGACACAGATAAAGTATGTGAAGATGTGTCTGCCATCATAACTCCAGGGCCTGTCGAACTGAGATACTTGGAAGACAGACGTACTGTCCCCTCGTAAAGGTCATTTGCGACACCGGAGCGACCATGGTCGTCGTAGGTCGAGACAAAGTAGCTCGAGTCGTGTCCGTCCAGGGTGTCGGCATCTCCGGCCGTGGCCGCATAATCGGAATCCCCGGCCGTTGCCGCGTGGGCTATCGTGATGTCGTCCGGTATCTGCTCATCCGAGGCAAAGCCCGTTATCTCCGTAAAGGCATGGTCATGGGTGGACTCGGAGAAATACCACTCGTGATGGCCGTCCAGTGTATCGGCATTAACCGCTTCATCCGCATCATCCGCGTGTGCGGCGTGAGCTATCGTGATGTCGTCCGGGATCTGTAAGTCGTCGGCGCTGTCCGTAAGCTCGGCAAAGCTTGTGGTCTTTGCGTGGTGCGCATCGGCTATGGCTGCATGGGCGGCGATGCCGGCAACGATCTCGACCGACTCTTCAAGGGTGTCCGCATGGACCCCGTCCACCGTGTCTGCGTTGCCGGCGATCGTCGCGAAATCCGCGGTATCGGAGACACCGGCGGTAGCTGCATGATCGATCGTAATATTGTTTGGGATCTGTGCGTCCGTGGCCAGGTCGATAAGGGCTGCGAAGGTCCTGGTCTTTGTGTGATGAACCGACTGTTGGGCGGCGTGTGCCGCAATGCCGACCACGATCTCGGCCGTTTCCTCCATCCCTGCTGCGTCACAGGCCGCCACCGCCTCGGCATCGGTATATGGCACATGGTGAGCGTTTGATTTCAATCTGTGGACCTCGATGTCGGCGTCGATCTCGGCCGACTCCTCAAGGGCGGCCGCATGGGCCCCGTCCACGGTGTCCGCATTCCCGGCCTCTATGGCTGTGTTCGCGGTCTCGGCTTCTATGGCGAACAGAGAGCTCACGATCAGCTCCCTGGGCTCCAGGTACTCGCCCTCCACGACCACCTCCAGCCACCTGGACCCCTCGAGCAGCAGGTCCGGGGTGATCGGAACGGTCTGGCCGAGAATCACGTTATACACCCCTTCGGTCACCGTGACCGTCATCGGGCCCTCTTCCCAGATAATCGTGCCACCTGTCTCCGCATCATAGATGGCAAACATCATCTCCAGATCCCCGTCGACCGGGACCCCGGTGGGCTTGGTGAGAAATCCCTGGTAATTGATCTGTTCCGGGACCTTGGCCTGGGCGGCGGACAGGGAAAATAACAGAGCCGTAAAGATTACCAAACTTGTGATCGGTTTGCTTCTCATGGCTTCTCCTCCTTTATTTCGTTTGCACGGACGGGGGACCATTCATTGCAAGGGTTCACATGAAAAAAAGAGCCGGTGCACCTGTAGCGTGCACCGGCTCAAAATTGCTCTACCTGCGGGCTTCCCCTCCATTAGTTTGCTCCGCGGCGATTACTGTGATCTTTATGATAGTAAACTACTTATTTAATCTACGCTGAAAATGCGTTCATGTCAATAATTATTTTTAATTCTTTCGTTATGGGCCTTGGTGGGGCTGGTTAAACGTTGTATTGAGCGGAGCAGAGCCCCAGATGAATATGTTCCCCGTAGCCTAGGAACGAGAAAAAATCGTAATGCTACCGTCTCGACCAAAGCGGCTGCGCATTGACATAGGGAAAAACAGGGGAATAGAATCTCATGTCAGCCACCGAATAATTTGATTTCGAGATAGGGGACCCTTTCAATAATGAGTGGAGACGAGCGTCGAGATTTCTCTTTCGTCCACATCGCCGACGTCCACCTCGACACGAGCTTTCTCGGCCGCACGGCCGAGCAGAGGCAGCGGCTGCGCTCGGCGGTCCGTGAGACGCTTCGGGCCGCAGTGGACCTCGCCATGGACGAGGAGGTCCACGCCCTGCTCATCGCCGGCGACCTCTTCGACGGCGAGCGCCTCTCCTTCGAGACCGAGCGCTTCCTGGTGGCCGAGCTCAGGCGGCTCGAGGCCGCAGGCATTCAGGTCCTCTACGCGACCGGGAACCACGACCCCGGCAGCGCGGGTGCTCGGGCCGCGGCCATTGCATGGCCGCCTAATGTGATGCTCTTCCATCAGCGGCGGCCGGAGACCGTGGAGATCACGGGCCGGGACGACGACCTCGTCGGCCGGGTGACCGCGGCCGGTCACGAGGGACGGGCCGAGCAGGAGAACCTGGCCGCCACCTTCCCCCAGGCCATCCCCTTTCCCAGGGCGGACGCCGCGGCCCCGCACGTGGCCATGCTCCACGCCACGGTCGTCGGCTCTCAGGCGGCGGAGGCCCACGAGCGGTACGCCCCCTGCGCCGTCGAGGAATTGAGCGGAAAGGGTTTTGCCTACTGGGCCCTGGGGCACATCCATAAGCGACAGCTCCACCCCGACCTTCCGCTCGCACAATACCCGGGAAACATCCAGGGCAGGAATCCAAAGGAGACGGGCCCGAAGGGGGCGCTCCTGGTGAGGATCCCGCCCGGGGGCGAGGCCCGGGTGGAGTTCCGGCCCCTGGCCTCAATCCAGTGGGCATCATTGCACCTGGACGACCTCGAGGCGGTGAACAATATGGAGGATCTCGTCGAGCGGGCCGTGGAGGCCTTCGGTCGCCACACCGCTCAGAGCGACACCCGGGACAAGATCGAGTGGATGGTGAGCCTGGAGCTCTCCGGGCCCTGCCCGATCGCCCCAAGGCTGTGCGAGGCCGCACTGAGCGAGGGGGGCGAAGGCCTCGGGGCCCTGGAGGAGGAGATCGCCGCGGCCGCGGGTGCCCTGGCGGTCAGGGTGCGTCCCGGCCGGCTCACCCGTCCGGTCGATCTCGAGGAGTACCGCACCGGTCCGCACGTGCTCGCCGAGGCCCTGGCCCTCATCGGACAGGCCCGCTCCGACGACGCCCTGATCGACTCCCTTGCACCGGACCGGCTCGCGGGGATGTTTGGGGCGGAGGGGATGTCTGGGGCGGAGGGGATGAGTGGGGTGGAGGGGATGCCTAGGGTGGAGGGGCTGAGTGAGGTAGGGGGGGGGGAAGACGAAGACGCGGCGCGGCGGCGCTACGGGACGCGGGCGCGGCCGCCCCGCCCCCCCGGCGCGGGCCACCACGCCGACGCGGCGAGGCGGCGCTACCTCAGGGGGCTGCTCGAAGGGCTCGATGTCGAGGCGGCCGGTCGCATGTTGAAACAGGAACCGGAGACTCCATGAGGTTTTCCTCGCTATCCATCGGACGTTTCGGGGCGCTCAAGGACCGAGAATTCTCCGACCTCCCCGAGGGCGCCGTGGTGGTGCTCGGCCGGAACGAGTCCGGGAAGTCGACCCTCTTTTCATTTCTCGAGACGATCCTCTACGGATTTCTGCCGGCCAGCCGTGATCTCCACCCCTACACCCCGTGGGAGGAGGACCGCATCGAGGGGAGCGCCGGGCTCAGGCTCGATGGCGGCGGGGAAGTGACCGTGCTTCGCAGGCTGTTGAGTCATCCCCAGGGGAGGGCGGCCTGCGGAGACGAAGGAGAAGATCTCCGTAACCAGCCACTCCCGGCCGTTCAGTTCCTTCCCCGCAGCCTCTTCCGATCGGTCTACGCCCTCACCATGTCCGACCTTCGCTTCTTTGACGAGTCATCGTGGGAGCGGGTCCAGGATGGGCTCCTCGGCGCCCTGGGAGCCGACTTCCTCTGCCCCGTGGGCGATGTGGCGGGAGAGTTGCAGAGGGAGGCGAGCAGCCTGTGGAGGCCGGATCGACGGGGCGGGCCGAAGGCCCGCCTGATTGCGGAGAACCTGAGGGCCCTGGCGCGCGAGCGGCGTGAGGCACTGGACCGGGACGTGAAGATCCGCGAGAAGAGCACCCGGATGGCGGCAATCGAAGAAGAGCTCGCAGGGAGCCGGGAAGAGGGGATCCGCCTGCGTACGCTCCGGCACCGGGCCGAGCGGCTCGGCCCGGTTCGCGCCGCGCTCCTCAAGATCGAGGCCCTCGAGGAAGAGGCGGGCGAGGAGAGAGAGACGGCCGGCCTGCCCGGATCGCCCGGGGAGCGGCTCGAGGCCCTGCGCGACCAGCTCCGGGACCTCGGTGAGCGGCAGAGCGCCCTGGAGAACCGTATGGAAGGACTCTCGAAAGAGGCCGGGGCCCTGTCGGAAGAGGACCGGCTCGTTCTCGAGCGCGAGGCAGAGATAAACCGTGCCGTGGAGGGGAGCACGCGGGTCCGCGTCGACCGGGAGCGGATCGAGGAGATCGAGAGGCAGATCGAGCGTCACAGGGGGAGGCTCAGGGAGAGGGCCGGGGATCTGCTCATCGAGCCCTGGTCCGATTCCTTGGCCGCCCCGGTCCGCTCCCTCTCCCGCACGGTTCTGAGCGCCCACATCGACAAGTTTCAGGATCTCCACGCACACTGCCGGGCCGAAAAGGGGCGGCTGGCCGCCCTGGAGGGAGGCGTGCCCAGGGCGCCCGGAGAAGTCAGCCTGATCGCTCTCACGGCGGTCCTGCTCGCCGCCGGCATCAGCCTGCTCGCGGCCGGGCTGATCCTGAGCGAGCGCGTCTATTGGGTGGTCGGGCTCGTCGGGGCCCTCATGGGCGGCGTCGTGCTCTGGTCCTGGCTTGCGACCCGAAGGGACCGCAGACGTCAGAAGGAAGAGCACGCGCTCAAGGTCGGTCGGGCCGGGGCCATTCTCGAGCAGGCCGAAAAGGAGATGAAGGAGGAAGCCGGACAGATTGCCGGTCTCCTCGAGTCGATCCCTGTGGCGCCCGTGAAGTTGGAGCGCCCCCACCCGGACCTGCTCCAGGACCTGGCCACTCTCCAGGATGTGGTGGAGCGCCTCGAGGAGCTCGAGGAGGGTCGAAGCGACCTGGAGGCACGGTCGGCTCGGCGCCGGGCGGCGATCGTCGTGGCGTGCGAGGCCGCGGGCGTGGGGGGGGGCGAAGAAGCGCAGGTCGGGGCGGCCGCCCTTGCCGCCCGCCTGGACGAGGCGAGAGAGCGTAGCCGACGTGCCGATGAGGGGGCCAGGGAGATCGAGAGGATAGGACCCGAGCTCGAGGCCGTGAAAGAGCGCAGGGATGCCGTGGAACAGGAGATCGACCATCTCAAGGCCGCCCTCTCGAAGCTCGGCAGCGGTGACCCCGGCTCGGGCATCGGTGTGCTGGAGACGCGGCGCCGGGCCCGGCGACAGGCTGGGGAGATCCGGGCCGACCTGGAGCGCGAGTACCCGGACCTCGACTCACTGCGTGAAGAGATCGCCTTGGCCGAGGAGGCCCATGAGCCTTGGACCTTCTCGGACGAGGAGCTCGTCCGGGCCCGCGAGAGGTTGGATCAGATCACCGAGGAGATCAAGGAGCTGGAGAAGGAGGCCGTCGGTCTCCGGAGCGAGGTCGATCACCTCTCCGGCATGGTCACCCTCGACCAGATCGACGGGGAGAGAGAGGGCCTCACGGAAGAGCTCGAGGAGGTCTCGGTGCGGCGTGACCGGCTCGAGCTGCTCGCCTCGGTCCTGCGGCACGCCGATCAGAAGTTCCGCGCGGCCCACCAGCCGGACGTGCTGAGGCGGGCGGGCTCGTACCTGGCCCGGATCACGGGGGGGCGCTACGAGCGCCTCGCCTGCGAGCAGGGCCGGGAGGGGCCGCGCCTCGAAATCTTTCGGGCGGGCGATCCCTTCCCCCGGCCCGCCGAGGCCCCCCTGAGCAGTGGGACCCTGGACCAGATCCATCTGGCGCTGCGCCTGGCCCTGGCCGACCACCTCGACGACGGCCGGGAGCGGATGCCCCTGTTCCTCGACGAGGTCCTGGTGCGGTGGGACGAGGGCCGCATGGCCGCTGCGATCGACCTCGTCCGGGACCTCGCCTCCCGGCGACAGGTCTTTCTCTTCACCTGTCACCCGTGGATCGCCGGCCGCCTCGCGGAATCCCTCGGGACCCGGATCATCGAGATGCCGGACGCCTAAATCCGAGGCAATTATACTGGATGTGTAAGTATCTTTTCAAATTCGGACAAATAAGTTAAAATGGTAGATCTTTATAATTTGAAATTTGGAGAAAGGAGCCTTGGATGTCGAAACGCCTGATGATCATCGGTCTGGACTGCGCCACGCCGCAGCTCGTCTTCGACAAGTGGAGGGACCGGCTGCCGAACCTGAGCTCTCTCATGGACCGCGGATGCTGGGGCAATCTCAGGACCACTTCGCCGCCCATCACGGTGCCGGCGTGGACCGCCATGATGACCAGCAAGGACCCGGGCCAGCTCGGCTTTTACGGATTCCGGAACCGCTCCAGCCACGGCTATGACGAGCTCTACTTCGCCAACAACGACTACGTGAAGGAGAAGAGGGTCTGGAACTATCTCTCCCGGGCCCGCAAGAGCTCCCTTATTCTCGGGGTGCCTCAGACCTATCCCCCCAAGCCGCTCCGGGGCGCCATCGCCGCCAGCTTCCTCACGCCGAACAAGGATGCGGACTACACCTACCCGAAGGAGGTGGCGGCCGAGCTCGACGCCCTCGCCGGCGGCGACTACGTCATCGACGTGAAGGACTTCCGCACCGACAACAAGGACTGGCTCATCGACCAGGTCTACGAGATGACGAAGCGGCGGTTCATGGTGGTCCGGAGCTGGATCACCGAGCGCGACTGGGACTTCTTCATGTTCGTGGAGATGGGGATCGACCGGATCCACCACGGCTTCTGGCGGTACATGGACTCGGAGCACCGCCTCTACGAGCCCGGCCACAAGTACCAGAACGCGATCCTCGACTACTACGAATTCGTGGACGCCCAGATCGGAAAGCTCCTGGAGGTCCGGCCCGACGACACGGCGATCATGGTCGTCTCGGACCACGGCGCCCGGAACATGGTCGGCGGCATCTGCATCAACGACTGGCTCATCGACAAGGGCTACCTGGTGCTCAGGGAGCCGGTCACGGCCCCCTCCAAGCTCAAGCCGGAGATGATCGACTGGCCCAAGACGCGCGTCTGGGCGGAGGGGGGCTACTACAGCCGCGTCTTCATGAACGTCCAGGGCCGCGAGCCCCAGGGCGTCATCCCGGCCGACGAGTACGAGTCGTTCCGCACCAAGCTCCTCGAGGAGATCGCCGCGATTCCGGACGAGAAGGGCAACGACATCGGCACGGTGGTCAAGCGGCCCGAGGAGATGTACCGGGAGGTCAAGAACATAGCCCCCGACCTGTTCGTCTACTTCGGCGACCTCGACTGGCGCGGCGCCGGCACGGTGGGGATGGGATCGCTTCACATCTTCGAGAACGACACCGGCCCGGACGATGCGAACCACGACTGGGAGGGGATCTTCATCTTTCACGATCCTCGGAGCGAGGGCGGAGGCAAGAGGCTCGAGGGGCTCGAGATCTACGACATCGCCCCGACGGTGCTCTCCATGTTCGATGTAAAGAAACCCGATGACATGATAGGAAATGTGATCGACCTATAACAAAGAGGGAAACAAAAAATGAAAGAGAATCTGATTATCTGGCTATGCGGGAAACAGAGGGGCGACGTGGTCGATGAGCTCGAGGGGACACTGCTCGAGCTGGGCCTGGACGTCGAGAAGGCGGATGCCCTCCCCGAGGGGAGCGGCGAGCTCATCTACTTCTACACTGGTGAGGCCTCCCCCAGGGGTGCCTTTTCAAGGGTCTTCAAGATCTTCTTTGCCGGCGGAGAGGGGAGCGGCGAGGACGCA